>JAICLA010000080.1 GCA_025927695.1 Terriglobales bacterium | reverse complement strand
CGTGAGATGGGCTGGACGTCCGCCATCATCGGCCTCTGCGTTCACTTCCTTATCGCGACCGCCGCCGCCGCGATCTACTACGCTGCCAGCCGCAAACTGCGATTCCTCACCTCTCACTGGATCATCTGCGGCCTGGCGTTTGGCGAATGTGTGTTCCTGTTTATGTACTTCGTGGTCATGCCGCTATCCAAAGTAGGATGGCCGCATTTCGATACCGCCACTTACATCACCGGACCATTCGGTCACACCTTCCTCGTCGGTCTGCCCATCGCTTGGACCGTCCAAAGGTTCGCCAAGACCTCCTAACAGTGCCCTAGCCGTACCTATTCGCGCTCTTTCCCTCATTTTTCAGGCTCTCTGCTGGCCCATCCCGGCTGAAATCCTGCATCTAACCTTTCTCAGACCCAGTAGATGTAACCCTAAGAAGAGAAGGAGCAAGACCATGACATTTCGCCGTGCATTAGTAACGGCCCTGGCCACACTCTCGCTGTGCGCCTTGCCGCAGTTGGCTGCGGCCCAGTACAACAACTCAACTTATAACCAGAATTCCGGCTACAACCAGAATTACAACAATAACCAGCGCATCACCTGCAGTTCTAACGACGGCCGTCGGCACTACTGCCAGATGGATACCCGCAACGGCGTTCAAATGACCCGCCAGATCAGCAGCATCGGCTGCGTTCAGGGCTCCAACTGGGGCTATGACAACAATGGCGTTTGGGTTGACAACAGTTGCTCCGCGGAATTCACCTCCGGCAACAACGGCCAGTACAACAACAACCGGCAGTACGGCAGCAATGGCGGCTATTACGGACGCCGTCACGATCGCGGACAATACGGCAATGGCAACGTCGCTGCCAGAACCGTCCGCTGTGAATCAACCAACAACGGCAGTTACAACACCTACGGCAACGGATACAACAACCGCCAATACTGTGCGGCAGACGCGCGTGGCGGAGTCCACATCCAGCGCGAGCTAAGCAGCAACGCTTGCCGCGAAGGCCAGACTTGGGGCTATGACAACGGCGGAGTCTGGGTCAGCAACGGATGCCGTGCAGACTTCGAAGTGGATAGCTATCCGACTTCGTACTACGGCAACTCAACTGTCATTCCGGCGGGCACCACAGTCTCGATCCGCGCGGATGAGAACATTGACTCCAAGAACGCGTACATCGGCCAGCGTTATGCGGCGGATGTAGCCGAAGACGTGACCGATTCTTCGGGACGCGTGATCATTCCTCGCGGCTCGCAGGCGGAACTCGTTCTGCATGACGCGAACGGCAACTACAACAACAATGGCAACACCAGCGCCAGCAACAGCAACAACCTGGTCATTGATCTCGACTCAGTCACGGTCAACGGACAACGCATGATGACCAGCACCGAAGACGTACAGAAGAGCGGCACTGGCATCGGCGCGAACAAGAAGACCGGCGAATACGTTGGCGGCGGCGCGCTGCTGGGCGCGATCATCGGCGCAGTAGCGGGCGGCGGTAAAGGTGCAGCCATCGGCGCGGCAGTCGGCGCAGGCGCCGGCGCAGGCGGCGTGATCCTAACCAAAGGCAAACAGGTAAACGTTCCGGCTGAGACAGTCATGAAATTCAAGCTGGATCAGGACCTGGCTCTGCGCGGAGTGCGGTGAAGCAGTAGTCAATAGTTAGTAGCTAGCAGTTGGAACCCGTCGCTCGTCAGCGGCGGGTTTTCTTTTTGCAGAACCAGAGTGGCTGAAAAAATAAGGCCAACTCTGGTTAAAGGGCGCAGCATGCCCCACCCTTGTCGCCCGGCGTTTTGTTCTTGGGCGACAGGGTGGGCACGATAAAGCATTCACAAGCCACGACAGATTTCACCAACAGTTGGACCATTCCCGGCGGGTGGCCCACAGAATCGCAACACTCCGACAATGGGTGCCCCATAGATTCTCGACAGCCTCATCGTCGAGAATCTGTGGGAACCTCGACAGGTCGCGACACATTTCCCTCCTCCACCCGCGACTGATCTTCCAAAAAATATTCCTGCTCCCTCTTGACTTAGAGCCTCATCTACTCTAACAATAGAAGAAATGCCTTTGTGACATGATTAACTTTAAGTTAATCATAGAAAAAACGCTCCCACAAGTTCTTTAGAATGTGAGCTTTGACATGTAACCGGTTTAGTTTCTGGGCTTTGCAGACTCCGCCGCCGTAAGCCCTTGCACATCTGGCCTTTACAGATTTTTCGTTTTTTTCTCGGTTGGCGGGCCGAAAAACTATAGGGTGGCTTGCAAACGATGGATCAAGCCAAAAGTGCTCCGTAAAGGAGTGATTCTAATGTACCGCCAGAAAAATAAGTTTTAGGCGCCCGGGTTCAGCATGAGCAAAGCGATAGAAACACTTCAGGCGGCACAACAGCGGGCGATGGCTGGGCGTCCTGCGGTGGGCGGCTTCCCTTACCTGGCGGCGACGCTCAGGCGCGCCGGCGTGAACAGGAACATCTGGGACCTGCCCTCATGCCAGAGCATTTATCTCACCAGCGAGGGCCCGGTGGTGATGCAAGGCACACCGCTGCTGACCGGCATAGCGGACATTCCCACGTTCGATCGCGACGCGCTCATCCGCGCGCTACGGACTGACCAGGCCGGCAACAGCACCTTCCCTGAATTCCTGTTGTCCACGTGGAAGGCGGGCGTCGTTCGTTACGAGGTTGATCTCGAGGCGCGCACCGTTACCTATCTTGGATGTAACGGTGAACAATACGTAGAGAGTTATCCTGAGGTGAAGGTGGAATAGGGATGACGTCCTCATCAGCGGATGGATCGGCATCAGACGGGCTTGAGAAAACGGCGCGGTGCTTGGCGGCATCCATTCGGATATGGAGACGCAAAGAGCACGGGAAGTAGTGGTGATCACTGGAGCGTCGGCGGGTGTGGGACGCGCGACGGGGAGAGAGTTCGCGAAACGCGGTGCGCGGATCGGGCTGATAGCGCGAGGAAAAGACGGCCTGGAAGCGGCGAAGCGGGAAGTTGAGGAGCTTGGCGGCGAAGCCATGGTCCTCGTGGTGGATGTGGCCGACGCGAGACGCGTCGAAGAAGCTGCAGCGCTGGTAGAAGCCAGCTTCGGTCCCATTGACATCTGGGTGAACAATGCCATGGCGTCAGTCTTCTCGCCAATCAAGGAGATGACCGCTGACGAATTCAAGCGCGTGACCGAGGTGACGTACCTGGGTTATGTGTACGGAACGCTGGCCGCACTGAAACGCATGCTGCCGCGGGACCGCGGCACGATCGTGCATGTTGGCTCGGCGCTGGCGTATCGCAGCATCCCGTTGCAGGCGGCATATTGCGGCGCCAAACACGCCATCTTGGGATTCCACGCGTCTCTGCGCACTGAGCTTTTGCACGATGGCAGCAACGTGCATACCACCATGGTGCAGATGCCGGCACTCAACACTCCGCAATTCGGATGGGTGAAGAGCCGTTTACCTCACAAGGCGCAGCCGGTGCCACCTATCTATCAGCCTGAGGTGGCTGCGCGGGCCATTTATTATGCGGCGCATCATCCGAAGCGGCGGGAATACTACGCCGCGTGGTCGGCGGTGAAAGCGATCTTCGGCAACAAGCTCGTGCCGTCATTTGCAGATCACTATCTGGCTCGCAACGGATATGAGTCGCAACAGCATGATGGGCCGGAGGACCCAAACCGGCCGAACAATCTGTGGGAGCCGGTTGCAGGCGACCATGGCGCGCACGGAACATTCGACAGCCGCGCGAGTTACACCAGCCGGGAACTCTGGGCAGAGACGCACGTGCCTCTGTTGGCGGCGGCAGGGATTGGTATTGCGGGCGCTGCGCTGGCGCTGTGGCGCAGTTCAAGGAAGGCAGACTCGCTAGAGGGCGATGAACATTCGTGGCCGATACGAAAGGCGGCCTGACCGCTCAGCAAACATCCGTGAGAACAGCGGCATCTAGCTTGCGTAGAGAAAGAGGAGAAAAACATTATGAAGTTCTTATTGGGATTATCGATCGGTATCGGGTTGGGGCTTATCTTCGCGCCGGCGGAAGGTAGTGAAACGCGTCGCCGTTTGGCAGAGGCCGCTGGCGAACTATCAGATCTGCCCCGCCAGAAGGCGCTTGAGCTGGCTGATATCGGCCAGGAAAAAGCCGGCCAGATCGGCGCTGACGTGGGACGCAAAGCCGCTGAAGCCGCCGTGAAAGCGGTTAAAGAAGAAGTGCTCGGTGGCCAGGAGCGTAAGGCGATCTAGCTGAGATTTCGCGCTCAAGTAAATACGATGCGGAGCTCGCGGAAAGCTGGAGAATGTGGAGAGTGCAGCGCGAGGGCGTTGTTCGCGTTCTCTCGACGGTCCTCGGTTTGACACTATTTCTGGCAGGTTGGTATAGTCAAAGGGTCCGGTAAATCGCAATGCGAGCACCGGATTCCGGCCGCTGTTTTCCGGTTCTACCCTGCCCTGCTCCGCAGCCCCAGGCGACACCTCAAGACTGCTGCCACCACTCCGTTAGTCTCTTCGGGCCAACCCCAGGTACCAGCGCCATGCGTTCCAAGCGCGTGAAGGCAGCGGTACCCGAAAGGCGCAGGCGACTAAGCGGGCAAAGGAAACTTAACGTTGTATAAAGACAGTACAGCCCGCGACCTCCACCTCGAGTCCTCAAATCCCGGACCTGAATCTAATGGTGGAAGCGCGACCGAAACTCCCAGCAGAAACAACGTCACCACCATGCCAGAAAATCCCAAACCAGAGAACGAGCAGAGCGCCCAAGCGAACGCCGTGAACGCGCCTGCCCGGAAAGAAAACGAACCTAACATGTCAGAAGATTTCGCATCCGTCCTAGAGAATTTTGAAGCCGAACAGATCGCCGAAGCCGCGGCACAACCCACCGATGACCACAACGTGATCAAAGGCACCGTGATCAACATCACGCCAACCCACGTTGTAGTGGATATCGGTAACAAGACCGATGGCATGGTACCGATCGCGCAGGCGACGGACCGCGACGGCAACGTAAAGTTCAAGCCGGGCGACTCTATTGACGTGATGCTGGATCGCGGCGAGCGCGAAGAAGGCTACATCCTTCTGTCGCATGAGAAGGCCTCAAAGCTCAAGGTCTGGGACGACATTGAAAAGGCATACAACGAAAAGAGCGCCATCACCGGTCATGTGACCGAACGGGTAAAAGGCGGATTGAACGTTGAGATCCACGGCGTGAAGGCGTTCTTGCCGGGCTCGCAAGTGGATTCGAAACCTGTGCGCAACTTGGACGCTTACAAAGGACAAGATATTGAAGTCCGCATCGTTAAGCTGAACAAGAAGCGCGGCAACGTGGTGGTGAGCCGCAAAGAGATCCTGGACGAGGTGAACGCGGGCAAAAAAGAAGAGACGCTGAAGCACTTGGAAGAAGGTGCAGTGCTGACGGGCACAGTGAAGAACCTGACCGAGTACGGTGCGTTCGTTGACCTGGGCGGTCTCGACGGCTTGCTGCACATCACCGATATGAGCTGGGGACGTTTGACGCATCCGCGCGACTTGGTGCATGTGGGCGACGAGATCCACGTCAAAGTTTTGAAGTTCGACAAAGAAAAACAGCGTGTCTCACTTGGTTTCAAGCAGCTCTCGCCTGATCCGTGGGTCGATGCGGCGGAACGGTATCCAGTAGGCGCGCATGTGAAAGGCCGCGTGCTTTCGGTGACCGATTACGGCGCGTTCATTGAACTCGAGCAAGGCATTGAAGGCTTGGTGCACGTCAGCGAGATGAGTTGGTCAAAGCGCACGAAGCACCCTTCCAAGCTGGTGCAGACGGGCACAGAGGTAGAAGCTGTCGTTCTTAACGTGAACCCGACGGAGCGCCGCATTTCACTGGGCCTCAAGCAACTGGAGACCAATCCGTGGGAGTCGCTACACAATAAGTATCCCGTGGGCGCTACGGTGGAGGGCCGCGTGCGCAACCTGACGGACTTCGGCGCGTTCATTGAGATTGAAGATGGCATCGACGGCCTGGTTCATGTTAGCAATATGAGCTGGACCAAGCGCATCAAGCATCCTTCAGAAGTGATGAAGAAGGGTGACAAGATCACGGCGCAGATCCTCGCTATTGAGCCGGAGAATCGCCGCCTGTCACTGGGCATCAAGCAGCTGCAGCCCGATGTTTGGGAGACGTTCTTCGCGACGCATCGCATAGGCGACGTGGTGCACGGCAAAGTGCTGCGCACGGCCGCGTTCGGTGCATTCGTTGAGATCTCTGAAGGCATTGAGGGCCTGTGCCATAACTCCGAAGCGACGGACGAGACGGGTAAACCCATGAAGCTGGAAGCCGGCTTTGAACACGATTTCAAGATCGTGAAGATGACGCCGGAAGAAAAGAAGATCGGTTTGAGCATCCGTGCGGTGGGCGAGGAAGCCAGCCGCCAGGAAGTGGAAGACTACAAGCAGCAGAAGAAAGCCAAGCCGGAGAAAGAACATAAGGGCTCTGGATCTTCTTCGTCGCCCGCATCGTCGTCATCTTCTTCAACCACCACTCTCGGCGAGATGCTGAAGTGGAAGACGGAAGAGAAGGAAGAGAACAAGTAAGCAGTACGTAGACTTTAGCAATTAAAAAGGCCGCCATCAGGCGGCCTTTTGTTTTTGCGATTGTGTGAGGAACTATTTTGCGACGTCGATACGCACATCCATGTTGACTGTAGCGCGGCTGTCAAAAGAGCTCATGGTCTTTGTGGGGCTGCGCTGCCCTTTGTACTCCGCGTAAACCTCATAGTCCACGTTGGGGGATAGAGCGTGGAAATGGAACTCGCCCTTGTCGTCGACGTATGCACTCTTCACCGTGAGCGTCTTCATGTTCTTGAGGTAGACGACAGAGCCGGGCAGGATCTCTTCGTTCTTGTTGCGCACGTTGCCGTTGAGCGTGCGAAGCTGGTCTTTGTCTTTGCCGCCGGCGCGCTGAAAGAGCTGTGCGGAACTGACGGGCACAACCGCTATGGCGATGGCCGCGCCGAGAAGAATGGATTTTGTCAGGCGTCTCAAAGGGTGCCTCACTTCTTTGCTTAAGATGACTGAGTCCTTCCGTATTAGATGAACGTAAGAGCCTGAAGTTCTCGCATTATTTCGGCAAATGTAAGGCCAGATCCTGGCGCTCGTCTTTCTCAATATGGACCTTAACTTGTGTCTTTTCAGCAGCTTGCTTATCTTTAAGATTCGCCCACACGACGTAGTCTGCTTTGCCGGCGGGAAAGCGCTGGGCGAATTCGCCGTTGTTATCGGAGATGAGGTCGATGGTTTTCTTGGCGCCTTCGCGGCGGATCTTGATTGGGACATGGCGCGCAGGGTGATTGTCCGCACCATAGACTGTGCCGAAGATGAGCGCGTAGGGCGCGCGTGGATCGAGCTTCTGGTCGCCTGCGGCGGAGGGGATGGCGAGCACACAGAGCAGGGCTGAGATCACCAGCGCGGCGGCGAGATTATTCTTCGTCGTCTTCATCTTCGTCAGAGTCTTCATCCTCTTCTTCATCATCGTCTTCGCCGACGGGGCGGAGATCGAGAGGGTCAGTGGTGACCACTTCAAAATCCGAGCCACATTCCGCGCAGGAAACAGCGTCACCTTCTTCGAGCTCGTCTTCATCCAGATCGAGATCGTTGTCACATTCCGGACACAAAACCATTTGTCTTTCCTCCTGGCGTCGCTACAAAGAAGCTGTTGTAACCTTGGGGCGGGGCTCACCGCACCGGATTCGATGGTGGTACCCTTGTCTATATTTAAGTGGATGATGGCCGCACGTCAAGTGCCCGCCGTCCGGAGCTGAAAATAATCTTCCTGTACCAGAAAGAGGAACGATGCGACTTCTTACGCCACGATTGACTCCTTCGCTCACTTTCCTTTGTTTGTTGTTGTTTACCGCGTCGGCGATGGCGCAGAAAACCGAAGCGACGCAGAAACGTCCGTCGCGACCGAGTCGTGGAGAGCCGGCGAAGAACCAATCCGGCCCGGCGGATCCTGAGATCGCGGCGATACTGAAAGACGTATCACCGCAGCGCATCCAGGCGACGATCGAGAAGCTGGTGAGCTTTGGGAATCGCAGCACGCTTTCGCCGCAAGACGACGCGGCAATCGCTTCCGGTAAAGGCATTGGCGCCGCGCGGGAGTGGATCAAGTCGCAGTTCGAGCAATATTCCAAAGACTGTGGCGGATGCCTGGAAGTAAAGACCGACGAGTTTGTGCAGCCGCCTTCGCGCCGTGTGAACACGCCGACGAAGCTGGTGAATGTATACGCCGTGTTGAAAGGAACGGACCCCGAGGCAGCAAAGCGCATTTATGTTGTCAGCGGACACTATGATTCCCGCAACAACGATAACTTCAACGTGACCGATCCGGCGCCGGGCGCCAATGACGACGCCAGTGGGACTTCGGTCAGCATGGAATGCGCGCGGGTGATGAGCAAGCACAAGTTCCCTGCCACTGTGATCTTTTTGACGGTGCCGGGTGAAGAACAGGGGTTATATGGCTCGAAGCATTTCGCTGAAATGGCCAAAGAGCAAGGCTGGCATATTGATGGAATGCTGAACAACGATATCGTGGGCGGCAATAAAAGTCCGGAGCAGAATCCGAACATTGTGCGCGTGTTCTCTGAAGGTATTCCGACGACGGTGTTGACACCTGGAACGCCGCCGAGCGCTGGACAACCGGCGACAACGGGAACCGCCGACGCAGCCAAGGTGCGGCAGATCAGGATGCTGGGAATGGAGGATGATTCGCCTTCACGGCAACTGGCACGGTACATGGTGCAACAGGTAGGCCAGAAATATGTCGCTGAATTTGGCGCATTCCATCCGCAGATGATCTACCGTCAAGACCGCTTCCTTCGCGGAGGGGACCACACCTCATTCAACGAGGCGGGATTCACCGCCGTACGAATCACGGAGTATCGCGAGGATTTCAACAGACAGCACCAGACACCCCGGACAGAAAACGGCATCGAATATGGGGATTGGCCGAAGTGGGTGGACTTTGATTACGTAGCCAACGTGGCGCGCATCAACGCAGGAACATTGGCGTCATTAGCGTCAGCCCCGGCGGAGCCGCAGAACGTAAGGGTCGAGACGCAGAAGCTGGAGAACGACACCGACCTGACATGGGAAGCCTCGCCGGATGGGAACGTGGCTGAGTATCAAGTCTTGTGGCGGGACACGACTAGCCCCACTTGGGACCATGTGCAATCGGTGGGAACTGACTTGAAAGCGCATCTCGATATGTCAAAAGACAACGTGTTCTTCGCGGTGCGTGCGGTCGATAAGAAAGGCAATGCCAGCTTACCGGTAGTGCCACTGCCACAAGGCCCGCCGCCGCGCCCGGCTGCAACCACGGGCGGTGCGAAGTAAGAGCGAGTATCAATGCCGGCTAACCTGCAATCATTCGGATTCCCTCCGTTCACGCGCGCCGTGAAGCAGCTGGTGTACGTGTGCGTTGCAGTGTTCGTGGCTTCGTTCTTCCTGGCGAGATACCAACCGGGATTCATGGAGCGCATACTGGAAACTGCCGCGCTGGTTCCCGGGGCAGTGATCAATGGGTATCCAGATATGCCTATCCCGCATATCTGGCAACTGGTGACGTACGGGTTCATCCATGACCCGGGCGGTGTGGGCCACATTCTGTTCAACATGCTTTCACTGTGGATGTTCGGCGCCACTCTCGAGCAGGGTTGGGGCTACCGCAAGTTCATGGAGTTTTATTTCTTCTGCATCGTGGGCGCGGCGCTGGTGACAATCGCGTTCTCGTATGCGGGATTGCTGGGACTGACGCCAGCTACGATGACGTTCGGCGCGTCGGGCGGGATTTACGGATTGATCGTGGCGTTTGGCATCATCTATGCGGAGATGCGTGTATTCGTCTTTGGCATCTTCCCGCTGAAGGCAAAGTGGCTGGCGATCATCTGGGTGGGGATCGCGTTGTTTGGCGCCTTGAGTGAACGCGGCGGAGTGGCGAACATCGCGCATTTGGGCGGTGCGGCATTCGGATATTTTTATCTGCGGTTCATGCCACGAGGCGGAGTGCCATTCGTTGTTTCAGAGCGCTATTACGGCATTCGGAATTGGTATCACCGCCGTAAGCGAAAGCAGGCGCAAAAGAAGTTTGAGGTCTATATGGGAAAGATGGACCGCAAGCAATATTTTGACGAGCACGGGAACTATCGCGATCCGGATGAGCGCAAAGGGAACGGGGATGGTGGCGGGAAATGGGTGAATTGAAACATTTGTAATTGCCATAATTGCCAAAACTTTGTGATTGAAAAACCGTTCTTCCAATTTTGGCAATTACAAATTATGGCAATTGCAAATCAAATCAGTTCAGTGGACTCGCCGCTGAAGTAGCGCTTTGGTGGCCTTTTTCTTTTTTGCGACGACGGCCTTGCGCGACTCGCGCACAACTTTCGCTTCGGCCTTGCGCACGTCTTCCGCTGTCTGCGTGCCGATCATGTGCAGGCGCATGAAATTGGTGGAACCGCTGGTTGTCTTCGTACCGGCAACGATGCCAATGACATCTTGGTCTTGCACGACTTTCAACTTCTTCAACTCGCGTTCCGCGCCGATCACCATGTCCTCTACCTGGGGCGTGTGTTTGGCCTGGATGGAGCGCACTCCCCAGAGAAGGTTCACGCGATTGGCGACAGCGGGAACATAAGTGAGCGAATAGATCTCAGCCGGCGGGCGGTATTTCGAGACTAGACGCGCCGTGGTTCCGGTTTCGGTATAGACCGCGATGGCGCGCATATCGAGGTCTTGCGCGGCGTGCGCGATGGATTCGCAGATGGTCTCAGAGATGGAGAGTCGATGGTTCTCACGGCGGCGGTGAGGTAAGTTGAGATCCATGTGGCTCTCAGTCTCAGCAATGATCTTCGCCATCATGGCCACGGCTTCGCGAGGATACTTGCCGCTGGCGGTCTCAGCGGAGAGCATCAAAGCATCAGTGCCATCAAACACGGCGTTCGCAACGTCACTCGCCTCAGCGCGTGTGGGACGCGGATTCTCGATCATCGACTCGAGCATCTGCGTGGCGGTGATCACAGGCTTTCGCCACT
>JAICLA010000187.1 GCA_025927695.1 Terriglobales bacterium | reverse complement strand
GTATCCGACAAAGACCATGGGTGCTTCGACGCCGGGCGCAGGATTACCGCGAACGCTCAGGTTCGCATCTTCACCAAGCTTCAGCGGCTCTTCCTTGCCCTCTCGCACCAGCGACATGCTGGATTGCGACTCGTCGATCTTGCGCGTCACGAACTTAACAGGTTGAAAGTAGCCGTCAGTGCCCGCGGGCTTGAGACCGTCCTTCTTCATTTGATCGGCGACGTAGGCGGCCGCGCGCTTGTGTCCGGGACTGCCGGTGTCGCGGCCTTCCATGTTGTCGTCGGCCAGGACTTTTACGTGTTCCCACCAGCTCTTGCCATCAGATCGAGTTTTGGGTTTTGTTTCTTGCGCAACGACCGCGGCAAAAAGTATCAGAACAATAGCGAATGAATACGAGAGACGCATGGCACCTGCTTGATCGGAAAGATTAACAGCGTTCGACGCACCAATCATAATATGCCGAAGCTAACAAAAGAGAAGGCGCAGACCCGAGAGTCTGCGCCTTGATCGAACTGCGTGTAGGTTTACTTGCGGTGCGTGGTTGAGTCAGAGCCTGATGTACCGCCGCTGACCGGTTTGGCATCCGCGTCCCGGACTTCCACATCGCCCAAGTTTAGAGCTTTCAGTTCAGGCTCGATCTTGGCGCGGTCGCCTACGGCAACAATGGTCATCGTGTCGGGCTTCAGCACCTTGGCTGCAAGTGCCTGGACCTTCTCCGGCGTAACAGCTTTGATCTGTGCCGGATACTCGCGATAGTAGTTGTTCGGCAGATGATAGGTGTACAGCGTTCCCATCGAATTCACCACACTGTTGGATGTTTCAAACAAAGCCGCCATGGCACCAACGATGTAGTCCTTGGCCAACTTCACTTCGTCTGCGCTGAGCGGACGCGTCTTCATACCGTCCAGTTCATTGAAGATCTCATGCACGCTGGGTCCGGTCACATTGGTGCGAACGCTGCTGTACACAAAGAACGGTCCCGGTTCGCGGCGATACACAAAGCGGCTGCTGGCGCCGTAAGTGTATCCGTGAGCTTCACGCAGGTTCATGTTGATGCGGGCTGAGAAGATGCCGCCGAGCGCCGTGTTGAGCACCTGCGCCGTTGGGAAGTCAGGGCTATTACGCGCCAATCCCACTTGGCCAACGTACAACGCGGTCTGCGGTGCACCGGGCTTGTCTACGATCACGAACTTGCGGGTTGCGGCTTCGGGAGTGGCGGCGAGTTTGAAGGGTTCTGCTTTGCCGCTCCACTTTCCAAAATATTTCTCAGCAACTTCCTTCAGCTGTGCAGCAGTGATGTCACCGGCGACGAGCAACGCCGCGTTGCCTGGTGCATAACCTGACTTGTAGAAATTCATCAGGTCTTCGCGGTTGATCGTCTTCAGCGACGCGGCCGTACCGATCTCCGGCTGCCCATATGGGTGATTGTCTCCATATACCAGTTTGCTGAATACCTGGTTGCCAAGCTGAACGGCGCTGTCCTTCTGCTGCAAGACTTGCGTCAAACGGCGTTGGCGCACGCGGTCGAATTCCTTCTCGGCGAACGCAGGATGCAGCGCCACGTCTGACATCAGGTCAAAGCCCGTGTCCATGTTCTTCTTCAATACGCGCATGGTCACGTCAGAATTGTCTGTGGTGGAGTTGGAATTAAGGAATGCGCCGATCGATTCCACGTCTTCGGCGATCTGCAGCGAAGAGCGCTTGTCTGTGCCTTCCTGCAACATGGCCGCGGTAAAGGCGGCAAGCCCAGCCTTCTCCGCCGGATTCCGTTCGCTACCGGCGTTCACCACCAGGCTCGCCGTGACCAGCGGAAGATTGTGCCGCTCGATCAGCATGACGGTAAGTCCGTTGGCCAGGTGGGTGACCGTTGGAACCGGCAGCGTGAGGTTCGGGGTGGGGCCTGCCTTAGGCTGGTCCTTACGCCAGTCTTCATTAGTTGCGTACTCAGTCGCTCCGGCTTTCTGCTTGGCCTCTTCCGGATCGTTCGTGCGCGGAACATCATCCACAACCTTCTGACCTTTCACGGTGTAGATGACCACGCGCGCGTTGTCTTTCAGCACATCTTGCGCCAGCTTCTTCACGCTATCTGCGGTCACCGCATCAATCTCTTTGATCTGCTTGGGCAGAAAACCTGGATCGCCAACGTAGTGTTCGTAAGAGTTCAAGCGATTGGCAACGCCATTGAATGATTCCAGGCTGTTGATCAGGCGTGACTCCACTGCAGCGCGGGCGCTGGCAACTTCTGCCGGCGTCGGGCCTTCATTGCGCATGCGGTCGATCTCTTCTTGCATTGCCTTCTCGAGTTCTTCCGGTGTGGTGCCCGGTTTCGCTGTGGCAGACATCTGGAAGTTCGAGCCGAGGATGAGAGATCGCTGACCGGCAGAGACGTTCTGCGCGATCTTCTTGTCATACACCATGGATTTGTACATGCGGCTGGCTTTTCCGCCGCCGATGATCTGCGCCAGGATGTCAGCATCCGCATCGCCTGGTTTGTAGATCGAGGGCGAGAGCCATCCCATCGTGACTTGCGGAAGCTCGATGGTATCCGTCACCGTCACGCGCTTTTCGGCCGTGATGGGCGCAGTCTTGTTCTCAAGTTTCGGCACCGCCGGACCTTCCGGCAGTGTGCCAAAATATTTCTCGACCAGCTGTTTCGCCTTGGCTTCGGTGATGTCACCGACCAAAGCTAGAGTGGCGTTGTTGGGTGTGTAGTACTGCTTGAAGAAGTCGCGAACATTATCCAGGCGCGCTGACTCAATGTCTTTGTGCGATCCGATGACCGACCCATAATAAGGATGACCCTGTCCATAGAGTTGGTGGTCCATCTGCTCGTCTGACAGTCCGTAGGGTACGTTCTCACCGCTCTGCCGGCGCTCGTTGCGTACGACGTCACGCTGCGTGATCAGCTTTTGTCCGTCGATGGTGTCAAGCAGGAACCCCATACGATCGCTCTCGATCCAGAGAGCAAGCTCGACCTGGTTCGAAGGGACGGTCTCGTAATAATTCGTGCGATCGAAGTCAGTGGAACCGTTGATGCCGGTGGCGCCGGCGGCTGCAAGCAGCTTGAAGTGCTCGCTCTCGCCCTTGGGGCCTTGAATGTGTTTCGAGCCGGAGAACATCATGTGCTCGAACAGGTGCGCAAAGCCTGTGCGTCCGGGCGCTTCGTTCGCCGGGCCCACGTGATACCACAGGTTCACTGCGACCATGGGCAGGCGGTGGTCTTCACTCACGATGACGTTCAAGCCATTCTTCAGCCTGAAGGTTGTGTACTTGATCGTGGGAAGTCCGGATGCGGTTTTTGTTGTGGCAGCGGTCTTCGTCTTTGCTGCTGAGGTCGTCGCCTTGGCAGAAGCTGGCGCAGATTTCTTCGCCGGCGCAGCAGTTTGCGCGAATCCGAAAGTGGAGAGAACGAAAAGTAGAAGAGGTAGCAGACGCATTGGTCGGCTGGAAAGCATATTAGCTCCAAGGTTGGTAGGTTTGAGGGCTTGGGTGAACGCAATCAAGATATACCCCCGTGGTGGGCGGGTCAATCTGCTTGTGACGGGCGTACATGGCCTATTTCCCTAGTACAACTGCTTAATACCTGATTACGTTATCCATCAAAACCACTCCGGTACTACGCCTTTCGGTGGATTGTGCAGCCACTCTGCTTTTCCTATCCTTGAAAGCACAAAGTTACCCAATCTATGCGCCGCACTAATCGTCTGAGGCTGACTTGCGACCTTTTCTTAAGTTCATGCTGTTGGTGTTCCCTGCTCTCTCTCTGACCGCGTTTTCACAGGTCACATTTACATCTCCCTTGACCGGTTCCACTGTTACAAACGCAGTCCGCGTGGCCGGAACTGCCGTCCCGACTACTGCGGGCCATTCCATCTCAAAATTGATCATCTACGTGGATGGGGCCACGAAGTACACCGGCACTTCCGGGAACTTCAACTCTCTGCTTAATGTCTCTACCGGCAAGCACACCATCTTGGTGAAGGCCTGGGATAACAAAGGGATCGGCTGCCAGGCGGCGACTTACATAACCGCATCGGGCAGTGGTAAGGGCTTTACCGTGACCTCACCTGCCATGGGTATAGCGGTGGACAGTAACGTTCACTTTGTCGTGACTGCTAAGTCAGTGAATAGCCATTCGCTGGCCTCCACTTCTATATATGTGGATGGAACGTCGGTTTACAAGACGTCGTCTTCTTCGATCGACACGACGAAGGCGCTCGCCGCGGGCAAGCGGACGATCAAACTGGAATCTGTTGATTCGGCTGGCGGCAAGAACGATCTGACGTTCACCATCAACGTGAACGCGCCGACAACCCCTCCACCACCTCCGCCCTTGCAGATCACCACATCAGCAAACTTGCCGGATGAGACCTCGGGTACTTCTTATTCGCAAACGCTGACCGCTTCAGGCGGCTCAGGTACCAAAAGCTGGGCCATTACCTCTGGCGCACTGCCGTCTGGTCTGACTCTGCAAGCGAGCGGTGTCATCTCAGGTGCAAGCAACGCCGCTCCCGGACAATTCTCATTCACCGCCACGGTAAGCGATGGCTCTGGCAGTGCCAGCAAACAATTCATCCTGAACCTGCTCGGCGGAGTCACGAACGGGGCCATTCCCATCACCGATTGCAATACGCCCATCACCACGTCAAACCAGACCTATCAACTCGCGAATGACATTTCTTCGCCAGGTACATGTCTATTGGTGGACGCGAACAACATCACCATTGACCTGAATGGCCACACCATCACCTATGCGACCGCGGCGACTAATCCAGAGGGCCAGCATCGCCACGGAATTCTCGCCGTCGCTTGCTGGGATTACGATGTTCAGGGCAACCCCTGCGCGACGCATACGAGTGATCTCTCCAACATCACCATCGCCGGCAATATCAGCAATCCCGCATTGAAGGGAAAGATAGTGCAGGGTGCAGCAGCTGCTCCTTATTCCCACGCCATCCGCATAGGACAAGGCGCGATCCTAAAGGGCATCGTCGTCCACGATGTTGACATCACCGTCCAGGCGCCCAGTTCGATCGGAATCTATTCCAATTTTTCGACGGGCGGCGCTGCGATCTACAACAACACCATTCATAACAACGTAACTGCTATAGGCAGCCGTCAACTGTTTGATGGCATGTCGATCAAGCTGGACGGCGAAAGCACCAATACCGTGCCCAACATGATCCATGACAACACCATCATCGGTGGAGCCCAGGGTGGCATTCGCGAAGTGAATCCCGCGGGGTCAAAGATATACAACAATGACATCAGCCTGACCGCGACTTATAGCAACGATTTCTGCATCGACTCAGTAGGAAGCAACACTGAGATCTACAGCAACTATTGCCACAACTTGCAGGGCCGCGGTTTCCATTTGACGGGTGACCAGGTCAACGTTCACGACAATACTATCGATGTCGTCGAGCGGTCTACCAACATGGAGTACGGCGCTGCGATCACCCGCATCAACCGCAGCGGAAACGTGATTACGGTGACCACTTCAAACGATCTCAACGAGACCGCTGGCAACACGATGGTAGTGGCAGG
>JAICLA010000088.1 GCA_025927695.1 Terriglobales bacterium | reverse complement strand
TGGCGCTGCTCTATCTGCTGCTGGGCGCGCAGTTCGTCGCTGCAATACAAGTCATCGTCTATGCCGGCGCTATCATGGTGCTGTTCGTCTTCGTCATCATGTTGCTCAACGCGGGCGAAGAGGAACATACCAAAGGTAGCCGCATCGCCATGTGGTTCGGTGTGCCTGCAGTCGCCGCGCTGTTCGGCATGGTGCTCTATATCCTGCTCGCGCGTAGCAACGTTGATTACCAGATCCAGCTCGGCACTTTCGTGCGCCCCACGAAAGACATCGCCATCCTGCTCTTCCGCGACTATCTGCTTCCCTTTGAAGTCACCTCGGTTCTGATCCTCGTTGCCATCATGGGCGCGGTCGTCCTCGCAAGGAGGCAGCCTTAATGGTCCCTATCACCTGGTACCTGGTGCTCAGCGCCATCCTGTTCACTATTGGCGTGGCGGCGTTCGTGTTCAAACGCAACATCATCACCATCTTCATGTCCATTGAGTTGATGTTGAACGCGGTCAATCTGAGCTTCGTCGCCTTCGCCCACATGTGGAAGGACCTCAGCGGACACATATTCGTTTTCTTCGTGATGGTCGTCGCCGCGGCGGAAGCGGCCGTTGGGCTAGCCATCATCATCGCGGTATTCCGTACGCGCCAGACTTTGAATGTTGATCGTGTGAACTTGTTGAAACTCTAAACACTGAATGGAACATAACCTCCATCTCTGGTTCATCCCGCTGTTGCCGCTTACTGGCGCGCTTATCAATGGCGCGCTCGGTCGCCGCTTCTCGAAGCCTTTGGTCACCGCCATTGCTTTGCTTTCGACCGCCGCAGCGTTCGGCATGGCCCTGAATGTGGTCATGCAGTTTTCCGGGCTACAGCTTCCATATGTCGAGAACCATGGCGCATGGATCCAACTGCCGGGTACATTCAACGTTGACTTCGCCTTCATGCTCGACCAGCTCTCGCTCATCATGCTGCTGGTCGTCACCGGTGTCGGCTTCCTGATCCACATCTATTCCGCTGGATACATGGCGGACGATGACGGCTACTATCGCTTCTTCAGCTACCTGAACCTGTTCATGTTCTTCATGCTGATGCTGGTGCTGGCGAACAACTACCTGCTCATGTTCGTCGGATGGGAAGGCGTGGGTCTCGCCTCCTACCTGCTTATTGGCTTCTACTTCCACAAGCATTCAGCCGCCCAGGCAGGAAAGAAAGCTTTCATCGTCAACCGTGTGGGCGATTTCGGCTTTCTGCTGGGAATGTTCCTGCTGGTAAAGCACTTCGGATCGCTGGACTATTCAGTCATCTTCAACCAGATCCTCCAGCATCCCGCGCAGTTTCCCATTGAATCCGGCGCAGGATTACTCACCCTTGTCTCCTTCTGCCTGATGGTGGGCGCCACTGGAAAGTCTGCGCAGATTCCGCTATACGTCTGGTTGCCAGACGCGATGGAAGGTCCTACCCCAGTCTCCGCTTTGATCCACGCGGCCACCATGGTGACGGCTGGCATATACATGGTGGCGCGCTCGAATGTCATCTTCAATCACGCGCCCATGGCATTGAACGTGGTCGCAATCATCGGAGCGCTGACCGCGTTCTTCGCCGCCAGCATCGGCATCGTGCAGACAGACATCAAGCGCGTACTCGCCTACTCCACCATCTCGCAGCTCGGCTATATGTTCATGGCCTGCGGCGTGGCCGCGTACTCCGCCGGCATCTTCCACCTGATGACGCACGCGTTCTTCAAGGCCCTGCTCTTCCTCTCCGCGGGCTCGGTCATCCACGCCTTAGGCGGCGAGCAGGACATGCGCTATATGGGCGGCCTGCGCAAACACATCCCGGTCACTTTTTGGGTGATGACTATTGCGACCATTGCCATTGCAGGCATTCCGCCCTTCGCCGGATTCTTCTCCAAAGACGAGATCCTCTGGAAGGCCTTCTCCAGCTCTGACCATGGATGGATATTCTGGGCCATCGGCCTCGTCACCGCCCTGATGACGTCGTTCTACATGTTCCGCCTGTTGTTCATGACATTCTTCGGCGAACGCCGCGAAGGCTCGTCGCTCGAACCTGGTCACGGCCATGGCGGACACGGTGCTCACGAGGATCATGGCCACGGACGCGAGCCGCACGAATCACCTTGGATCATGCTGGGACCGCTGGTGGTACTCGCCGTTCTATCAGTCGTCGGTGGGTGGGTCGGTATACCCCACTCAATGGGCAAATTGATCGGCGTGCAGCAGAATCACTTCGAGGAATTCCTCGCTCCGGTCTTCGAGCACGGAAACTCGGAACAAGTCGCGGCGTCAGAGTCAAAAGAACCGCCCACAAAATACGCGAAGGGCGAGGCCGCTTCTGACACTCATCCGAGTGACGCGACTGAGATCGAACTCACCGGAGTCTCCATCCTCGCCGGTCTTATCGGTCTCTTCGCAGCCTGGTATCTGTATCTCAGCCGGCCCGAACTTCCAGCCCGCATCGTCGCCCGCATCGGCGGTCTTTATTCACTGGTCGTCCACAAATATTACGTTGACGAGATCTACCAGGACGGAATCGTCGAGCCCATCGTTGACGGCTCGCGCTCGGTTCTCTGGAAGGGCGTCGATGTCGAAGTCATAGACGGTGCAGTGAATGGCGCCGGTTCCACCGCCAAAGGCGGATGGTCCATCATGCGAGAGATGCAGTCCGGCAACATTCGCTCTTATGCAGGATGGGTAGCCCTCGGCGCTGCCTGCCTCGTCGCCTACATGATCTGGATGGGGGCCCAATGACGCCGACCGGCATGGACCGCTTCGCCCTTACCGCCATCACCTTCCTGCCCGCCGTGGCAGCCCTTCTGCTCATGCTCTTCCCTCGCGGACATAAGCAGGAAGATGAACACGGACACTTGCTCTACGGCAACGACCAGGCATTCAAGTACGCCGCGCTGTTCGCGTCGTTGATCGCGTTCATCATCTCGCTGCATCTTCCCGCGCACTTTGACTATCACACAGCGGGCTTCCAGCCGCGATTCAGCACCGACTTGCTCTGGATCAAGTTCCCGGAGATCCATTACCACCTTGGCGTGGACGGCATCTCCATGTGGCTGGTCATCCTCACCACGTTCCTGGTACCGCTCTCCATCCTGATCCAATGGAACTCGATCCATGGGCGCGTGAAAGAATTCATGGTGCTGATCCTGTTGCTGGAGACCGCCATGATCGGCGTCTTCCTTGCGCTGGACCTGTTCCTTTTCTACGTCTTCTGGGAAGCCACGCTGATTCCCATGGCGCTGCTCATCGGCATGTACGGACACGAGCGCCGTGTGTATGCTGCCGTCAAGTTCTTCTTGTACACCATGGTCGCCTCAGTCTTCATGCTTGGCTCCATCATCTGGCTGTACCTGCATGTGGGTTCGTTCGACTACATCGAGATTCAAGCTGCCTTACTCAGCGGCAAGATACCCGGCATTGACCATGCAGCGCTGTGGCTGTTCCTCGGCTTCTTCGCCGCATTTGCCGTAAAAGTACCGCTGTTCCCTTTCCACACCTGGTTGCCGGATGCGCACGTCGAAGCGCCCACCGCCGGTTCCGTGCTGCTCGCGGGTGTGCTTCTCAAGATGGGCACTTACGGATTGATGCGCTTTAACGTAGCTCTCTTCCCGGAAGAAGCCCGCAAGCACGCGCCGTGGATCATCACTCTCGCCATCATCGGCATTATTTATGGAGCTTTGGTCGCGCTGGTGCAGCCGAACCTGAAGAAGTTAGTCGCATACTCATCGGTAAGCCATCTAGGATTCGTCGTGCTCGGCATCTTCAGCTTCACCACCGCCGGCGCCGACGGCGCGGTCTATCAGATGCTGAACCACGGCGTCTCCACCGGTGCCCTCTTCATGCTCTGCGGCATGATCTATGATCGCCGTCATACATTTGAGATCAAACAATTCGGCGGATTGGCCACACCCATGCCGGTGTACGCAATCATCTTCCTCATCATCACGCTTTCGTCCATCGGCTTGCCGCTGACCAACGGATTCGTCGGCGAATTCCTTGTGCTAAGCGGCGCCTTCCAAGCCAAGTCACTCTACGGTGCACTGGCCGCTACGGGCGTGATCTGGAGTGCGGGCTACATGCTCTGGCTCTATCAGCGCACTTTTTATGGCGAGCTGACTTTAGACGTGAACCGCCGGTTGCCCGACGCAACGATGCGCGAGAAGGTTTCGCTCTTCCCCCTCGTAGCCATGGCCATCATCATGGGCTTGTTCTCGCCTTACTGGATGCAAGCCATCGATCCGTCGTCGCGCGCAGTCAACAACGCCCGCGTTTCGACCATGGGGATACAAGGCACCACATCAGAGACGATGACTCGCAATAGCGCGCCACCAATTGTTCGATCACAGATCACGAATCACCAATCGCCAATAACCAGATGAACGCCAGCATCCACTACATCACGATCCTGCCGGAGCTGATCCTCTCCGTCGTCGGCATCATCATCATGCTGGCAGACCCGTTCTTTGACGCTCCTGCCGGGCGCAGCCGCAAGCCGCTTGGATGGGTCGCCTTCTTCGGTACGCTTGCAGCACTGGCCTCTTGCTTCTATCAAGCTGCTCTCAGTGACGGCTCTTACAGCTTCTTCCACATGATCCGGATGGACGCCTTCAGCGTCTTTTTCCATGTGGTCGTGATCTCTGTTTCCGCGCTGGCCGTGCTCTCTTCGCTCGATTACCTGGAGACGCAAGGCATCAAGTCCGGCGAATACTACGCGCTGATTCTCTTCGCCACGGTGGGCATGGGCCTGCTCTCCTCCGCGATGGAACTGGTCATGCTGTTCATCGCGCTCGAGATCTCATCTATCTCCACCTACATCCTCGCGGGATACCGCCGCCGTTTCGCCGCCAGTTCCGAATCATCGCTCAAATATTTTCTTCTCGGCTCATTCGCCACCGCATTCTTCCTCTATGGCATCGCGCTCATCTATGGCGCTACCGGGACCACGAACATATCCCTGATCGCTCAAGCCCTACACGTCCACGGACACGTATCCGCTCTCGTGTACCTTGCACTTGTTCTCATGTTCGTAGGCATGGGATTCAAAGTCGCTGCGGCGCCGTTCCACGTGTGGACGCCCGACGTCTACGAAGGCGCGCCCGCTCCCGTCGTAGCACTGATGTCCACTGGCCCCAAAGCTGCGGCCTTCGCTCTTCTCTTGCGCGTTCTATTCGGCGCATTCGGCAGCATCGCCGCCTGGTGGCTCCCATTGATCTGGATAACCGCCGCGCTCTCGATGACTATCGGCAACCTCGGCGCTCTCCTGCAGAACAACGTCAAGCGCATGCTCGCATACAGCTCCATCGCGCACGCCGGATACATCCTCGTCGCTGTCGCCGCACGGCGCCCGGAAGGTATCGCTGCGGTCCTCTTCTACTCCGCCTCTTACGCCGCCATGAACGTAGGAGCATTCGCGGTCGCCAGCCACTTCGCAAGTCGCGGCGAGAAATATGTTTCCATCGACGACTATGCCGGCCTCGGACGCCGCTCTCCCGTGCTCGCCGCCACCCTCACTGTCTTCATGCTGTCACTGATCGGCATCCCGCTCACCGGCGGATTCTTCGCCAAGTTTTACGTCTTCACCTCAGCCTTGGCGTCAAACCTCGTCTGGCTTACCGTCATCGGGTTGGTGAATTCGGCGATTGCCGCCTACTACTACCTGCGTCTCATCGTGGTCATGTACATGAAGGAAGGCGACGACTCGGTTGAGATCGTCCCTGTACCCGTGGCAGTTGCTACATCCCTACTTCTTGCCGCCGGACTCACCATCTACCTCGGTGTCGCACCCGGATCAGTCCTGGCGTATGCCGGACGAGCCGCTCACGACCTACTACGTTTTTAATTTTTGATTCAGCAACTTACAAGGATTAGCTAAAGTCCTATCTTCACCATTGCCATACACAAAATAAAACCTCCGCCGAAAGCGGAGGTTCTTTTCACAACGAACTTCTTATGCTTTGGTCAAGAACACGATGACCAGGGTATAAAGCGCCAGTGACTCGATAAGCGCCAAGCCCAAGATCAAAGCAAACTGAATACCCGCACGGGCTCCAGGATTGCGCGCCAGCGCTTCAGCGGCGCCAGCGGTGGCTTTGCCCTGTCCCAGACCGCAAAGGCCTGAGGCGATGCCCATGGCCAGCGCGTAGCCCCAGGGAAAGTTGTTGGTGGAAGCGGCCGGGGCCGTTCCCTGCGCGAACGCCGGTGTGGCAGCCAACATCGCCGCGCCCAGCACTCCGATAATCGATACGATCTTACGCATTTTGTATTGCTCCTTTTTTCATTTGCCGCCAGTGGGTGGTTGACGTTGCCGTTGGGACGGCAGGCCCTCACGCTCGCAGCTCTTGCTCTTGTTCTTGATTTTGCCTTTGACTTTTCTAACTACTGACTACTAACTACTAACGACTGCCGTTAGTGTTCTTCCGCCACAGCACCAGCCAGATACACGGCCGTCAGCAGCATGAAGATGTACGCCTGCAGCAATGAAACAAATACGTGCAGTCCCAGGAACACGATGGGCAATCCGATAGGGATAAGCGAGAAGAACACCAGCGTGACCATATCTCCCGCGAAGATGTTCGCGTAAAGACGAATGGTGAGAGAGAGTGCTCGCGCCATGTGGCTCACGATCTCAATGGGGAACATAAGCGGCCCCAGCCACCACACCGGACCGAAGAAATGCAGGAAGTAATGCCACGGTCCCTGCTTGATGATCCCGTTCAGGTGGTAGTAGAACCACGCTAAGATCGCCAGTCCAAGCGGCACTGCGGGAACCGCGGTCGGTGAGGCCATCGTGGGGATCAACCCGATCAGGTTCGCGATCAGGATGAACAGGAACAGGGTCGTGAGAAACGGTGTAAATTTCTCGCTGCCGTGGCCGATGATCTGCGCGCTCTCGCCGCCGATGAACTCTTCGATCATCTCCGCCATATGCTGAAACCCGCCGGGATTCTCCGCCGACAGCCGCATGCGGATCAGCAAAAAGAAAACGATCAGTCCGCCCACCACGAGCACTTCCATGGCGAACCAGTTCGCGATCGGCGCACCCGGATCAGCCGCCGGATGATGGACGGCATTCAATAAAGAATTCACAGGGCCTGCGAACAGGCCATTCAGAAAATGAGTAAAAGGAAGTTGTGGCATCGTCTCAGGTGTCACAGTCCGCGGCGCAGTGCGGCATAAGTCTCATACACGGCCTCCACAAGGATCGCCGCAACAGGCAGAAACAGGCCCACAAGAACGCCGGTAAGACTCAATATGGAACTTTTAAATATAACATAGGCGATTGCAGCCAGAAATGCCCATCGAACCATGAACTTAAAGGTCGCTCTCGGCGGCGGGTCACCCACCTTTTCCGGCTCAACAATGCGTTGCGCTAGAGCGTTCACCGTGCGCTTGATCCACAGGAAATTCAATATCGCCATGCCGCATCCCACTAGGAACCCGCCCGCTACATGCCACCCAAAGCGGAATTCGGCGGCGATGGTGAACGCCGCAGCCAGCACGAACATCCCGCGCATGATGCGCGAGAATGCCCCTTCATAAAAATGTTCTGCTTCAGGGTCTGGCTGGACTTCGACTTGCGTCGCGAGCTGCGGCTGGGGAAGCTCTTCCATCGCGCTACTTCTTTCCTTCAGAACTCGCAAGGCGGATCAGCTGCACAAATCCTCCCGCGATCCCCACGAATATCCCCGCGATCTTGATCCAATGCGTACCCATCTTTGCGTCCAACCAGCTTCCCGCAAAATATCCGATGACCAGAGCCAGGGGAAACGTCACGCCGATCTGCACCAGCTTCTCCGCCTCGATCCAGCTTTTTTTCTCTGACTGCTCTTCTTTGTCTTCCGGTGGATTCACGTGGACATTCCTCGAAATAGTTTTGCTAGTGACATTCTATTCATACTCCGGTCTAACCGACGCTTTATAATGCTTCGCGTAAACCCATTTCTCAAATCTCCGGAGTGAGGCGTATGACGAACCGAGCTGCCTGTCTGATCATCACCATTCTTTTGTCGGCTTTTGCTTTTGCTCAATCGGGCAATCAAGGCTCCATTGAAGGCACCATCACTGACAATTCCGGCGCCGTCATCGCGGGCGCGCATATAAAGGCCACCAATACGGCCACCGGTGGAGTCTTCGATGCCACCGCCGATTCAGAAGGCGTATTCAAACTTCCTGTGCTGCCCATTGGGACCTATGACCTCACGGTGGATCACTCCGGTTTCGCCGACACTTCCATGAAAGGAGTGGTCGTACGGGTAGGCGCGAAGCTGAATCTTCCTGTCACTTTGTCCGTAGCCGGTAGCAAACAGGTTGTGGATGTGACTTCTGAGGTGCCGATCGTGGAAACCACTCGCACCCACGTCAGCTCAACGGTTGACGCCACATCTGTTCGTGACTTGCCGGTGAATGGACGTAACTTCATTGATTTTGTGCTCCTCACTCCAGCCGTCACGAAAGACGTACGTACTGGCGACATCAGTTTTGCCGGTCAGCGCGGAACATTGAACTCGCTAACAGTCGACGGTGCCGACGACAACAATACATTTTTCGGTCAGACCACCGGCCGCACCGGCTCAGGACGCGCGCCATACCAGTTCAGCCAGGACGCGGTGCAAGAATTTCAGGTCAATTCCAATGGTTATTCCGCAGAGCTTGGCCATGCCGGCGGCGCTGTGATCAATGTGGTGACTAAGTCTGGCACCAATACTTTCCATGGCGCCGGTTTTGAGTTTTATCGTGACCGCGGCCTCGCTGCCAATGACCCTGTGAACAAGATGAACAACGCCATTCTCCATTTGGCTCCGCCGGCGAAACCGGCTTACCACTTCCACCAATTCGGTGGAGACATCGGTGGACCCATTGTGAGAGACCGGGCTTTCTTTTTCTTCGATTATGACGGCCAGCGTAACACTCAGTTGAACACGGTCATTCTGAACATCCCCACGATTGCCGCTCCTACACCATTTCAAACTGCGGCGATCGCCTACCTTACGGCTCGAGCCGGCAACTGGACCCGCGGCCTTAATCAAGACACTTACCTGGCAAAGGGTGATTGGAACGTGAATCAGGGTAATCAGGTCCAGATCCGTTACAACCGACAGAATTTCGTCGGCCAGGGATTTGAGAACGGCGGCTCAACCAATTCCTTTGAGCATACAGGGGCGTCGTCGGTGACCACCGATACGATCACCGCTTCCCTTACATCCACACTCACTCCCACCATCATCAACGTAGGTCGATTTAACTATCAGCGTGACATGGAACCCGGCGCGGCTTCCAGCGACAATCCGGAAGCGGTCGTACGTGAGGCCGGCCAGACGTTGCTCACTGTCGGACGCAACTCATTCAGCCCCCGCGAGACGACGATTCACCGTCAGGAATACGCCGACACTCTTACCTACGTGCATGGTCAGCACACTTTCAAGGCCGGCTTTGAATTCATCCATGACAATATTTTCAATTTCTTCCCTGGCAATTTTTCCGGGAACTATACCTTCAACAGTCTGGAGAATTTCGGCCGCAGCCTGGCCGGCGCTCCCTTGTTGGCAACTGCTCCCGGCGCGGCCGGTGACAACGTGATCGAGTCCTTTGCCGGCACGGGGACCACCGGCCCTACCACTCAACCCAATATCAACGAATACTCGGGATTCATTCAAGACGATTGGCGCGTCTTGAAGAGCTTGACCCTGAACATCGGCCTTCGCTATGACCTGCAGGATTCCGCCAAACCCACCGTCAGCAATCCAGCGGCTGCAGCAGCCGGCATTTTCACCGATCAGCTCAACACTGACACTAACAATTTCGGGCCGCGCTTCGGTTTCGCCTGGACTCCCTGGTCTGACGGAACAGTGGTAGTGCGTGGCGGATACGGTATGTTCTACGGCCGTACGCCCTCCATCATGGTAGGCACAGCGCAATCGAACAACGGGATAAACGTAGTCACGCGTACCTTCACCGCCGCGACAACACCAGCCATACCCTCTTATCCGAACAATCTGTGCGGCGCTCCTTCAGCTACGCCGAATTGCGCAGCTCCGGCTGGCGGTAACGCCAGCGCGCCCGTCATCTTTGTGTTCCAGCCGGATTATCAGCAACCCGCGATTCAGCAAGCCAATCTCGGCGTTGAAGTCCAGTTGGCAAAAGATGTTTCGCTCTCGGTCGGATATCAGTTCGTGAAGGGAAATCATCTGCAACGCACTCGCGATATCAATCTCGCTCCGCCAACGATCGCAACCATACCTATCGTGGGCGGGCCGACGGTCAGCTATGACTTGTATTCATCCGTTCGGCCGGTAGCGGCATTCAATCGCATCCTTCAGTTTGAGGGCAGCGCTAACTCGGAGTACAACGGCCTCACCGCGCAGCTGGTCAAGCGGTTTTCTCACACCATCCAAGGTACCGTGGCATACACCTGGGGCCATGTGATCGATGACGCGCCTGACGCTACCGCTGTGGTGCCCGTCACCGATGATGCCAAAGAG
>JAICLA010000221.1 GCA_025927695.1 Terriglobales bacterium | reverse complement strand
AGTTTCGCAAGATAAGCACTCTGCTGGTGATGGCTGCAGCCATGGTCGTGATGGCTGGCTGCCATAACAATAAGGCACCGAATCCGATCGCGAACATCGATTCGAAGCAGCCGGACAAAGTGTTGTTTGACCGCGCCATGCAGTTCATCCACCAGAATAAATTCGACCAGGCGCGCATCACGTTACAGACGCTCATCAATACGTATCCCGATTCTGAGTTCATTGCGCGCGCCAAACTGGCGGTGGGTGATTCCTGGTATGCGGAAGGTGGCTCCGCCGCAATGCAGCAGGCTGAGGTTGAGTACAAAGACTTCCAGACCTTCTTCCCCAACATGCCGGAGGCTGCTGAGGCGCAGTTGAAAGTGGCGGGCATCCACTACAAGGAAATGGAGAAGCCGGACCGCGACTTCACGCAAGCCAAGCGCGCTGAAGACGAATATAGGCAGCTGATCCAACAGTACCCTGACAGCAAATTAGTTCCCGAAGCGAAAGAACGTTTACGTGAAGTACAGGAAGTGTTGGCCGAACGCGAATTCCGTATAGGACGCTTCTATTACCTGCGCGAATCGTACGCGGCAGCCATCGCGCGGTTGAAGTCGCTGGTGGATGCGTATCCGCTGTACAGCCAGGCAGATGAAGCACTTTACATGTTGGGCGAGACTTACCAGATGCAGGCCGACAAGATCCGTCAGGCGCCCGGTGCGGAAGTGGTGAAAGCCAATATGGTCCGCAAGATCGAGGATGAGGCTGCGGTCGCTTACGACAAGATCATCACTCGATATCCCGAGATGGGACGCAAAGACGATGCCGTTGCGAAACTGAAAGCAATGAATCGCCCGGTCCCGACACCAACCGCAGAAGCCATTGTGCAGAATAAAGCCGAACAAGAGAGCCGTGGCGACACGACACGCTTCGGCAGGATCATGGGCAACTTCCATAAGGGCCCCGATGTGGCGCACGCGGCAAAGATCGGTGAGCCCACGATGGAAGATCCCAAACAGACCAATGCCACTGACGTTGTGAAGAACACCTTCGAAATGGCAAAGGAGGCGGCGACGAGTAACGCGACTGCCGAGACTGTAAAAGGCGGTACGCCGAAAACTAACGAACCGGTGCCACGATCAGATGCCGGAGACACAACACAGCAGCCCGCCGCCACTAATGCGAGTGGAACTTCTAGTGATAATTCCGCGCCTGCTCCGCCGCCAAATCAGGTGAACGATGCTCAGACGGACTCGAGTTCGACTACTTCAACCACCGCAGACAAAACAACGACGGACAAAAAAGCTGATTCAACCAGCAAGCCCAAAAAGAAGAAGGGATTCAAGAAACTGATCCCTTTTTAGAGGCTGACTGACGTATGTAACTGCGCGGGAAGAAGTGATTACTTCTTCCCGCTTTTCTTTGTGACCGGCTCAGCACTTTCGGTAGCCGCGCTTTTCTTGGTCGAGCGCTCGACCTTAAACCGCATCTTCTGCTCGCTCACGTCAGCGTCGATCTCGACGTGATCACCAGCTTGAACTTCGCCATCGAGCAGCCGCATGGCCAGCGGGTCTTGGATAAGTCTTTGGATGGCGCGTTTCAAGGGACGTGCGCCGTACGCGCGGTCATATCCCACCATAAAGAGCAACTCCTTCGCCGGATCAGAGAGTTCGATAGAGATCTTGCGTTCTGCCAGTACGCGACGTAGGTCTTCGAGGCGGAGATCAACGATGCGCGTCAGCTCGGCTTCGCCCAGCGGATTGAAGATGATGATGTCATCGATCCGATTGAGGAACTCCGGCTTGAAGTGCGATTGCACTACCGCCATCACCTGCTCACGCGCAGCAGTAAAATCTTCTGCCGAACGCAACGCCTCTGTGTTCAGGAACTGCGAACCGAGGTTTGAGGTCATGATGATTACCGTGTTCTTGAAATCCACGGTGCGGCCTTTCGAATCGGTCAAGCGGCCGTCGTCCAGGATCTGCAGCATCACGTTGAAAACATCAGCGTGAGCTTTCTCGATCTCATCAAACAAGATCACAGAATACGGTCGGCGACGGACGGCCTCGGTCAGTTGTCCGCCTTCATCGTAGCCAACGTATCCCGGAGGCGCGCCAATAAGACGCGCCACGGCATGCTTCTCCATGTATTCAGACATGTCGATGCGGACCATGGCGCGTTCGTCGTCAAAAAGGAACTCCGCTAATGCACGGGCGAGTTCGGTCTTGCCCACACCGGTGGGTCCGAGGAAGATGAATGACCCTATAGGCTTGTGCGGATCGCTGAGGCCGGCGCGCGAACGACGGATCGCATTGGCCACGTGTTCCAAAGCTGCATCTTGCCCGATCACACGCTGACGCAGGCGGTCCTCCATCTCGATGAGCTTGCGCACTTCGCCCTCGAGCATCTTCGAGACCGGAACTCCGGTCCACTTGGAAACGATCTTGGCGATGTCCTCTTCGTCCACTTCTTCTTTTAGAAGACGTGACGATTGGCCATCAGTCGCCGATGCGACAACATTCAGTTCGTCCTCTGCCTGGCGCAACAAGCCGTAACGGATCTCCGCCACTCGTTGCAGGTCGCCTTTACGTTCGGCTGTCTGCTCTTCGAGCTTCAACTGCTCGATCTTTTCTTTTAGTCCACGCAGCTTGGCGATGCTTTCTTTTTCTTTGTTCCAGCGGAGTTTTAAGCCGCGAGATTCCTCGTTCAAGCCGGCGAGTTCCCTTTCTACGATCGCCAGACGCTCTTTCGAATTTGCATCGGACTCTTTCTTCAGCGCTTGCTTCTCAATCTCGAGTTGCGTGGCGCGACGCTCGAGTTGGTCGATCTCAGTCGGCATGGAATCGATCTGGATGCGCAGCGATGCCGCGGCTTCGTCCACAAGATCGATGGCCTTGTCAGGCAGGAATCGGTCAGAGATATAGCGGTCAGACAACGTGGCCGCCGCGACGATGGCGGCGTCTTTGATGCGAACACCGTGGTGCACTTCGTATTTCTCTTTTAGGCCGCGCAGGATGGCGATCGTGTCTTCCACGTTAGGCTCGCCCACCATCACGATCTGAAAACGGCGCTCAAGGGCCGCGTCCTTTTCGATGTATTTGCGGTATTCGTTGAGCGTAGTTGCGCCAATAGCACGCAGTTCTCCGCGCGCCAACGCCGGCTTAAGCATGTTCGAGGCGTCGATGGCGCCTTCAGAGGCGCCCGCCCCGACGAGCGTGTGCAGTTCATCAATGAACAGCATGATCTCGCCGGAAGAATCTTCGATCTCTTTGAGCACGGCTTTGAGGCGGTCTTCGAACTCGCCGCGGAACTTTGCGCCCGCTAGCATCGCGCCGAGGTCGAGCGAGATGAGGCGCTTGTTCTTCAGCACCTCGGGTACATCGCCGGAGATGATACGTTGTGCGAGACCTTCGACTATGGCGGTCTTTCCCACGCCGGGCTCACCGATCAATACCGGGTTGTTCTTCGTGCGACGCGAAAGCACCTGGACGACGCGACGAATCTCGTCGTTGCGCCCGATGACGGGATCGAGTTTTCCTTTACGCGCGAGTTCAGTGAGATCTTTGGCATAACGCTGCAACGCCTGGTATTTGGCCTCTGGATTTTGATCAGTCACACGCTGTGAACCGCGCACGCCCGTTAAAGCCTTGAGCACTGCAGCGTGAGTGGCGCCGTGCTTGGCAAGGATTTGCTGGGCCGCGTCATCGTTTTCCTGTGTCATGGCCAGAAGCAGATGCTCCGTGGAGACGTACTCATCCTTGAAGTGGTCAGCTTCTTTGAATGATTGGTCAATGAGTTTGGCCGTTACTTTTGAGAGCGCAGGTTGCACCGACGCGCCGCTCTGCTTAGGCAGGCGATCGATCTCCGCCAGCACGACATTACGGAGCAATTCCGTGCTAGTGCCAAGTTTTGCCAGCACGGGGGCGACAACGCCCTCCTGGTCCGCTGCTAGCGAGGCAAATAAATGCAGCGGCAAAATCTCAGGATTGCCGTTGTTAGACGCGAACTCGCCTGCGGCTTGAATGGCTTCTTGTGCCTTTACTGTTAATTTGTCCCAGCGAATTGCCATGGTTTTATCTCACTCGATAGTTGGATGATGAAAAGCAAAAACGGGAGAACAGCCTTGGCCGCCTCCCGTGTTTCTTCTTGGCTTTTGCTTACTTTTAGGCAGCGGTGCTTGCGCCTTTGATCTCCGGCTTGGCCGAGCCAACATTCACTTTGATCTGCTTCGGCTTGGCTTCGGCCTTCTTCGCCAACTGGATGCTGAGGATCCCGTTCTCATAGTTGGCATTCACCTTTTCGCTATCCACCGTGTTGGGCAGAGTGAAGCTGCGAGTGAAAGAACCATAACGGCGCTCAATACGATGGAAGTTCTCTTCCTTCTCATTCTTCTCGAACTTGCGCTCGCCGCTGATGCTGAGCGTGTTGTTCTCCAAGTTGATGTTGAGGTCGTCCTGCGAGACGCCGGGTACCTCCATCTTCAGAGTGATGCCTTGCTCGTTCTCGTAGATATCAACGGGCGGAACGAAGGTACCGCCGGTGGCGAGTTCGTCGCTTCCGCGGCTGAAGTCCTGAAACACACGGTTCAACGTTGATTGCAGTGCATTGAAATCGTTGTAAGGTGTCCAACGGGT
>JAICLA010000092.1 GCA_025927695.1 Terriglobales bacterium | reverse complement strand
ATCCTCAGTCAGGCACTTCAGGCGCGCGACCTTGTGGCGTACTTCGTCGTCCAGTATCTCTGCGCCGCCGCCGGGGATGGAATCGAGTCCGGCGTCACGCAGACGCATGATGGTGTCGCGCAGAGGAAGCTCGCTGTATTCCGCGATGGCGAGGATCTCTGACGCGGACAAGCAATGCAGATGCACCATGGGGAATCGCTGCTTGATCTGGGAGAAGAGCCGCTCGAACCAATCGATCTTCAGGTCAGGATGCAGGCCGCCCTGCATGAGAATGCCGGTGCCACCGACCTCGACCGTCTCGCGGATCTTCTCAAAGATAGTGTCGAAATCGAGGATGTATCCCTCAGCCGCCAACTTGCCTTTCAGCGGCCGATAGAAGGCACAGAAAGAGCAGTACTCAGTGCAGAAGTTGGTGTAATTAATGTTGCGGTCAATGACGTAGGTGACCACGTTCTCAGGATGCAACTTGCGGCGGAGCGCGTCCGCCTCCATGCCGATACCGATGAGGTCGTCAGAGCGCAGCATTTCTACGGCTTGTTGTTTGGTGAGGGACATCTGGCTTCGATTTTATCAAATGAACTTTAGGTCAGGCGCTGGCGGTAGAGCGCTGACTTCAGCCGCGTACTGGTAGAACAGCCGGAGGCCCGCTAGGCAATCCGCGTCGAGCCGGTAATAAATGTTGTCACGCAGGTAGGTAAGGATTTCGATTTCGGTCAGTCCGAGGCGGACGGACCATTCTTTGGCGATTCGGTCGAGGTTTGCGGGTTCGAGGCCGTGGTCGCGTGAGGTCTGGAAGTCGCGGACGACTTTTGCGGTGTCTTGGCCTTCAAGAGCGGCTTTGCGAACCGCCCAGAAAGCGAAGACGAAATTCTTGCCGGTATGCGATTTCCAGTCGGTGGCTAGATCGCGAACGTGGTAGCCCGCAGTTTTTGCGAGCAGCGCCGGATCGCCGATGACCAAAGCGGAGTCGCAATCGGCGAGCATGTCTTTCAGCTTAGGGTCTTTGGGCACGAACGCCGGTTTAACGCCATAGAGTTTTTCGCAAAGCACACGCAAAAGGGCGACGCTGGTGCGGGAAGAAGTGTCTACCGCGACGCGTTGCATGTTTTCTGCGGGCACCTTGCCGATGAGAAGGATCGAGCGCACTGCTCCGCGCGCGGCAATGGCGATATCTGGAAGCACGAGGAGATCGGGGATGGTGGTATAAGCTGCGACGGGAATGATCCCGATGTCGGCCATGCCGGTCTTCAGTAGTTCAGCGCAGACGTTGGGGAGAGTGTAGTCCACGCGGTAGTCGCGGCGAAGTTCGCCGAAATCAAAATCCCACATCAAGGGAGCGGTATTGAGAAAGCTGATGGCGGAGACGCGGAGGCGGGCTTGCGACATGGGCTTCAATTGTAAATGGCTGTAGTGAGCCGTCAGCCATCAGCCTTGAGCTGAAGCATGTATGCCGCTAGCATTCGTTTTACTTCTATGACGCTGTGTTCGAGACGTTGGTGTGCCGGTGGGTCAATCAGTTTGAGGTCGTGAGCAAGTAAGAGATGGTATTCCAACTCACTGGCAGAACCCATCGCTATAAGCATAAAGCGGCCTAGTTCATGTTTGCTTTTCCTTCCGCATCCTTCTGCGATGTTTGCTCCAATCGAGGCGGCACTTCGACGCATCTGTGAAGTCAAGCCGAACAATTCGTGCTTTGGAAATCCGGTAGTAACTTCGTAAACGTCGAGTGTCACAGAGTGCGCCTTCTGCCAGGCTTTTATATCTTTGAATCTCCGCATTTGTGAACTCCTGGGATTGTTTTTGCTGATGGCTGACGGCTTATGGCTGAAGGCTACCTTCTCAGAAACTCCGCACATAATTCTTGCCCGGCATCTGTTTGATCTTGCCGGCCATCTCTAGCTCAAACAGCGCGGCGAAGATCTCTGATGAAGAGACGTCTGGCTCAAGCACTTCAATGATCTCGTCAATCTGCAGGGCTTCGTCAGGCTTGAGGAGTTTGAGCACTTTCTTTTCCTGCGGAGTGAATTGCTGGTCACTGAATAGTGGCGAACTGGCGGGTTCTTCTTTCGGCGCCCAGTTCTGTTCGAGGGCAAGCTTGGTTTGCGTAGGTAGCTCTTCCCATACGTCTTCCCACGTGGCCACTAACTTAGCGCCTTGCTTGATGAGCGTGTTCGGCCCCCAGGAGTTCTTGTTAGTCACATTACCGGGCACGGCGAAGACGTCCCGGGATTGCTCAAGCGCGCAGCGCGCTGTAATCCGAGTGCCGCTGTATTCGCCGGCTTCGACGACCAGCACGCCGATGCTCATGCCGCTGATGATTCTGTTGCGGATAGGAAAATTTTGGGGCGCGGCGAAGGTGCCGACGGCGAATTCGCTGACGATGGCTCCGCCCGCAGCGACGATCTGTTCAGCCAGTTTCTTGTTCTCGCGCGGGTAGGGAACGTCAACGCCCGTGCCCCACACGGCTATAGTTTTGCCTTTACCTTCCAACGCGCCTTTGTGCGCGTGCGTATCAACACCGCGGGCCATGCCACTGATAATGACTAGACCGCGACCTGCCAGGTCGATCGCCAGCCGTTGCGCCATGCCGATGCCGTAGGGCGTGGGGTGGCGCGTCCCGACGACGGCCAATCCCGGCGCTTGCAGCAGTGAGGCATCGCCGCGCACGTACAGCACGACAGGCGGGTCGTAGATGTTGCGCAGGGTCTGCGAATAAGCGTCATCATCGAGACTGATGATTTCTGCGCCTGCTGAAACTGCACGGATCAGCTCTTCTTCCGCTGCCGTGAGCGAATGACCCAACGCTATGGACTGTGCAGATTCGGCAGGTATTTCTGCGGCTTCGAGTTCGGTCAATGACGCACGAAAGATTTCTTGCACGTCCCCAAAATGCTTGACCAACTTGCGTGAGCGAGTTGCGCCCAAGCCGGGCGTGAGTGAGAGTGCGAGCCAATAATTGCGGCGCAGATTTAAGGCAGGCTTCGCGGCGGAGGCGGTGGGGCTTTCGGGGGGCATATTGTCACCAACAAACTTTTTTACGGCTGCCGCGCAATGTACACTCGCAGCGATTTCTACGTCAATAGAAGTGTTTCGGGCGCGGCAAGTCGTGCCTTTGTTTTGTTGTGCTTGATGGCCGCGCTGCGACCGAAATGACAGCGCTTGCATCCATACCTTGTCCCGCGGAGAGAAACGCCGGAAAAATTCAACGTTTGACACGGCGTACGGAGTCCGTGTTAGTTTCACCGAGCACGAAGAAAAGGGAACCGAAACAAATTGGCAAAATCATTAGTCATCGTTGAGTCGCCGGCCAAAGCCAAGACGATCAACAAATATCTGGGAAAAGATTTCGAGGTAGAAGCCTCGCTCGGGCACGTGAAAGACCTGCCCAAGAGCGGATTGTCCGTTGACGTGGACAACGACTTCGCCACGGAATTGGCTATCATCCCGGGCAAAGAAAAAGTCATGGCCAAGCTGAAGAAGATGGCAGGCAAAGCCACGGCCGTCTATCTTGCCCCTGACCCTGACCGCGAAGGCGAGGCCATTGCCGCGCACTTGGCGGAAGAATTTGGCGTGACCCGTAGCGGACGAAAGAAGCCGGCTATTCCGGTCTTCCGCGTAACCTTTAATGAGATCACCCAGCGCGCTGTGAAAGAGGCATTCACTCACGCTCGCGACATCGATTGGAACCTGGTTGACGCGCAGCAGGCGCGTCGTGTGCTGGACCGCCTCGTCGGCTATAAGATCTCCCCACTGCTTTGGGACAAGGTAAAACGCGGACTCTCTGCCGGACGTGTGCAGACGGTGGCGCTTCGATTCATCGTAGAGCGCGAGAAAGAGATTCGCGCTTTCAATAAGCAGGAATATTGGAGCATTGACGCGAACCTCTCGGCCAAGACTCCGCCGCATTTTGACGCGCAGTTTTACGGCAAGAATGGCGAAAAGTACGAGAAGCTGCAGATCACGGACGAAGCTGCATCACAGGCCATCACCTCTGCTCTCGAAAAAGCCAGCTGGCGTGTAAGTAATGTAGAGAAGCGTGAGCAGCAGCGGCGCCCGGTGCCGCCGTTCACCACCAGCAAATTCCAGCAGGATGCATCGCGTAAGCTTGGTCTGCCGGTAAAAGTAGCGATGGGTATCGCGCAGAAGCTTTACATGGGCGTGGATATGGGATCCGACACGGTCGGACTCATCACCTATATGCGTACTGATTCCGTGCGTGTGGCGCCGGAAGCGTTGCAGGAAGTGCGCGACTACATCCCCAAAGAGTACGGCAAAGATTTTCTGCCGGAGTCGGCAAACTTCTATAAGTCAAAGAAAGATACGCAGGACGCGCACGAAGCCATCCGTCCGACATCTGTGGACCGCGATCCTGAGTCGGTGAAGCAGTATCTCCAACCGAATGAGTACAAGGTTTACAAGCTGATCTGGCAGCGATTTGTTGCGTCGCAGATGACCCCGGCAGTATTTGACCGAACGACCATTGAGATTGATGCAAAGAACGGGAACGACTCATACATGTTCCGTGCTACCGGCTCGATCCTGAAGTTTGCCGGCTTCCTGAAAGTTTACGAAGAAGCGAAAGACGCGAAGGACGAAGACGATGAGGCGCTGGAGCATAAGCTCCCGAACGTGGAGACCGGCGACACGCTGAAGCTCGAAGCTCTCAAACCGGAGCAGCATTTCACCGAGCCTCCCCCGCGATACAACGAGGCTTCGCTGGTAAAAGAACTCGAAGAGCGCGGTGTGGGACGGCCGTCCACTTATGCAGCGATCATCAGCTCCATCCAAGACCGCGGATACGTGGTGAAGCATGAGCGTCGATTCTCGCCGACGGAGACGGGTGAGATCGTCTCGGACCTCCTCGTTGAAAACTTCGTCGATATCTTCGACCCGAACTACACAGCGCGGCTTGAAGAAGAGTTGGACGAAATTGAAGACGGTCGCGAGAAGTGGACCGTCGCCATGGATGACTTCTACAAGAAGTTGTCAAAAGACATCAAGTACGCGGAAAAGAACATGGTCAATATCAAGACCATGAAGAAACCCACGGGCGAAGTGTGCGAGCGCTGCGGCTCGCCGCTGATCGAGCGCTGGGGACGCCATGGCTGGTTCTATGCCTGCTCCGCATACGACAAAAAGAAAAAGGGCAGTTGTGACTTCACCAAGGAAAAGCCGGACAAGGAACTGGCAGTTGATGAAGACCTGCTCGACGACATGTGCGAGAACTGCGGGCAGCCGATGGTGCTCAAGCGCGGGCGGTTCGGGCAGTTCATGGCCTGCACCGGATACCCGACATGTCGCACGACCCGTCGCTTGGATCAGAACAAGAAAATACCTGATGTAGCACTTGAAGAAAAGTGCCCAAAGTGCGACCGCAACATGGTGATGCGCCACGGAAAATTTGGAGAGTTTGTCTCGTGCAGTGGCTATCCGGAGTGCAAGTACATAAAGCAGAATTACATCGGCGTGCCGTGTCCGCAATGTAAGGATGGCGAGCTTGTGGAGAAGAAGGCGCGCCGCGGAAATTACTTCTACGGATGCTCGAATTATCCGGACTGTGAGTTCACTTCGAACTACAAACCTGTCGCGGAGAAGTGTCCGAAGTGCGGCAGCCCGTACCTGCTTGAGAAGAACTTGAAAGCGGGTGTGGTTTGGGTGTGCCCGAACACGAAGAAATCCGCAGAAGAGCCGGAAGAAAAGCCGAAGCGAAAAAAGAAGGGTAAAGCTGCGGCAGAGGAAGCTGTACCGGCGAAACAAGTAGAGTGCGATTATTCACGGGTTGTGGAAGCTGCCACGCCGCAACCGACAGACAAGGATTCAGTAAGGGCCTGAGCGTCTGTCAACGTTCGGAGCCAAGGAGAAGCACATGGGAAAAGCGACGATCGACGACGCACAACTGGTACTGAAGCTTTACGAATTGCGTACGGAAGAGACGATGCGCAAAGCGCGCAAGTTCGTGGCCTTTGAGTTCTGGCCGGAGAACATGAATGACTTGCAGAAGGTCATCTACGGTTTTGACGGCGAACACAATCATTATTGGCGTCAGGTGATGTCTTATTGGGAGATGGCAGCGAGCTTCGTGAACCATGAGGCATTGAATGAAGATATGTTCACCGCAGCCGCGAGCGAACTGTTCTTCATCTACGCAAAGTACAAGCAGTTCATTCCGCAGATGCGCGAGGCGAATCCCCTGTTCATGGCCAACATGGAAGAGTTCATCAACCGGTCAAAGGAATATCAAGACCGCGTGGCTCGTGTTGCCGATGGCCCGGTGAAGCTGGTGAAGGCGAAGGTCTGCGGAAAGTAGCGCTTACTCTTTCGGCGTTTTTACAAAAGCGATCAAAAAAAGCACTCCCAGTGCGAAATCGATCACGACGGGCACAGAGAACTTCGGCGCCACTCTGCCTTGTGCGATCAATATCGCGCTGCCGATAGTGAAGAGCCACTTCTCCGCGATCGATGGCAGCATCAGCAATCGATAGCGAACCGGGTCGCGTGCGATCATCAGGAACGCGAACTGCCAGGCGAGACCTACGCCGACGAATCCATAGAAATATTCAGGATGAGTGATGGGCGGCGGGGCATCTCTGCCTATGAGATTTTCCAGAAAATAGTGCGGCAAAAGCACCGCGATGCCCCAGATGGCGGCGGCGTAGAAAATCAACTTTGCTAACTTCATAGGCAGTCGGCTCTTAAGAGATGTATTCCTGGATGTATTCGTCTTGCGTGCGGCTGAGTTCGGGGCCGCTGCCGTCGAATATCACCTTGCCATCGCGCAAAATCAGGAATGATGTGTTGGTATCTCGATGATCGCCGGGCTTCACCGGTCGCATCTCATTTGCTTTCACGTCGAAGTAACTCGTGGCCATAGTGAATGCATCCTGTAGGCGATGCGTGACCAGAAGCGCGCTGGTCTTGCTGACGTCGCGCTGTTTGACCACGAGTTCAATTATGCGTGTGGATGTGATGGGGTCGAGACCGCCGGTGGGCGAGTCATAGAGGATTGTGTCGGGCTTGGTAATGATCGCGCGGGCGATTGCGACTCGTCGGCGCATGCCACCCGAAAGCTCTGACGGGAATTTCTTCAGCGTGTGCGCCAGTTCCACGAACTCCAGCGCTTCGACTACGCGCTTGTGGATCTCATCTTCCGGCACGTGTTCTTCGCGCAGGCGGTATGCGACATTGTCCTCTACGGTGAGTGAATCGAATAGCGCAGATTCCTGAAAAACCATGCCGACTTTGCGGCGTAACTCGAAGAGGTCTTCTTCGCGCATGCTGCTGACTTCTTCACCCAGGACGGTGATCCGTCCTTTGTCGGGCTTCATAAGTCCCAACGCGAGTTTCAGAATGGTGCTTTTGCCAGAACCGGCGATGCCGAAGAAAACTTTGGTCTCACCGAGCGGAAGCTCGAACGAGATGCCGCGCAGCACGTGGTTGTCTTCAAATGAGAGCCATACGTCTTCGAACGAGATAACTACACGCGAAGCTCCGTTTGAGCCGGCTCCGTGTGTGCTGGCTTCGGGCATTCGCTTAGACCAGGCTCCCGAACCACGCCATGATGAGGCGCGTCACGAAGAAGTCCACCACAAGGATAAGCACTGAGGCGGCGACGACCGCTTGCGTTGTGGCACGACCGACGCCTTGCGTTCCACCCTTGGTAGAGAGGCCGTAATAGCACCCGACCGTAGCGATAATGAAACCGAAAATGAGCGGCTTGACCAAGCCCATGGTCACGTCTTCATTCACCAGGTTCTGATAGGCCTGGCTCCAATATTGCGAACTGTCGAGGCCGAGGAGAAGGGTCGCGCAGATCCAGCCTCCGGTGAGGCCGACAAGGTCAGAGATGATGGTGAGGAAGAACATCATCACGACGGTAGAGACGACGCGCGGCGTGACGAGTTTCTTTGTGGGGTCGGTGCCAAGCGCGCGCATCGCGTCGATCTGTTCTGTCACTTTCATGGAACCAAGTTCGCTGGCCATGCCTGAGGCGTTGCGTCCGGCGACCATCAGGCTGGTGAGCACAGGGCCGAGTTCGCGCACATGGATTGCGCGACTAGTTGTCCCGTGAGTGAGAGCATGCCGAACTTTGATAGCGCAGCGGAAGATTGCAGCGCGAGCACCGCGCCGGTGAAGAATCCGGTGAGAACGACGATAGGCAACGAGCCTACGCCGATGAGGTCTGCTTGCTGCAGCGTATCGGCGACGTAGCGTGGCTGCTTAAAGACGTTCTGGATGGAACGTCCGGCAAGAAGTGAGTAATCCTGCACCGCCAGAACATTGGTTTTTACCAACTCAACCGGAGAAAAGATTCCCATTGCGGTGAAGGCCCTCTAAAAGTTCAGAGAAAGTGTGGCCGCAACTATAACAAAAAAGCGTTTCCGGTTATAGGTTTCCCGTTTCCCGAAAGAACAAAAGCAAAACCCACCACAAAGGCGCAGAGACACAAAGAGGGCTTCCTTAAATAACAAAAAAATTAAGCGCTCACTGCCGCCGTGTATTCGTCGTACGTGCCTTTGAAGTCTTCAATCTCGTGCTTGGCTGGATCAAAGTGCCAGATACGTGTGGCTACTTCTTCTATCAAGTCGTGATCGTGAGTGACCAGCAACACAGTGCCTTCATAGCGCTGCAGCGCGATGTTGAGCGCGTTGATGGATTCGAGGTCCAAGTGGTTCGTGGGTTCGTCAAATACGAGTATGTTCGGCTTCTGCAGCATCAGCTTGCAGAAGAGCAGGCGTGCGGCTTCGCCGCCGGAGAGCGCGTCGGTCGGCTTGAGGCCCTCTTCGCGCTGAAAGAGCATCTGGCCGAGTACGCCGCGCAGTTCTTCCGTGGATGCTTGCGGATCCCATTGGCGAAGCCAGTCGAGGACGTTGGTTCCATTCTCTATGGATTGGCGATGGTCCTGCGCGAAATAGCCGATCTGCGCTTCGTGTCCCCACTTGACGGTGCCGGAATCGAGGCCGAGTTCGTAGAACTTCACGTCTTGCTTATCGAAGTTCGGCGCATTGGCGAGTAGAGCTTTGAGCAGCGTAGTCTTGCCCACGCCGTTGCGTCCGATGAGCGCGATCTTCTCCCCGCGCGCTACGTTCGCACTGAAGTTCTTAATGATGTGCTGATCACCGTAAGACTTATTCACGTTCTCGAACTCGAGCGCGTGGCGTCCGGACGGACGATTCATGGTGAACTTAATGAACGGGCGGGCGATGTTGGAGCGCGCTAATTCCGTGGTCTGCAAGCGCTCGACTTCCTTCTTGCGCGATGTGACCTGGCTGGAACGCGTACCCGCCGCGAAACGCGCGATGAACTCGTTCAACTGCGCGATCTTCTTTTCGCGTTGAGCGTTCTGCGCCTCGATCGTGGTACGGACTTGGGTCTTGGCCAGCACCATGTCGTCGTATCCGCCGGTGTAGGTGATGATGGTTTGGTAGTCGATGTCCGCCGTGTGGGTGCAGATGCTGTTGAGAAAGTGGCGATCGTGAGAGATCACGATCAGCGAACCCTCGTAGCGATTGAGAAAATCCTGAAGCCAGTGGATAGAGTCTAAATCGAGGTGGTTGGTAGGCTCGTCGAGCAACAGGGCTTGCGGATGTCCGAAGAGCGCCTGTGCAAGCAGCACGCGCACCTTCTGTCCGCCTTGGAGTTCGCCCATCTTGCGATTGTGTAGCGGCTCGGGTATGTCGAGTCCATCGAGCAAAATGGCCGCGTCCGATTCGGCGGTGTATCCATCTTCTTCTGCGACTACGCCTTCGAGTTCGCCGAGGCGCATGCCGTCAGCGTCTGTCATCTCAGGCTTTGCATAGATTTTTTCGCGCTCTTCCATCGCCGCCCATAGCGGCTTGTTGCCCATGATCACGGTGTCGATCACGCGGAAATCGTCAAAAGCGAACTGGTCCTGGCTGAGAACACCGAGCTTCTTCGGACGAACGACGGAGCCTTTTTGCGGGTCGATCTCGCCGGTTAGGACCTTCATGAAAGTGGACTTGCCGGAGCCGTTGGGGCCAGTGAGTCCGTATCGCTTGCCCGGCGTGAAGGCGGTCGACACGTCTTCGAAGAGCAATTTTGCGCCGTAGCGCATAGTGACATTTGAGACTGAGATCATTTGTTACAAAGTGCCTGTTTTCTCTAGGAATAGTGCGAGGAAAGGAAGTTCTACGCACTGTTTATTTTAGCATCTGCAAGTGT
>JAICLA010000021.1 GCA_025927695.1 Terriglobales bacterium | reverse complement strand
TTGCGGGGCATCTTGGCTTCTGCCTTGCCAATGTCCACGATCACATCTGGGCCTTCGATCCGCTTCACCGTCGCGTTGATGATCTCGCCTACGCGTCCGCTGTATTCGTTGAACACAGTCTCGCGTTCAGCTTCACGCACCTTCTGGAATATGACCTGTTTCGCCAGTTGCGCGGCGATGCGCCCGAGAACATCCGTTTGCTTGTAGAGGCGGATCTCGCCGCCCACTTCAGCCGCTTTGTCGATCTTCTGTGCGTCTTTCAATGTGATCTGCAGGTTCGGATCTTCTACCTGCTCCGGAGACTCCACCACGCTCTTCAGCGCCCATGCGGTGATTGCGCCGGATTCCTTGTCCAGATTGGCCTGCAGGTTCTCCGCGGATTTGTAGTGCTTTCTCGTAGCCACAACAATGGCGTCTTCCACCGCTCCCACTACAACTTGCGGATCGATGCTCTTTTCCCGGCTTACCTGTTCGATGAATTGGTACAACGCGCTCGGCATAATGACTTCCGTTCCGAATGATTTGCTTGTATGAAAACTGCTTTGTTATATCTCCGGGACCAAGTTCGCCCGCTCAACATTTGCTAATTCCACTTCCACTAAACTCTGGCTCTGCACCGGCTTTTTCTTCGCGCCTTTAGCGCCCGGCTTGGCGGCATTCACGTCGATGACCAGCCGCCCGTCTGAAAACTTTTCCAGCCGACCTTCAAAATGCCGGTTGCCTTTGACTTCTCCGTCACACCCACCGGATCATGCGTCATGACTTTTATGCGGCTTCCGGTGAAGCGTTCAAAGTCCGCCGCCTTCTGCAACTTCCTATCGAGTCCCGGCGAAGATACTTCCAACATGTACTCGGCGCCCGGTATTGCTTCTTCCACGTCTAAGATCATTCCCACTTCGCGGCTCACGTTCGCGCAATCTTCGTGGCTCACGCCCATCACCGTATCGGGCTTTGGCGGTGTCGCCACCTGCGGCGAAGGCGTGGGAGACGACGTCTCCGCCACATTCGCTGCCGCCGAACCATCACTCATTGAGGCATTCGCGCCCGGTTGTCCGATCGCTTTATCGATCGTGATGCGCAGTACCCGGCCTTGCTTGCCTGCTCCGCCGCGAAACTCCACGTCCACCAGCTCGAGTCCCAATGAGGTGCAGACTCGTTCACAGATCGCGCGGATTTTCTCTAAATCGAAAGCCATTCTTCAGTTCAAAATAAAAGTGGGCTTTCGCCCACTGGTGTTTCTCGCCCGAATTGAGGCGTCTCCCACATCGACCGCCGGCGGTGCGTTCACGCCCCCGTGGGACAACCGGTGTCCTAGGCCAAGCTGCAGCCTAAGAAAAAAGCAAAAACTACTACACAACAAATAATACGCCCGCAGTAGGGAAATTACAAATTCCGGTTACTTGCTTAGATGGTCTGTCAAGGGCTTTGGATTCAAAGGGTTCCGAGCCACTACCGTGGTCGTTAGAAGTCGTGCGAGACGCCTATCTGTGGGCCCACCCGCGGGCTGCTGGCGTAAAAACCGGTCGTCAGCCCGAAGTCGAAGGTAATCTTTTTGCCGATCTGGTAGTTTCCGCCAAGTTGCGTTTGCAACTGTCCTCTACCAAGATCGAAATTCGAAGTCAGAGCGCCGGTAAGTTCCAACCCCACTTTCAGTTTTTGTGTGAAGTCGCGGGTCACAGAAGCGCCTCCGGTATACACGGTGCCATGTGTGCGCACACCGACGACGCCGGTCAAAGTATTGCCGGCAAAAACGAATCCACCATTCAAATGAAGCTGCGTCTTTTCTGTAAGCGTCTTTTGCAAAACCAGGTTGAACGTATAGTCACGCAAGCCTGAACCCAGCTGTTTGGTCTCATCACCGGTCGGGAACTCGATAGACAAACTCGCCGCCATCGCCGGACGGAACCACTGCTTCCCTTCCTGCAGAAAGTTGTACTTCACCGAAAAGTCTACGTCTCCATATCCGAAAGCCGTGCGCGGAAGAAATACCGCGGGCTCATTGCTGATCGCCAGTAATTGTTCATCGAGCCCCACTTCAACATGATGCCACACGCCGAATGCCAACTTAAAGTCTGCCGTGTTCTGCCTCAAGTTGGGCAGGTTCTCTTGTCGCAGCCAGTCGAACTCATTGGCAAATTCCATATGGAACTTGTGATAGTCGGTCACGCCGATGTCATCGGTGTTGAATGGCTGTTGCGCCATCAGCGATAGAGGCCAAGCGCAAAGGCAAAACAAGATTGTGATGGCGGCTGGTAAAAGTTTCATGTCTGTAGTTAAGCTCGTAATAGTACCCGCATTTCTGCAAAAGCACTCGTTCTTTACGCGGTTTTTGGAGGCGAAGCATAAGCGACTGGAAGCGTCCTCACACCGCGAAATGCTAAAATTCCCAATGATTCATTTTCCTGTCCCCGAAGCGCTTACCTTTGACGACGTTCTTCTGCTTCCCGGATACTCTGACGTTGTCCCCGGTCAGGCGAATACCACCACGCGACTCTCCAAGCGTATCGACCTGAACATTCCCATCATCAGCGCTGCCATGGACACCGTCACCGAATCGCGTCTGGCGATCGCGCTCGCGCAACAGGGTGGACTCGGCATCGTGCACCGCAATCTCTCTGTCGAAGAGCAAGCCAGCGAAGTGGACAAGGTAAAACGCTCGGAAAGCGGCATGATCGTTGACCCGGTCACCATGTCGCCCGACGACAAGATCTCTGACGCGCTCGAAGTGATGCGCAAATACAAGATCAGCGGCGTGCCTATCACCAAGAACAAAAAGTTAGTCGGCATCCTCACCAACCGCGACCTCCGCTTTGAATCCCGCACAGACATTCCAATCAGCAAAGTGATGACAAAAGAGAATCTCATCACCGTTCCCGTGGGAACAACGCTGAATGAAGCCGAAGCCATCCTGCACAAGCACCGTGTAGAAAAGCTTTTGGTCGTCGATGACAAATACGTACTCAAAGGCCTCATCACTGTAAAAGACATTCAGAAGAAATTGCGTTATCCCACTGCGGCTAAGGATGCCCAAGGACGCTTACGCGTAGGCGGAGCCATCGGAGCGACCGGCGATTTCCTTGAGCGTGCGCAAGAATTATCGCGCCACAAAGTCGACGTGCTCGCTATCGACAGTGCCCATGGACACTCTTCCCGCGTGCTCGAGGCCATCAAGACCATTAAGTCGAAACTGCCGGAGATCGATCTGCTAGCCGGTAACGTTGGCACTTTTGACGGCGCCGCTGAGCTCTGCAAAGCTGGCGCTGACGCCATCAAGGTCGGTATCGGCCCGGGCTCCATCTGCACCACGCGCATCGTCACCGGCGCAGGCGTGCCGCAGATCACCGCTATCGCCGAAGCTTATCGCGCCTGCAAAGACGCGAATGTTCCTGTGATTGCTGATGGCGGCATCAAATTCTCCGGGGACGTGACGAAAGCACTCGCCGCCGGCGCTAATGTAGTCATGGTCGGTTCGTTATTCGCGGGTACCGAAGAGAGTCCAGGAGAGACCATCCTGTATCAGGGCCGCACGTTCAAGTCTTATCGCGGCATGGGTTCACTCTCCGCCATGGCCGCCGGTTCCAGCGAACGCTACGCTCAAGGCGAGAACGCCGATTCATCCACCGGCATGATGGCGACAGAAGAAAATGGCGAATCGAAAGCGCAGAACCGGTTGGCGAAACTAGTGCCGGAGGGCATCGAAGGCCGCGTGCCTTATCGCGGGACTCTTTCCGCCATGGTGCATCAACTCGTCGGTGGATTACGCTCCGGCATGGGCTATGTCGGATGCCAGACGATCCCCGACCTGCAGCAGAAGGCGCGGTTCATCCGCATCAGTGGCGCCGGACTCCGCGAAAGCCACGTGCATGACGTGATCATCACCCGCGAAGCGCCGAATTACCGCTTGGAGTAACGCGCTGCCCGACTCACAAAAAACTGCGCACACGGCAACCCCACGCCACTGGCTCTTTTACTGGCTACCACCCATCATCTGGATAGGTGTGATCGCATGTTTCTCTTCGGGCAAGTTCAACTCAGACAATACCGGTTCCGTGCTGGAAAAGCTGCTACGTGCGATGCATGTCAGCTTCACCGGCCTGCAGATGTACTGGCTTAACGTGGCAATCCGCAAAGCAGCTCACTTCACTGTTTATGGAATACTCAGCGCGCTCTTCTTCCGCGCCTGGCGCGGCCAGCCTCAAAGGAAGCGCTGGGAGTGGAAATGGGCTCTTCTCGCGATCTGCGCCGCGTTCTTAACCGCCTGCGGTGATGAATTTCACCAGCACTTCACGCCCGGCCGCACCGGTGTCTTCTCTGACGTTGTATTGGATACGACGGGCGCGATTTTCGCGCAATTGATGATCGTGGCTTGGACTGCGCAACGTAAGATCCTCTAGCTACGAGACGGTGGACGGCGGTGCGCTCCATGAACGACAGCCAGTATTTGAATATGCTCCTCTTCGATCCGGTAAGACAAATAGAATGGGGTGGCTGAAACAATCAGTTCGCGAGTGTTCCTAACCTGTCCTAACCGCCCTAGCTTTGGAAATTCGCGAAGATGCAAGGCTGCCGCATAGAGCTTATCGACGAGTTCGTCCGCAGCCCTCAAACTATCTTGTGCAATGAACTCGTGAGCCACCTCGATGTCCTCCTCGGCCTTTGGAGTCCATCTGATTCTCATGCGCGCTTCTTCCGGGATTTAGCGATCCGCTTCCGGACGCGAGCAAAAACTTCTTCGTGATCGGTCAACATGCCGGCATCGGCCTGTTTTATGGATGCCTCGATATGATCTATCACCCATCGATGCATCTCAAGATAGTTCTTCATCGCCTGCTCAGCGTGCCAAGCCTTCGTGCGGTCCGTAGTCTCAGCGAGTTCCTTTAGCTGCTTCGCAGATTCCTTATCCACCCGAAATGAGATAGTAGCAGACATAAGCGTCACTCCTGTAACTATTGTATACAGAAACTGCAATGTATACAAAGTAGATTTACGCAAAAAAGGCCGCATCTCTGCGGCCTTTCTACACGTTATTAAACTAAGAACTATTTCTCGTTATCCTTCTCCGCCTCAGACTGCTTTTCCATCTCTTCCATCTGCTTCTTAGCGGCTTCCAGCTTCTTGGAACGCGCTTCGGAGCTCTTGGCGCGCTTCTTAGCCAGGAACTTCTCGCTGCCCAGCAACTCGATGAACGCCTTCTCACCGCCGTCGCCCTGGCGGAAGCCGGTGCGCACGATGCGGGTGTATCCGCCATTACGGTCGCCGAAGCGCGGCGCCACGGTGTCGAACAGCCGCGTCACAGCTTCGCGCGTCATGAGATAGCTGCTGGCCTGACGGCGTGCGGCCACATCTCCGCGCTTGCCGAGAGTGATCATCTTCTCCACGTGCGGACGCATCGCCTTTGCCTTGGTCACGGTGGTGTCGATGCGTTCTTCCATGATGACTGAGGTGACCAGGTTGCGCAGCAATGCGCGACGATGGCTCGTATTCCTTCCAAGTTTCCAACCAGCTACACGATGACGCATTTGCTGCCTCTTTTCTCGAGCGGTGCTTGAGCACCCTCAGATCTCATTCGTCCTGTCTATGGGCAGAACGTCCTGCTTCTAACTCCGGGTACCCCATCCAATCGCCTTCTGTGACGACTGGATGAGATGCCGCGACTTACAACTCGTCTTCGTCCTCATCCTCTTCAAGGCCATAGGCCCCGACCGGGATAGGGGCATTCGACGTGCCGCTTCCGGGGATTGCATTGCCTTGCTCGTCGATCTTCATGCCAAGCCCGAGTCCCATCTGCGACAGTATCTCTTTGATCTCATTCAAGCTCTTGCGTCCGAAGTTCTTCGTCTTCAGCATCTCGCCTTCTGACTTCTGCACCAGTTCACCGATGGTCTGGATATTGGCGTTCTTCAGGCAGTTGTAGCTGCGGACGGAAAGCTCGAGTTCCTCGACCGAACGGTTCAGGTTCTCGTTCTTGATCTCCGGCTTGTCATCAGAAGACGATGAAGATTCCAGCTCTTCCTCGAAGTTGATGAAGATGTTCATGTGGTCCTTCACCAGCTTTGCCGCCAGGCCGATCGCGTCAGCCGGGCTCACTGAACCGTTGGTCCAGACTTCGAGCGTGAGTTTGTCATAGTCCGTGATCTGTCCGAGTCGGGCAGCTTCCACGGAGTAATTGCACTTGCGCACAGGGGAGTGCACGGAATCGATCGGAATAAAACCCAGTCCCAAGTCTTCCTCAAAGTTCTTGTCGGCAGCAACGTAGCCGCGGCCGCGTTTGAGCCGCATCTCCATGTCGATCTTGCCGCCTTCGCTCACCGTGGCGATGTACACATCTTTGTCGAGGATCTCGACGTCGCCATCGGCTTCGATCATGCCGCTGGTGATCACGCCCGGCTTGTCCGTCTTCAGGTAGATGGCCTTGGGGCCGTCACCGTTCAACTTGAAGGGAACCTGCTTGAGGTTGAGGATGATGTCAGTGGCATCTTCTACGACGCCCGGGATGGACTGGAACTCATGCATCACGCCCTCGATGCGCACAGCTGTTACGGCCGCGCCTTCGATCGAAGAGAGCAATACGCGGCGAAGCGCATTGCCGATGGTGGTGCCGAATCCGCGTTCGAACGGTTGCGCGTAAAAGCGTCCGTAAGTTCCGGTGAGTGTCTCAGTGTCTGCGGCAAGCCGCTTGGGTTTCTGAAAACCTTTCCAAAGCATTCCGTTTCTCCTTGTGTACTATGCGCGCCGCCGCGAAGCATTTTGCGAGTGGTCGCGCGGTTTGTTTCCTTTTCAGGGTTTAGTTTTTACTTCGAATACAATTCGACGATCAGCTGTTCGTTGACCGGCAAGTTGATGTCTTCGCGCTTCGGCAGGCTGTTCACCTTCACGCTGCGCTTTTCGCGGTCAATAGCGAGCCAGTTCGGCGCCGTCTGGTGGCTGGCAAAATCCACGGCTCCCTCGATGACCGTCAGTTTCAAACTCTTCTCACGCACGCTGATCTCATCACCGGCGTTCACTTGATACGAAGGGATGTTCACCTTCTTGCCGTTGACCAGCACGTGTCCGTGGCGGACAAGCTGGCGAGCCTGGCGACGCGAAGTCGCAATCCCCATGCGATAAGCGACGTTGTCCAAACGACGCTCCAGCTGTTGCAGAAGGATGTCGCCGGTCACGCCCTGTGCGCGCGCGGCTTTTTCAAAATAATTGCGGAATTGTTTTTCCAGCGTGAAGTAGATGCGCTTGGTCTTCTGCTTCTCGCGCAGTTGCAGGCCGTAGCCTACGATCTTCGCTTTGCGGTCCTTGCCATGCTGCCCAGGTGCAAAGTTGCGCTTTTCGACGGGGCACTTCTCGCTAAAACACTTTGCGCCCTTCAAGAACAACTTCATGCCCTCGCGGCGGCAAAGACGACATACTGCTCCGGTATAACGTGCCATTTACTTTTCTCCTATTTCAAGTGTCGACCGGTTTACGCGATTGGCTACGCTTCGTCCCGGTCCCTACTAAAAACCGTTTTCGGTTTCCCGTTCTTCGTTTTCAGAAAAACTAAAACAAATTCCTAACAACCCCAGCTTCCGAACCGCTTGCAGCTTCATTCACCATCGCCGGTCGCATTTCCATCGGGAAACGGGAAACGCTCCTTACACTCTACGCCGCTTCGGCGGACGGCAGCCGTTGTGCGGCATCGGCGTAACGTCGCGGATCGACTTCACGTCGAGTCCCGCTGCAGCCAACGCACGGATCGCCGACTCACGTCCCGACCCCGGACCGCTCACGCGCACTTCCACCGCACGCATGCCGTGGTCACGCGCCATACTGGCCGCGTTCTGCGCAGCTTGCTGCGCCGCGAACGGCGTGCCTTTACGCGAACCGCGGAAGCCGAGCGAACCTGAGCTCTTCCAGCTCACCGTGTTCCCTTGCGTGTCTGCAATGGTCACGATGGTGTTGTTGAAAGACGCCTGGATGTGCACGATGCCGAATGGAACGTTCTTGCGTTCCTTCTTCTTGAACTGCTTGCCACCGCGCTTGCCTTTTTTCTCTGCCGACGCTGCGCCGGCTCCTGCTGCTGCCTTAGCCATTTCGTTTCCTTATTCCTGAACTTTCGCTTCTTACTTGTCGCTTACCGCTCTTAGCTAGCGAGAAGCCACTCGATGCTCGGTGCTGATTGCTAGCTGCTGCCTACGTCTTCGCGGCTGCCTTCTTCTTATTCGCCACGGTGCCCTTACGCGGACCTTTACGGGTACGCGCATTGGTGTGCGTGCGCTGTCCGCGGACAGGCAAGCTGCGGCGATGACGGAATCCACGATACGAACCGATCTCGATCAGCCGCTTGATGTGCATGGAGATGTCTTTGCGCAGGTCACCTTCCACGTTGCCTTCGTTCTCTATCACCTGGCGGATGCGGTTGACTTCGTCTTCAGTCAGGTCCTGCACCTTGCGCTGGGCTTCAACGTTGGCAGCGGCCAGGATCTTCTTGGCGCGCGGGTTGCCGATCCCATAGATATAGGTCAGCGCGATATCAATATGTTTCTGGCGCGGTAGATCGACGCCTGCAATACGTGCCATGTTTTATCCCTGCCTCTGTTTGTGTTTCGCGTTCTCGCAGATCACACGCACCACACCTTTGCGGTTGATGACCTTGCACTTGTCACAGATCTTTTTTACTGATGCTCTTACTTTCATAAAGCCGTTTCCCGTTTCTCGTTTCCGGTTTCCCGAAAAAACAAAATCTATTTGTAGCGATACACAATGCGTCCGCGCGTGAGATCGTAGGGTGAAAGCTCCACCGCCACTTTGTCTCCCGCCAGAATACGGATGAAGTTCTTGCGCATCCTGCCTGATACATGCGCCAAGACCTGTTGCTTGCCTTCCAGTTCAACCTTGAACATGGCATTCGGCAGCGGCTCGATCACCGTTGCCATCACTTCAATCGCGTCTTCTTTGCTCAATCAATCTCCTGAAGCAGTTTCTAGTTCCTAGTTTCTTGTTTCTAGATTCGAACAGAGACTAGAAACTTTCTTGCTAAAACCTATTCAGCCGTAAGCACCAGCGGCCCATCTTTCGTGATGGCGATGCAGTGCTCAAAGTGCGCGCTGAAACTTCCATCTTCCGTCACCGCAGTCCACTTGTCGTCCAGCACCCGCGCGCCCGGCTTGCCTACGTTCACCATCGGCTCGATCGCCAGCACCATGCCTTCTTTCAGCTTCGTGCCATAACCGTTCGTGCCGTAATTCGGGACCTGCGGATCTTCGTGCAACCGCGTCCCGATGCCGTGCCCTACAAAATCTCTCACAACGCTGAAGCCATTCTTCTCTACCAGCTTCTGCACCGTCGCGCCAATGTCGCCTACGGTGTTACCGATCACCATCTGCTCGATGGCTTGTTTCAGCGAATCTTCCGTCACTTTCAACAGTTTCTCGACTTCCGGCGCGACGTCTCCCACCGGAACGGTTATCGCAGCGTCACTGTAAAATCCGTCGAGCACCACTCCGCAGTCGATCGATACGATGTCGCCCGACTTCAGCACCCGCTTCTCCGACGGGATGCCATGCACGATCTGCTCATTCACCGAAGTGCACAACACACACGGATAATCGTAATAACCCTTGAACGCCGGCTTCGCGCCGAGATCGCGGATCTTCTTCTCCGCTACGCGTTCCAGGTCCATAGTGCTGACCCCAGGAGCGACTACCGCTTTCACGGCGTTGAGTACCTGCCGCAGGATGCGCCCGCTCTTGCGCATCTTCTCGATCTCATTACTTGATTTGCAGACTACCGCCAAATTCGTTTTCCCTTACCGCTGCTCTATCGTCTTGATCACTGCTTGCGTGATCGCATTTGCATCCTGCTCGCCGTTGATGACATGCAAGCTGCCCTTCTTGCGGTAGTAATCCGCTAGAGGGGCTGTCTGCTGCTCGTAGCTTTTCAGACGCACGGAGATTGCTTCGTCCGAATCGTCTTTGCGAGTGAACAACTTGGCACCACAGAGGTCACAGGTGTCAGCGACACGCGGAGGCTGGGAATGCACGTTGTAGATCGAGCCGTCATCCGGACACGTACGCCGTCCGGTAAGACGTTGCATCAACTTATTATAGCTGACCTGAAATTCCACCACAACCGGCGCTAACTGCTTGCCTTCATAGGACTTCTCAGCCAAAAGCCCATCCAGCCAGGTAGCCTGGTCCACTGTCCGCGGAAAGCCGTCCAAAATGAATCCGCGTTCGCAGTCCGGGTTTGAAAGCCGGCTGGCCACCATGTCACAAACGATCTTGTCAGAGACCAGTTCTCCGCGGTCCATGATAGCTTTCGCCTGCATGCCCAGCGCAGTCTCGCGGGTCACATGTTCGCGCAGGATATCGCCCGTAGAGATCTGCGGAATGCCGTAGCGCTCCACCATCCTCTTGGCTTGTGTGCCCTTGCCCGCTCCCGGCGCGCCCAGAAAAATAACGGCGCCCACGACTGCGGTCTGCGGCGATGCTCCCGCTGAACCCATTGCTACCACTTTCTCCCGCGGACTCGTCCGCTCTTCGGAGTGAATCCTTCATAGTGGCGCATGATCAATTGCGACTCGACTTGGTTCGCCGTGTCCATCGCCACACCCACGACGATGAGAAGTGAAGTACCGCCGAAGTAGAAGGTCACACCCAAGCCGTTCGTCACCCATGCCGGCATGGCTTCAAAGAAGCGGCCGATCGGTCCCCACAGGTGGTTGAGGCGCACACCTGCGATCATCCACTGCGGAATCAGCGAGATCAGGACCAAGTACAGTGCGCCGACGAGAGTGATACGCGTCAGGATCTCATTGATGAAATTCGAAGTGCGCTCGCCCGGACGGATACCGGGAACGAACCCGCCGTATTTGCGCATGTTGTCCGCGACTTCGCGCGGGTTGAACACGATCGACACGTAGAAGTAAGCGAAGAACACGATGCCCACGCAATACAGCAACGTGTAGAGCGGCTCGCCCCATTGCATGCCGTCCACCACCGGTTTGAAGTAGCGGTTGTCCTTCAGATAGGTGCCTAGGAATTGCGGGAACGTCAGGATCGACGACGCGAAGATCACCGGCATAACGCCGCCGGAATTCACGCGCAACGGCATGAACGTCGAACCGCCGCCCACGACTTTACGTCCCATCATGCGCTTTGCATATTGCACCGGGATGCGTCGCTCGCTGCGCTCCACATAAACGATAAACGCCACGACCGCGAGCATGATGGCCAGTAGCAAAACCATCGCCGGAAGCGTGAAGGAGCCCCATGCGTTGTTGCGGACTTTGTCCACCAGATCAGCGATACCGCGCGGCAACCCCACGACGATACCCGCAAAGATCAGCAATGACATTCCGTTGCCGATGCCGCGTTCGGTGATCTGTTCGCCCAGCCACATGATGAATGCCGTGCCCGTGGTCAGAGTGATGATGGTGGTAAAGATGAACATCGGGCCGGGATCGAGCACAAGTTGCTCGCCGCCTACACCACGTTGCAGCGTGATTGCGATGCCTGCCGATTGGATCGCGCCCAGGATTACCGTTACGTAACGTGTCCACTGCGTGATCTTGTTGCGTCCCAGTTCGCCTTCTTTTTGCAGCTTGGCCAGCGGCTCATAGATGACCGTGAGCAACTGGAAGATGATGGACGCGGTGATATAGGGCATGATGCCCAGCGCGAAAATGGTCAGCTTGCTGAGCTGGCCGCCGGAGAACAGGTCGACCAGGCCGAGCGGGCCTCCGCGCATGCGCTCAAAGATGCGGCTCAGCGCTGCTGCGTCAATGCCCGGGGTAGGAATATGCCCGCCGAGCCGGTACACCGCCAACATCGCCATCGTGAAGAACACACGCTTGCGCAGGTCAGTGATGCGGAATATATTGGCCAGCTTTTCAAACATCTATTTCTTGCCCTCTTGGGAACCTGATTACTTCTGCTCTGACTTCGGCGCTTTTTCTTTTGATTTGGCCTTTGCTTCCGGCTTGGAGCCACCTTCAGCTTTTGCCTGCGGCTTTGCCGCCTTCGCCGGTGCAGCCTCTGCCGCTCCGCCGATCAATTCGATCTTGCCGCCCGCCTTGGTGATCTTCTCTTCCGCGGACTTCGAGAACTTGTGCGCATGCACCGTGATGGCCTTCTTCAACTCGCCATCGCCCAGCACTTTGACCAGCGCTGAAGTGCTGCCCACGATACCGGCCTTGTACAAGACTTCCGGTGTGATGTCTTTCGCGCCCAATTCCGCCAAACGCTCCACGTTCACTACGGAGTACTCCGTGCGGAAGATGTTTTTGAAGCCGCGCTTCGGCAAACGGCGGTGCAACGGCATCTGGCCGCCTTCAAATCCGCGCATCATGCGCGAACCGGAGCGCGAACGCTGCCCTTTATGTCCGCGGGTAGAAGTCTTACCCATGCCGGAACCCATGCCGCGTCCCACGCGCTTCTTGTTCGAATTCGCCGCTTTCGGCGCTCTTAATGTCGATAGATTCATTTTGTTTTCCTGACTACTAACTTCTAACTACTAACTACTTGCCGTTAACTATCTCCACCAGATGCGGCACCTTGTTCACCATGCCGCGTATCGACGGTGTGTCCTCACGCTCGATCACCTGGTTCAAACGCGTGAATCCCAGGCCCTTTACCACCGCCTTGTGCTTCTTCGGCGTGCAAATGACAGAGCGCACATACTTGATTTGAATGGTTTTTTTCTTAGTCGTCATCTCAAACTCTCATTCGTCTCTCGGCTTTTCTAGAAACTAGAAACGAGAAACTAGAACTTTGTCCTACAGCTCTTGTGCTGCCTTGCCGCGCAAGCTTGCTACCGTGTCACGATCGCGCAACTGTGACAACGCGACGAACGTCGCCTTGATCACGTTATGCGGGTTCGCCGTACCCAGACTCTTGGTCAGCACGTTCTGGATGCCCGCGGAAGTCATCACCGCGCGCACTGCGCCGCCGGCGATCACTCCGGTACCTTCCGGTGCCGGTTTCAGCAGCACTTGTCCGGCGCCATAGCGTCCGAGCGAGAGGTGTGGGATGGTCGTCTGCGAGACGTTGACCTTGATCAAACGCTTCTTCGCCGATTCAATGGCCTTGCGGATGGCTTGCGGGACTTCTTTCGCTTTGCCCGAACCGTAGCCCACCACGGCGGCCGACGGATCGCCCACCACCACCAGCGCTGCGAACGACATGTTCTTGCCGCCCTTCACCACCTTGGTCACGCGGTTGATGGCCACCACCTGGTCTTTCAGGTTGAATTGTCCGGCGTCGAGTCTCTTATTGATTGATGGCATTCTTAGAACTCCAATCCTGCTTCGCGCGCAGCGTCAGCCAGCGCCTTGATACGTCCGTGGTAGAGATATCCGCCACGGTCGAACACGACCTTCTTCAGGCCTTTTTCTTTTGCACGCTCAGCGATGGCTTTGCCGATCGCCTTGGCAGACGCGACGTTGCCGCCCGTCTTCTTCTTGTCGGACTTTCCTCCGGCGGCCTTCTTGCCTTCGACCGTTGAGGCTGAAGCCAAAGTCACACCGTTCAAGTCGTCGATGAGCTGAACGTAGATGTGATTCAGCGAGCGATAAACATTCAAGCGCGGACGCTCCGCCGAGCCTTGCAGCTTGCGGCGAATGCGCGTATGGACCGTCTTCCGGTTCGAATTCCTTTGTGTCTGCGGGATCATTTCTTTTCGTTTTCCTTAATGCGGATTCTCGTCCGCAGTGCTTCTGGTCTCTTCACTTCCCTCTCACTTTGTCATCCTGAGCGAAGCGAAGGACCTTGCGTTTGCTTTTTGGCTTTTGACTTTTCTAGTCACTAGCCACTAACCACTGGTTACTTAGCGCCCGTCTTGCCGACCTTCTTCTTCAAGCGCTCGCCGACATAACGAATGCCCTTGTTTTTGTACGGATCTGGCGGACGCAACGCGCGCATATCGGCCGAGACTTGTCCTACCTTCTGGCGATCAACGCCGCTCACCGTCAAACGCGTCTGTTTCGGATCGACAGCCACATCAATGCCTGTAGGCAGCGGGAACTCGATAGGGTGCGAGAAACCTAGGCTGAAGACCACGGTAGTCTTGCCCTTCATCTCCGCGCGGTATCCGATGCCGACGATCTCCAGCTCTTTCGCCCATCCCTTGGTCACGCCTTCCACCGCGTTCGAGACCAGCGCGCGCACCAGCCCATGTATCGCGGCCTGCGAATCATCACTGCGCACCGCGTTCAAGTGCCCGTCTTTCGTCTCCAGCTTGATGCCGCTGGGGATGAACGCTTCCAGCTTGCCCTTCGGGCCTTGCACAGCAACGGTGTTCCCGCGAACATCGACCTTCACGCCTTGCGGCAACGGGATCGGTTTCTTTCCTACTCGTGACATTTCTTCAATCCTTTATTTGCGAGTCCCCCACGCTTCCCTCTCTATGCGCAGGTTCCACGGCATTCAAAACTGTTATTAAACTTCGCTGATCTTCAGTGCCCCTCCTTATCGCCACGCCTTTGGTTCATGTGGCGATAGGGTGAGGACCACATCAATAAACTTCGCAGAGCACTTCGCCGCCCACGCCTTCTTTGCGCGCCTGGCGACCGGTCATCACGCCCTTGGGAGTGGTGAGGATGTTGATCCCCAGTCCGCCCAGCACGCGGTTGATCTCATTGCGGCCCACATACACGCGGCAGCCGGGACGCGACACGCGCGTGATGTTGTTGATCACGCCTTCGTTGTTCGGCCCGTACTTCAAATACACGCGCAGCACCTTGCGGCCTTCTTCATCGGTGGCCTTGAAGTTGGCGATATAGCCCTCTTCTTTCAGGATGCGGGCGATCTCCAGCTTCAGCTTCGAAGCGGGAACGTCCATCTTCTGGTGGCGCGCCCTTCCTGCATTGCGGATGCGCGTCAAAAAATCTGCGACCGGATCGGTCAAACTCATGTTGCTCTCCTTTACTTCACTTACTCATCACTCACTCGTTTGCTCACGTCGCCCAACTCGAAGTCTTCCAACTTCTCGTGAGCCTCTTTCGAGACCGGGCAATTCGCAAGAACCAGCAGCGGTGTCTTACTTTTCTCTTCAGGACTTCGGCACCTGTGCTGCCTCGTCCCGCGCCGAACCTACCAGCTGGACTTCGAGACCCCAGGGATCTCACCGCGCAACGCCAACCCGCGGAAGCACAAGCGGCATACGCCGAACTTGCGCAGGAACGCGCGCGGACGTCCGCACAGCTTGCAACGGTTGTGCGGCCGCGTTGAGAACTTCTGTTTCTTGTTGTCCTTCACTCGTTTTGCTGTCGTCGCCATGTTTTCCTTTAAGGATGTTCCTTTTAACGCTTTCCTTTTTTTCGACTTCTCTTTCTAAAACTCTTTACTGTGCCCGGAACGGCATGCCCAAATGTTTGAGCAGGGTGCGCGCCTGGTTGTCGTCCTGCGCGGTGGTCACGATGGTCACGTTCATGCCCTTCTGCTTGTCCACCTTCGCGTAATCGATCTCCGGGAAGATCAATTGGTCTTTCAACCCGATGGTGTAGTTGCCGCGTCCATCAAAACTCTTGGTCGAGACACCGCGGAAGTCGCGCACGCGCGGCAGGGTCACGCTGATGAAGCGGTCGAGGAACTCGTACATCTTCTCGCCGCGCAGAGTCACCATCGCACCGATGGCCATGCCTTCGCGAACTTTAAATGCCGCGATCGACTTCTTAGCTTTCGTGACGACCGGCTTCTGGCCGGCGATCTGCCCCAGTTCGTTCACCGCCGGATCCATGATCTTGGGGTTCTGCGTCGCATCGCCCACACCCATGTTGATCACGATCTTGTGCAGCTTCGGGACCGCCATCTTGTTCTTCAGTTCCAGCTCTTTCATCAGCGCCGGAGCCACTTCTTTTGTGTATTTCTCGTGCAACCTGCTTGGCATCTTCTTTTCCTTTTACTTCTTTCGTCCACGCTCTCGGAGTCTCACCGTTCCGTGGTCTTGCTTTTACCGAAAACTGATAACCGACAACCGATTACTTATCGAGCGGCGCATCACACCGCTTGCAAACGCGAATGAAGCGGTCGCCCTTCTTGTCATGCGCCACGCGCGTCGGCTTGTCGCATGAAGGACACACCACCATCACATTGCTGATGGCAATACGCGATTCCTGCTCCGCGATGCCCGCCTTGTTGCGCGTGCGCTTCGAGCTCAAGTGCTTCTTCACCAGCTTCACGCCCTCCACCAGCAACTTTCCGTCGTTGGGGAAAACCGCCAGCACGCGCTTCTTATCTTTCGCGTTCTTGCCGCGTCCGGTGATCACTTTCACCGTGTCATCTCTGCGAATATCAACTCTTGTATGCATGATCTTTTTCCAATCCCGTCTTTGTTCGCATCCACCACTCAAGCAGCCACTTGATGCTCGGTGCTTGCTGCTTGTTGCTAAAGCACCTCTGGTGCCAATGAAACGATCTTCAAAAATTTCTTGTCGCGCAGTTCACGTGCTACCGGACCGAACACGCGCGTGCCCACCGGTTCGCCACCTTCATTGATCAGCACGGCAGCGTTCTGGTCAAAGCGGATGTAGGTGCCATCCTTGCGACGCGTCTCTTTGCGCGCGCGCACGAGAACAGCCTTCACCACAGTTCCCTTTTTCGCGGTGCCATCCGGCGAAGCTTCTTTCACCGCCGCGGTGAACACGTCACCGAGGTGCGCCGTCAATCCCGTGCCGCCGCCCAGAGGCAAGATCACCTGGAGCTTGCGCGCCCCACTGTTGTCCGCCACTTCCAGCATGCTTCTCATCATCACTGCCATGATCTTGTCTCCTCTCGGCTCGCTGTAAACCGCGGCCGAATAAACTTGCCCAACTAGCTGGCCTGCTCGCGCTTCTCTTTCTTCTCTGCCTTGTGTGCGGCGTCATTGGCCGCGGCCAGGGCCGAGCGGCGGATGATGTCCAGCAAGCGCCAGCGCTTCAGCTTTGACATCGGACGCGTCTCTTCGATGCGCACCACGTCACCCAGCAACGCCTTGTTCTCTTCATCGTGCACATGGAAGCGCTTGGAGCTGGTGATCACGCGGCGATACAGCGGATGCGCCTTCTTCATGTCCACCTTCACCACGATGGTCTTGTTCATCTTGGTGGAGACCACTTCGCCCACCTTGGTGGCGCGGCCGGCCTTCTTCGTCTCTGCTACTGGTGTCGCCATCTGCTACCTCTTTCCTGATTTCTTGCCGGACTTCTTCTTGCTCGACGCCGCAGCTTTTTTATTCGCCGGCTTGGCCTTGGACTTCGCCTTCGATTTGGCTTTCGACTTCTTCGCAGCCGTCTTCACTGCAGTCTTGCCCTCGGCCTTGGCTTCCGACTTCGATCCGCTCGCGGCCGATGCGATGTGCTCATTGATACCAAGCGAGCGCTCGCGGGCAATGGTCTTCAGCCGCGCCACACCGCGACGCAGTCCCTGGATCTTCTTCAAGCTCTCGGTCTGCCCCATCTTCATCTGGAACTTCAACCGGAAGAGCTGGTCCATCTCGTCGCGTTGCGCTTGCGCCAGCTCGTTGTCTGACAGGCTTCTGATCTTTTCGATTTCCATCTTCGTCTTCGCTCTTGTCTCTGCTTCAAGCTGACAGCTGATCGCTGACCGCTGATAGCTTTTTTAGTGTCCGATACGGGCCACGAACTTGGTCTTCAACGGCAGCTTGTTCGACGCCAAACGCATCGCTTCCGCCGCATCCGCACGGTTCACGCCTTCCATCTCGAACAGGATCTTTCCCGGACGCACCACCGCGACCCAATGGTCCGGCGCACCTTTACCCTTACCCATACGGGTTTCAGCCGGCTTCTTCGTGACCGGCTTGTCCGGGAACAGGCGCATCCACACTTTGCCGCCGCGCTTGATGAAACGCGTCATCGCGATACGGCTGGCTTCGATCTGGCGGTCGGTGATGTATCCGCACTCCATGACCTTCAATCCGAAATCGCCGAATGACAATTCCGCTCCGCGCCACGCCTTGCCGCGCATGCGGCCGCGTTGCTGCTTGCGGTACTTAACTTTTTTTGGCATCAACATAGAAAATCAGCCTCTAGCACCTAGCCGCTAGCATCAAGCGGCATTTATTTGTTTCTTTCTCAAAACCTTGCTCAAACTTCGTTCTCAAAACCAAACTTCAAGAGTCTTTCGCTTTGCCTCGGTCAGCCGTCACTCGATGCTCGGTGCTAGCTGCTCGATGCTGCTTCTAGAACGCCCCGGTGCTTGTTCCCGCCGGCTGCGCTTCCCGCTTCTTCTGCGAGAGGATCTCGCCCTTATATACCCACGTTTTCACGCCGATCACGCCATACGTCGTGCGCGCTTCGGTGAAACCGTAATCAATGTCCGCACGCAGCGTGTGCAGCGGCAAACGGCCCTGCAGATACCACTCAGAACGCGCGATCTCGTTGCCGTTCAAGCGTCCGCTCACGCGCACCTTGATGCCTTTGCATCCGAAACGCAGCGCCGAATCCACGCTCTTGCGCATCGCGCGGCGGAATCCCACGCGCTTTTCCAGCTGCAGCGCGATGGCTTCTGACACCAGCTGGGCATCGAGCTCCGGCTTGTGCACTTCGAGGATGTCGATGAAGACTTCCCGTGACGTGCGTTTCTGCAGCTCAAGCTTCAGCTTGTCGATCTCCGCGCCCTTGCGGCCGATGATGATGCCCGGACGCGCCGTGCGGATCATGATGCGCAGCTTGTTGCCGGGACGCTCGATCTCGACCGAGCTCACGCCCGCCGACTTCAGCTTGTCCTTCAGCTCAGCCTTCAGCTTCACGTCCTCGAGCAAGAGCTTCGCGTAATCGCGCTCAGAGAACCAGCGTGACTTCCACGGCTTGGTGTATCCCAGCCGAAATCCGTATGGATGTACTTTTTGTCCCATTCGAAATGCCTCGTATTCCTTCTTACTTCTTTGCTACCGATTTCTTTTTCGCAGGCTTGCCCGCGGTCTTACCCTTGGTCGCCTTGCCCGCCTTCGGCTCTTCGCCGACGGTGGTCGCTAGCGCAGCCTTCTGGTCCGCATTCTTCTCAGCCAACACCACCGAGATATGCGTCATGCGGCGCTGATAGCGGAACGCGCGGCCCATCGGCGCCGGACGGATGCGCTTCATGCGCGGTCCTTCGTTGCTGATAGCGTTCTTCACGAACAAGCGGTCGAGGTCCACATCGACGCCCTTATCCTGCCCGGCATAGTTGGCATTCTCCAGCGCGGAGCGCACCAGTTTATGCACCGTCGGGGCAATGCCCTTCTTGGTGAAAGCCAGCGTGTTCAACGCATCTTCCACGCGCTTGCCTTTGATCAGGTCCAGCACCAGCCGCACTTTCTGCGGCGATACGCGGATGAATTTTGCTTCTGCTCTGAATTCCATATCCAAGCTTCCTTAAAACTTGATCAGCCTTGCTTTCCCGCTCCGCCCATCGGTCCGTCACTCGATGCTCGGTGCTAGGTGCTAACGGCTGTTTTTACTTCGCCGGAGCTGCCGGTGCCGGTTTTGCTGCGACTTCCGCCGCCGCTTTCACTGAGTGGCCTTTGAACTGGCGCGTCGGGCTGAACTCACCCAGCTTGTGTCCCACCATGTTCTCGCTGATGTACACCGGGATGAACTTCTTCCCGTTATGCACCGCGATGGTGTGTCCCACCATGTCAGGATGCACCGTCGAACGGCGCGACCACGTGCGCAGCACTTTCTTCTCGTTGCGTTTGTTCATGTCCTCGATACGCGACATCACGTGCGTATCAATGAACGGTCCCTTTTTTGTCGAACGTGCCATATGTTCTGATCCTTCTTCTGATTACTTGCTGCGGCGGTTAACGATCATGTTGTCGGTGCGCTTGTTGTTGCGCGTCTTGTATCCACGCGTCGGCTGTCCCCATGGCGTCACCGGATGCCGTCCACCAGAGGTCTTACCTTCACCACCACCGTGCGGATGATCCACCGGATTCATGACCACGCCGCGGTTCGTAGGACGAATGCCCATCCAGCGCGTGCGGCCTGCTTTGCCGATGCTTACATTCTCATGATCCAGATTGCTGACCTGCCCGATGGTGGCCATGCAATTCACCAGCACCTTGCGTGTCTCGCCCGAAGGCAGCTTGATCAACGCGTAGTCGCCTTCTTTCGCGACCAGTTGCGCAGATCCACCGGCGGAACGCACCATTTGTGCGCCTTTGCCCGGCTTCAACTCGATGTTGTGCACCGTCGTGCCAGGAGGAATGTTCTTGAGTGGCAGAGCATTGCCTACAAGGATGTCAGCCTCGGGTCCCGAAATGATCGTCGAGCCCACGGTCAAACCGACAGGCTGCACGATGTAGCGCTTCTCGCCGTCGGCATAAGCCACCAGGCAGATGCGCGCGGAGCGGTTCGGATCGTATTCCACCGAGACCACCTTCGCCGGGATGCCGGCCTTATCGCGCTTGAAATCGATCGAGCGCAGCTTCTGCTTGTGTCCGCCGCCACGATGCCAGCTGGTCAGGTCGCCCGCGTTGCGGCGCCCGGCGGTCGTCTTCTTCGGCGAGGTCAGCGGCTTGTGCGGACGGTTCGTCGTAAGGTCATCATTGATCAGCGTCGTCTTGAAGCGCTGTGACGGTGTCAACGGTCTGTATGTCTTGATTGCCATAATCTTTTCCTACTTCTCTCGGCTTCTTGCTTTTCTCTTGCCTTGGCTTTTGTCTTGCTTTGGTTTTGACTTTGACTTTGCTCTTCGCTAGCCACTAGCCACTAACCACTAGCCACTGCTCTTACATATTCTGCGCATACTCCGGCATCTTCTCGCCGGACTTCAATTTCACGTACGCCTTCTTCCAGTCAGGACGGAAGCCGGTGAATTTACCGCGGCGGCGTTCTTTGCCTACATAGTTCGCCGTGCGCACCGTATCAACCTTCACCTTGAAGATGCTCTGCACCGCTTCCTTCACTTCGGTCTTGGTCGCCTTTGCCGCGACTTCAAACACCAAAGTTCCTTCGGTCTCTTTCACGCCCAGGCCCTTTTCCGTGATCACAGGGCGGCGGATGATCTGATATGCACTCTTCATTACGCCACCTCAGCTTTCTTCGCAGGCGCTGAAGCCTTCAGCGAATCCTGCAATTTCTCCAGCGCGC
>JAICLA010000024.1 GCA_025927695.1 Terriglobales bacterium | reverse complement strand
TCAAACGCGATGCGGTCTTCTTCAATGTCATAGAAGTGGCGATGCGCTGCCATCTCCGTCATGTCGACGGGGAAGTACGGGTCAGACATCTGCTCTTCGATGGCGCGCTGCAATCCGCGGCTGCGGCTGGATGAGTGGAAGAAGAAATAATTGTCAGGGTTCGTATAGAGCGGCAAAAAAAATGGAATGCCCTGAATGTGATCCCAGTGAAAGTGCGAAAGAAAAATGTGCGCGTGAATGGGCTTTTTCTGGTGCTCAGCTAGAAGCTGCTTGCCCAAGTTGCGGAAGCCGGTGCCACAATCGAAGATATAGATCTGGCCATTGATGCGCACTTCGACACACGAAGTGTTTCCGCCATAGCGCAGATTCTCGAGCTGAGGCGTAGGAGTAGAACCGCGAACGCCCCAGAATTTCACCAGCATTTCCGTAGCTCCGTTTGTGGGACCAGCGCTAGCTTGCTTTAGCGTCCGAATAAGTTATCACATAGCCAATAGCGGCCTGCTGCGCGAACGCCAAAACGCGCCAGAGCGGGTGATAACTGCTTGAGACGCCAAGCCTTTAGCTAAGCCCTATTCAGGTACGTATTCTCAGGCGTAATGGACGGCAAAGACAGTGGCAAATGATGTTCAAAGGTGCTGGTGGGGCATGTACTTTAGTAACAACTCTGCACTCGGCGGCATGGATAGGTCTATTCCATGGCCTTGCGCAAAATGGAAATCTGCCCCGCGTGATATAGGTTGTGTTGCACGGCGCCGTGCAGCATGACATAAACATTGTGCGTCTTGCCGCGGACCCTGCGATTGAGGACTGCGTCTCCGCCGGATTTCCTGGAATGCTTTTTTAACGCTGAAACTAGCGCTAGACAAGCCTCTTCCAGCGCGGAGAGATCAGAATCCCACGCTTCATTGCTCATGTCCTCAAGAGGCGGCCAGTCCTGCTCGGGCGAGACTTTTACTAACTCGCCCAAAAAGCGGCGGCGAACGATGTGGTTCCAAGCGGTCAGGTGTCGCACGATCTCCCAGATGGAGTGCGCTTGCGGGATGGGTTTACTCGACGCGCGAAATGCTGGAACGCCTTTCAGCGTAACGGTGATTGCGGGACCATGCCAGGCGTCGCCGTTGTATGCGCGTTGAAGTTCTGCGGCGATGCGCGTTAGTTCAGATTTTTTCTTTGTTGTCGCCATGCGGAAACCTCATCCGTAGTAGTGAAAGTCTTTCCAAAACTCTGACCAGCCTTTTTGCGGTGGTCCGCAGAGAAAAATATTCGCGTGGCTGGTTTCTTCGTTCTCGATACCTTCGCGGTTCGAGACTTTTGCGGCAAGACGGCAACCGGTGAAGTTGCTGTCTACAAAATGCTGACTGATGCCCACAACGATCAAGGTCTGCGGCGGCGGATCGCCGTAGCCGTTGAACCAATAGGAATTGATACCGCTGATGGCGTTGGGTAATCCGAGCGCGGGTCCGTATAGATCTACTGCGCCGGCTTCCCCATAGTTGCCGACGAGGACGGCGGTATGCGCGCGCTGTTCTGGTGGAAGTTGGTTGCGAACCTTTGCAATCGTCTCGACCAACTCAGGCCATCCGAACTCTTCCACGAAATCGCCCTGCACGTGGGACGCGTGTTTAAACCACGGCGTGTTGACGGGAGCCAGCGGCATGAAAAACGCGGACGCGAGGGCGACGTCTGCCGTTAATACGATCCATGCGAGAGTCCGGACGCTGATCCTCGTCCATGATTCGCGCATGCCAGCCAGCCACTGTTCTCCCCAGACTGCGCCCGCGGCATAGAGCATCGGATAGGCGCCTGCCATGTAATAGGCACGGCCCTTGGCGGCGATAAAGATAACGAGTGGGATGACATACATCCAGCCGAGCGTGCGGAAACGTTTGCCGTTTGCGGCAAAGAAGTAAAACCAGAGTCCGGCGATGGCCAAAGGAAATGCCAGCGTGGTGATTTCTAGCTGCTGAGGCAGGAAATATTTCGTGCGGCCGATGCGGACGTCGCGCGCGTGAATGTCATGCAAGAAGTCGAGCGAGATGTAATGGTGGCGCATCTGCCAGATGAGGTTCGGCAGGCAGATCACGACACACAAGGCGATGCCAAGATACAGCCACTTGCTGCGGAAGAAACGGCGCGCGTCGGTAAGCAGAATGCCGCCGATAATGCCGGCGAGATAAAAGGCCATGCCGTATTTCGCCATGAAGCCGAAGCCGATGCTTGCGCTGATGGCCAACCACCAGCGGGCGTCGTTTGAGCGCAGCAGGCGGACCATGAAATAGGAAGTGAGCACCCAGGCGAGGTAATCGAACGAAACGTACTGCATGACTGCGCCGGCGGCCAGGCAAAAAGGAATCCCTGCCACTGCTGCGATGATTTGCGCGCCGCGGCACCCGCCGAGCTCGCGGGCCATTAGTCCTGCGACGACTACTGCGATAGCTTCTGCTAACGAAGCAAATATGCGGAATCCCACGATGGACGTGCCAAACAGGCTCAGCGATAGCCGAGCAAAAAACGGTGTCGCTGGCGGATAAACGACATAGCCCCATGCGAGATGGCGGGCGTCGTCCAACACTTGCAGTTCGTCGCGGTGAAATCCGTAGCGATTTCCGACGATGAGATGAGCGATCACGGTTGCCAGGGCGATGGCGATCAAGATGAGATTGTCAGTTTTGCGAGTGGAATTCTTCGCGGACTCGGCGTGCATGCGTCAGCGCAGTATAAAGGATGGGGGTCGAGTTCGGAGTCAGGCGGCCTTGTTCAAAATATCCAGGTCGGATTCGTCGTCATCCTTTGCGCGTCCTTTATGCATGAACTCAGCCGCGAGCTTCAGCCAACGGCGGACAGTCTCATACTGGTCGCGTTCGGCATCGCGCAGGATCCGCGTCCAGCGGTTCTCTGGCTTACGGCGATTTAACGGAGCTTTTGGATGGTAGAGCTTGCGGTCTTTTAATTTCATGGGCCCTATGACAGACACGAACCCTTCGTCGTCTCGGCCAGAGCGTAAAGGATTCAGTTGCCTATTAATGATGCGAAGCCAATGGCCGGAGTTGGCGCATGCTAGAAAACCCCACGCTTTTTCGGCATTCGCCGACTCCGGAGGGCCGTTCGCCGATTCACTGTGTCCAGTATTGCCTTGGGTGCGTAATCTCGCATGTGTACCAGGGAGGCAGTTATGAGTACCCTCAATCAAGGCGCAGAGAACACGGTTTTGGCGGCGCTGATCGCTGGACTTTGGTCCGGCATCATCATAGACAAGCTTGCAGCCTTCACCCTTCGCCTTAATATGCCAGTGTTGCATGTAGTGGCGCAATGGTGGCCGGTGCTGCTGATCATCGCCGGTTTGGTAGTGTTGTTTCGCCACAAGAATCAGCAGCGCATGGCCGCCCCTGCGGGTCAGGTTTTAGTCATGCCGCGGCAGCAACACCAGGTGATCACGATGGAGCGCAAGGAGCAGTCCCATGCGAGATAGGTATGGATACCGGTTGCGAAGGCAGCCTTCCTTAGCTGGTGGCCTCGTCGCCATTATCGTGGGATTCGTGTTTCTCTTCTATCAATCGGGCTACTGGCCCATGGGTTGGACGTTGGACTTTTGGGCAGTAGTGTTGGTCGCGCTTGGCGTCGCTCGCCTGGTCACGGGTTGTTCCTCGGGCAATCCGGTGTGGGGCGTTGGACTCATCGCCGTGGGGGCACTCATTGAGACGAATGCGCTTGGCTATACTCATCTCCACTTTCACAACATCTGGCCGGTGTTCATCATCATCGCGGGAATATCAGCGCTTTGGCACGTGCAGAAGAACAAGAATGTTGACTACGATGAAAGTATGCGCTCGGCGAACGATCCTCCGCCTCCAGGGTCTATGTCGCCGCAGATCAACATGGATTTCGTTCTGGGTGGCGGCGAGCCGCGAGTGGAATCAAAAAACTTTCGCGGTGGCCACATTAATGCTTTTCTTGGCGGATTCAAGCTGGACCTAACGCGTGCTGACATAGAAGGTGACGTAGCGACACTCGAAGTGAATACGATGATGGGCGGAGGGGAGATCGTCGTCCCTGAGACTTGGCTGGTAGAGATGCACGGTTCGGCCATCCTAGGCGGTTACGATAATAAGACTCGCTACTTTCAGCCTGATGCGTCCAAGCCGATGAAGCGACTCATCATCCGCGGGGCGGCGATCCTCGGCGGGATTGAAATAAAGAACTCCTAAGAGCCCATGCATCCGATACTCGGAAATCTGCGGCGGTTGGCGCTGTATCTACTTGCCTGGATACCGCTGACGGTTCTAGTGAGTGGATTGCTCACCTATACCGGCGGAATGAACTGGGTGAGCGCACTGACCATGAGCGTGCCGCTGTGCTTGGTCTATGCTTTTGACTGTCTGGGTGCATGGTATTTGTGCAAGGCAATGCCGACGGAAAGATCGGCCTTCGTACGCTTTCTTACCACGCATCTAGTGGCCGCAATAGTGAACAGTGCTGTCTGGGTGTTAATGGCAAAAGGGCTAGCGGATCTTCTGGCCACCGTTTCGCTGACGTTTTCCGGGCTGGACCAGCAAGTCAAGCATGTCTATCCAATGCTGTTCACTACCGGCTTCCTGCTCTATCTCCTGGCGGTGGCACTTTACTACGTGATGTTGTCTCAACTTCAATCGCAACAGGCTGAGCAACGCGAGGCCAAAGCCAACTTGCTGGCGCGCGATTCAGAACTCAAAGCGCTCAAAGCGCAGGTGAATCCGCACTTCTTGTTCAACAGTTTGAACTCCATCAGCGCGCTGACTTCAGTGGACGCGAAGCGCGCGCGAGAGATGTGCATCCTGCTGGCAGATTTCTTGCGCTCGACGCTCGGCCTGGGTGAAAAGACAGCCATTCCTATCAACGAGGAATTGCAGCTGGTGCGCGCATTCCTTGCGGTGGAGAAGGTACGGTTCGGGCATCGGCTTATCGTGCAGGAATACGTGGATCCGCAGGCGCTGGAATTCGTCGTGCCTCCACTTCTGTTGCAACCCCTAGTAGAGAACGCTGTGAATCACGGCGTTTCAAATCTGGTGGAAGGCGGATGGATCAAGTTAGAGATCAAGCACATCGGAAACGAACTAAGCCTGCTGGTGGAAAACAATTTTGATCGTGAGAGTCCGTCGCGCCCCGGGACCGGCACGGGATTAAAGAACGTGCGCCAACGCATTGAGGCGCGATATGGCCCGCGCGCCACACTCGTGCTGGACAATGCCGGTGACATTTTTCGCGTGGAGATCAGCTTGCCTGCAGAAAAGGCGGCCGCATGACGCAAAAGTTTCGGGCCGTGATCGTTGAGGATGAAGAGCTCGCGCGGGGAGTACTGCGCGAATTACTTGCTGCGCATGCTGAAGTAGAAATCGTAGGCGAGTGCGCTAACGGCTTTGAAGCAGTCAAGCATGTACCGGAACTCAAGCCCGACATCCTGTTTCTAGACATACAGATGCCGAAGCTCGACGGCTTCGAGGTGTTGGAGCTTCTGAGCAACAAAGAAGAGATGGCCGTCATCTTTGTTACCGCTTATAACGAGCACGCACTACGCGCATTCGAAGTGCACGCCGTTGATTATTTACTCAAGCCTTTTGCGGATGCGCGTTTTGCGGAAGCTTTGGAACGCGCGAAACAACGTGTGGGGAAAAAGCAAGCCGCACCAGCGGCAGAGTTGGCAGCGGCTTCCCGTCCACAAGGGCAATATGCCGAACGCATCGCGGTCAAAGATGGCGTCCGCGTGCACATCATTCCAGTGGCAAAGCTGGAGTTCGCTGAAGCCGAAGATGATTACGTCTCGCTGGCCAGCGACGGTAAAAAATATCTCAAGCAGGGAACCATCTCAAATCTTGAGGCGAGCTTAGATCCCAAAGACTTTCTTCGCATCCACCGTTCTTATCTGGTTCGCTTAGAATGTGTCGCCAAACTTGAGCCGCTGAGCAAGGATAGTCACGTGGCCACATTACATTCTGGGGCGAGACTGCCTGTGAGCAAGAGCGGATATGCGAAGTTAAAGGCTGTGCTGGAGCCGGAGAAGTAAGAATCCCCATGAATCAGTCAAACCCGGACCGATCGCGTGGGGCACCCAGTTCTCTATCGCTTCGCGTCCCCTTTGACCACGGGCATGTTCTTTCCCGACCACTCCTGATAGGAGCCGTCATACAAGGCGGCATCGTAGCCAAGATATTTTGCCAGGAAGTATCCGTGTGACGCCTGCATGCCGACTTCGCAATAGGTCACGATCTTCTTGTTCGGGACCACCCCTTTTGCGGCGTAGAGGGCGCGTAGTTGTTCCGGGGATTTAAAGACCGGATTGTCTTCGCTCACGAGCGTGTCTTGCCAATAGACGTTGTTGGCGCCCGCCAAATGTCCGGACTTGTATCGGCCTTCGGGACGCGCATCTACGAGTTGTTCATTTGCTTCAGACTCGGTGTCGGCTTTTGCTTCGTCGATCAGGGCGCGCACTTTTTCGTTCACGTGTGGCGTGAAGCTCGCGGGCGAGAAGGCCGGCGTCTCGCCGGACACGGGGCGGTTCTCCACCAGCCACTGCTCGATACCGCCATTGAGCAAAGCGGCTTGGTCACCGTGGCCGAGATAGTCAAGCGTGTACCAGACGCGCGCGCCGTTCGGGAACCAGTTAGTGGCATAGATGATCACGCGGCTCTTGTCGCTGACGCCGGCGTCGGCGAATGCTTTTTGCAGTTGATCGACGCTGGGCAGTTCAGTGGTGACGTTGCCATTCTTGGTAGTGATCTTATTCATATCAATGAAGTGGGCGCCGGGGATGTGTCCGCGCTTGTAGTCGAGAACGCTGTCCGCCAAGTGCAGGACCACTAAGTTTGGATCTTTCAGGTGCTGCGAAAGCCATTGTGTGCTGACGAGCATATCTGAGCGTACGCCGTCGGCGGGCGTCGCCGACTTCGCGGCCGGAGCCGATTGGCCGGCGGCCACTACGGCTGCGCACAGTACCAAGATAAGAGCAAAAAAGCGCATGAGACCCCTCCCTGATTTTTCCTGGGTATGGGTGAACAGACTATGCGCAGGAGAGAAAGTGAGCAACAAAGGATGGCGGGGCAGAAGCGGCGAAATGGGCAGCATCACATCCAGAAACGGAGCCGAAAAAAATGCCGAAGAAAAAATCAAAGAGGGCCCTGGCTGCGCCAACATTGCTGAAGTCTTTTGACAAAGAAAAAGGAACCATCCAAGTGGTGGTGGAGACGCCGCGCGGATGCCGCAACAAATTTGCTTATGACCCGGACAGAGGCATATTTCAGCTAAAGAAGGTGCTGCCGGAAGGGATGACCTTTCCGCATGATTTTGGCTTTGTGCCGTCGACAAAAGGGGAAGATGGCGACCCGGTCGACGTTTTGATACTGATGGATGAGCCGGCGTATCCGGGGTGCTTGATCGAGTGTCGCATCGTGGGTGTGATCGAAGGCCGGCAAAAGGAAGAAGGAGAGACATTCCGCAACGACCGGTTTCTTGGCGTCAGTGTTGTCTCACATACTCATTCCAACATTCGCGATCTTTCTGACCTAAATCCGAATTTTCTGGCGGAGCTGGAAAATTTCTTTGAGCAGTATCACAAGCTGGACGGAAGCAAGTACAAGTGCATCGGGAAAAAAGGCGCGAGAGCGGCGAAGAGATTGCTGAAATCGCAGATGGTGAAGCGCGCCGCATAACGATTCTCTGCGATTTGGCGAATCGAAAGCGCTTTTGTACCATCTACTCCTGCAATCGTAAGGAGTAAGAAATGATCCTGGTGACTGGATCCACCGGCACGGTCGGTAGTGAAGTGGTAAAACAACTTCAGGAAAAAGGTGCAGAGTTTCGCGTGGCCGTGTCTTCGCTCACGAAGGCGAAGATGGCGAACGCGCAAGGCCTGCAAGCAGCAGTATTGAACTACACCGACCCGCAATCTTTCGAGTATGCGTTAAAGGGGATCGAGCGGCTGTTCCTGCTTTCGCCGCCGGGCGCGACAGAAATGGAAGCGGGGTTGATCGCCGCCGCCAAGAAGGTTGATGTTCGGCACATAGTGAAATTGTCAGTGATCGGTGCGGATACGGGTGCAAGTATCTTCGGCCGCGAACATGGTGCGATGGAAAAAGTGATCAAAGATTCGGGTGTTGCCTATACGTTCCTGCGTCCGAACGGATTCATGCAGAACTATCTGTCGAATTTTGGCGCGACCATCAAAGAGCAAGGCGCGTTCTATCTGGCACAAGGCGATTCGAAATACAGCGTGGTGGATGTGAAAGACATCGCGGCGGTCGCCGTTAAGGCGCTCACGCAAGCCGGACACGAAGGCAAAGCCTACGTGATCACGGGGCCGGAGGCGTTGAGTAATGCGCAGATCGCAGAGAAGTTGTCGAAGGCGATCGGCAAGCCAGTCAAGTATGTGGCCATCTCAGACGACCAGATGCGTAGCGCGATGCAGGAGCAAGGCGCTCCGCAAGTGATGATCGATTCGCTGATCGATCTGATGCACTTCTATGTGTCGGGCAAAGGGGCGGTGCTATCTGGCGACGTAGAGAAGGTGATCAAGCGTCCGCCGACGAGCTTCGACGATTTTGCAAAACAGAACGCGGAAGCGTTTCAGTAACCTTCAATGATGAAACAAAGGATAATTCGGGGATTACTGCTGCTGGTGATATTTGCACAAGCATTACATGCTCAGACCGCCGATGACCCCGGTAGCGTAGAAGCAAAGCTGAAGTCTATATATGTGGGGAATCTTGTAACCTTACGCGGCTTTTATTCAGATTCTGTTTTGAACTATGACGCGGATGGCTCGCTCACCAGTAAGTCGCCTTCAGGCCCATGGACACTCGATGGCAAGGTTCGAGTAGATAGCGTGAATCTGAAAGGCGGCAATGAGCGCCTGGTTTTTGGTTGCACTCGCGTGGCGGTAGGCGCCGGCAAAGACGGAGCTCTGCAGAACTTTATAACTGCGGAGAAGGTGGACCTTAACATCAAGGTTAACAGCCCGTTCAATGCTTCGCAGGTCTATCATGCGCTCGCTGGAGTGATGATGAAGAAGGGCGAGAGCATGGCTGACTTGGTGCCCGACTATTGGAGGGCATACTTTGGCGGGCAAGCGCCGGATCCAGTGTCAGGCGCGCCGGCAATGCCGAAAAAAACGAGAGTAAGAATCTCTTCAGGAGTTGCACAAGGGAACCTTGTCAAACAGGTCAGACCCGAGTATCCGGCAATCGCGAAATTTTATAAGCAAAGCGGAGTCGTGATCATGCGAGCGGTGATCGGCGTGGACGGAACCCTTACCGCGTTGAGTCTCGTGCATCCGGCCGGCATGGGACTGGACGAAGCGGCCATCGATGCGGTGAAACAGTGGAGATACAACCCTTACTTATTGAACTGTGTGCCCGTTGAAGTGGAAACGCAAATAACTGTGAATTTCAATATCGGCCGCTAAGGCTATTCGTACGCCAGCGCGTCGATGGGGTCTTTTTGCGAAGCGCGATAAGCAGGATAGATGGCGCCGAGCATGGCGCCGATGATGGCGATGATGGCTGCTTTCAGAAGCCAGTCAGGCTGCACCACCACAACAATGGTGGGGAACTTGTGCTTAATGCCGAAGCTGGCCGCGTAGCTCACACCAATCCCCAGGATGATGCCGGCGATTGCGAGTGCGAGCGTCTCGCGCAGCATCAGCATGACGATGTAACCCTTGGACGCGCCCATGGATTTGAGAATTCCGATCTCTCGCGTGCGTTCCATCACTGCGGTGTACATCGATTGGAAGATGACTATGAATCCAATGCAAACAGAAACGCCAATCACCACATCAATAAATGTAGAGAAGCCGGGCAGGGCTTCCGGTGTCATCAGTGACAGCCACTGCTGGACTGACTGCACCGTGAACGTACCCATGTTCGGCATGTTCTTAACATCCTTCACGTACTGGTCGGCGTAGTTGGGATCGTCGAGCTTTACGTAGAAGATAGAGGCTTTGCCTTGTGCGCCGATCAGGTCTTGCACAGTCTCAATCGGCATGAACTTACGTGCGCCCTTGCCGCTGGCGACGATTCCGCAAATGTGAAACGTGTGATTGAGCACCTCGAGCGTTTGTCCTACATGAAGATGTTTTGATGACGCAAAGACATCGTCGATGATGATGTCGTCCGGGCCGGTAAAGCCGCCGCCTTCGAGATAGCGGAAGCCGCTACTGAGCGATTCAAAACTCTTGAGATCGATACCGTAGAGGACTTCGAGCGAACCGCTGGCAGTGTTCAACTGCGTGATGACCGGCGCGACGGCGACGGTGTGCGGCATCTTGCGCAAGATGTCAGCAACTTTGATGGAGACTGGAGCGCCACTCAAACTGACAACATTCTGCGAGCCCGGCGGACGCACCATGACGTCTGCGCCTATGCCGGCGGTGCGAGCTTTATTGTCATTCAAGATGCCCATGGAGAGGCCGACGATGACGAGTATCAGCGTGACTTCCACCGCGATGGCGGTGATGCTGATCAGCGAACGTATCGGTCGATGCACCAGATTGGCGACAATCATCTTGTTCATGACAATCTCGATTCTAACAGCGAAGAACGAAACCCTTCCAACCTGCTATCAGAGACTGATCAAAGAGGGTTTTGTTTTTGTGCGATCAATGTTGCAGCTGTTTCGTGCTCTTTGGATTCGCGGGCCCGAGAATGGATTGATCTGGCGTGACGTTGTCCATGATCTGCAGCTCTGAGCCTTCCGGACGAGGAAGCTGGAACTGCTCATTGCTTATGGCAACATTGACCTGCGCTTTCACAACCGCGAGCTGGAGAGTGTATTGCTCCTGCGGGCGGTCGATGGTGATGAGGTGCGGAAGCATGACCCCGGATTCCATCGAGTAGTTGTTGTACGTGCCCACGGTCGCGGCATTGCCTTCGCGGTCAAACAATACTTGCTTCTGGACCGAGAGGTCTTCTCGACTGAAGTAGATCTTGCGCTCGATGAACGGCGGAGCGTCTTTGCCGTTGTGGATGATCGTCATGATGTAGTTCGGCTCAGAGACTTCCCGGTGATGCGGGTCTTGCACAAGGACTTCGCCGGCCTCAAGCACGGCAACATCATTCTTTGTATCAATGGCATCCACGATCAAGGTGTCATAAATCTGCCGCGGGCGCAGGTTTTCAAATGGCTTGTCAGAGAAGTTCTTCACTTCCTGCGCGCCGATGACGAAGCGATTCTTTGGCGGAACGCTGAGGCGAAATTGTTCGCCGTCACTCACCATGTCAAACGCCCGGTTGTGTACCACGGGAAGCAGACCCTGCATGCGGAGATTGCCGGGCTTGCGGAGCAGCACGTATCCTCGGATCTCTTTGTACTCGGTTACTTTGCCTGTCTTGGAGCCACCTACACTGGTGTCAATATCTACCGTGAGCTGCAGGGTCTTGATCTTGGCGGCGTCGGTGTTGACCTTTTGGATGAGTTCGTTGAGCGTGGCCTGTTTGAGTTGGCCAACGAAAACGGACTTAGTGACGTGATGCGACCGGAAGAAGCATCCGGAGAGCGGCAAAGTCACCAGTGTTAGAAGTGCTATTAAACGAACTCTAGCTAACAAAATAAAGGTCCTAAATATAAAAGATACGACTGCCCAGTATACGGGTTGGCTAACGCTTTCCGCTATTCGCCACGGGCCCTGTGACGTGACCTTTTCGGTACTCAGCCACGTTGTGATTGTGCTCTTCTATGGTGCGGGCGAAGGTGTGTCCGCCGGCATTGTTGGCTACGAAATAGAGGTAGTCGGTCTGCGTAGGATGCATCGCGGCTTGCAGTGCAGTGATGCCGGGGTTGGAGATAGGGCCGGGCGGGAGGCCGGCATATTTATAAGTGTTGTAGGGTGATTCGAGCTGCAGGTCGGACTGGCGGATGGTGCCGTCGAACTTACCGCGCAAGAGTGAGGCGTAGATGACGGTGGGGTCGGTGGCCAAGCCGATGTGCTGTGCAATGCGGTTCTCAAAGACACCGGCAACTAGTGGACGTTCGGAATCGAGCCGCGTTTCTTTTTCTACGATGCTGGCCAGTGTGACGGTCTGGTGGATGTTGTCTTTCAGTCCGATCTTTGCAGCTTCCTGGCGGAAACGCTTCACCATGATGGCGGCGATGTCATGCGGCGTCTGCGAGACGCTGAAGTTGTAGGTATCCGGGAAGAGATAACCTTCGAGAGTTCGCGCTTCGGGATCGAGGTCGGCGATGAGCGAGACGTCGGTTCGGACGTAGTTAAGGAAGTCGGCCTTCTTGCAGACGCCGGATTGGTCGAGCGCGTTTGCTACGTCAAACATGTTGAAGCCTTCGGGGATGACGACTCCGTGCGAGGCCACTTCTCCGCGGGCGATGCGGTTATACACCGCGATGGTTCCTCCGGGTTTGGAGAAATCGTATTCGCCGGCTTTTAGCGTGCGGCGTCCGAGAGTGTAGTGGTAGACCAAAAAAGCATTGGCGCTGCGGATAGCGCCAGCGTGCTCGAGCGTTGCGGCGATCTGTCGAGTGTTGGTGTGAGGCTTCAGTTCAACGAGTTGCTGCGAGGCAGGGCCGGGAGGAACCAAGAGCGAGAAGAGAAGCCATCCGGCGACGGCAAGGCAGATAAGAATGAACCAAGCGAAGAGTTTTTTCACGCAAGAGAATTATAGAAGTTGTAGTGCTTCTGTGGCCGCAAGAGAAACAAAACCAAAGACATTGTCCTTCGACTTCGCCGCAAAAAACGCGGCTCCGCTCAGGATGACAACTAGTGGGAGCGGGATTCCATAAAAGATTGCAATATGAGCACGGCAGCGATGCGGTCCACCTTACCTTTGCGGGCGAATCGGTCTCTTGAATGGCCGGAATCGTCGAGAACGCGGTGGGCTTCGGCGCTGGTGAGGCGCTCGTCCCAGAGGTGAATGGGCAGGCCGCAGCGCGAGCGGAGTTCCTCAGCGAAGGCTGCCACCTTAAGAGCCTGCGGGCCCGGTTCGCCAGACATATTTAAAGGATGGCCTAGGACAATCTCAGTGATGCTGTACTGCTGAATGAGATTCTTCAATTCGGCGAAGTCAGCGCGTTTGGTGGTGCGGTGCAGAGTCTCGAGAGGCTGAGCGGTCACGCCGAGAGAGTCTGAAACCGCCAGGCCGATTCGGCGCGAGCCTAGGTCGAGGGCGAGCAGGCGCCCCGGCTTGCGGATATGGGTTGCATCGGTTGAATTGTCCGGCTGAGACACACCGTAATTATAGGTGCGCATCCTATAGCGAGCATGGCAGAAGATAGACGCAAATCGAGTCCAGACAACCCCGGGCTAAAGGTAGTTCCAAAGCGGCGCAGCAGTGACGTGCCTGCAGGGTCGGGAATCATTCTGCCAGACAGCGAACGGACCAAGGCGCCGGAAAAACCGGTGACTGCGCATATTCCGCCGGATGCGGAAGCCGTGGCGGTCGTGGGCGAGAATGGCGAAGCGGTCTTGCTGCCGCTGAACCCGTCGAGCAACATGGCCCAGAAGGTGATCGCGCTGGCCGCGTTAGGCGTGATCTGCTACTTCGGCAAGCAGATCCTCGTGCCGATGGTTTGTGCGCTGCTGGTGGGAGTGTTGGTGGATCCGGCGGTGCGATTGCTGGAGCGAATCAAGCTGCCACGAAGTGTGGGAGCATTCATCGTGATGTTCGCATTGACCGCGGGCGTTTGGGGTTTGGGCTACCTTTCCTATGTGAAGATCAGTGATTTCGTCAAAGACCTGCCGCAGTACTCGCAAAAGATCAAATCGACCGTGGGTAAGGTGCGCGAGCAGAGACAGAAGCTGGAAAAGGCGAAGCAGGCGGTGGCTCCCGAAGATGGACAAGATAAGAATGCAGTGAAAGTGCAGACCGTTTCGCCAGGATGGGATTCGGCCTCGGCCGTCGCGAGCTCTTTGAGTGAAGCATTCCTGGAATTCACTTTCGTTCTGGTGCTGGCATATTTCGGTCTGACTTGGAGCGAGCACATGCGGCGGTCGCTGGTACATATGTTCAAGCAGGAAGACCGAAGAGCTGCGAACCGTGCATTGGCGCGAATGTCAGGCATGGTGCGCGGATTCATCGTCGGCAATCTGATCGTCGGCGCGGTGATGGCTGGAGCATTCGTGCTCGTCTTCTGGCGGCTGGGCACGCCGAATTTTCTGGTGATCGGCGTTATCAGCGGGTTTGTGAGCCTGGTGCCTTATCTGGGCGTGCCGCTGGCCATGATCCCCCCGCTTGCGGTGAGTTTGGGATCGATCAGCGTCACCAAGATAATCGTGATCGCGGTGAGCGCCTTCCTCATCCACGCCCTATCGATGAATTTTGTTTTCCCTAAAGTTTTAGGGGGCAGGCTGAAACTGAATCCCCTCGTGGTGGCAGCTTCGCTTCTTGTCTGGGGATTCCTGTGGGGAGTGATGGGGCTGATATTGGCGGTGCCGATCACGGCGGGATTCAAGATCGTGTGTGACCACGTGGATACCTGGCGTCCGATGGGCGAGTTGTTAGGCGAAGGGTGAGAAGCCAGTGGCTAGCTGCGAGTGACAGTGCTAGAAAGGCAAAAGCGGGTTCCTCGCTGCGCCCGGAATGACACCTTGAAAGATGTGGTCAGCGCTTACGCTTCGGTCGTGATCTCAGGGAATTTGAGTTTGCACTTGGCCAAGGCCTTGCTCAAGATGTCTTCCATCGCCGGCTCATCGATGTTGCGCGACATGGCCAATTCACTTACCAGCAGGTAGCGTGCGCGATCGAGCATCTTTTTCTCGCGGAAAGAGAGTGGTTTGGCGTGATGCAGGACCAGCAGGCTCTTGAGGACGATGGCCGTTTCAAACAGGGTGCCGGCGCGCATCTTGTCTGAATTTTCCTTGAAGCGGTCTTTCCAGTCGGCGTTGGATTCGGCGTCGCCGGAGCTTAGGAAGTCGATGATCTTTTGGACTTCGCCGTTCTTGACCACCCGGCGCAGGCCGACGTTGCCGGCATTCGAGAAGGGAATCATGACCTTCAGGCTGCTGGCTTTGATCTTAAGAAGATAGAAACGCTCGACATTGGCGCCGACGGTGCGACTGCTGATCTGCTCAATCACCCCGACCCCGTGATTGGGGTAGACGACTTTGTCGCCTATCTGGAAATCGAGGTTAGCGGACATAGGGCACCAGTCTGTAGGCCTTTCCGCGGGATTGCGGAATCGCAGGGAGCTTACTTACTAGATTGTAAATGAGGGAAACAGAGGGGTCAAACGTCGGGAAACGACATAAAAAGCCCGGAATCTTGGGATTCCGGGCTGGTGAACGGCTCTATTGTGGCGCCTTCTTGGGGATTCTTACTTAATGGTGACCGACATCGTCTTGGTAACGCGGCTGGAACCGGTGGTGTTATAGGCCACAAATTCCAGTTTATGCGTGCCGGAACTCAGACTGATGGCTGACTGCATAGTGGAAGTGCTGCGTGCAGTTACCTTCTTCACACCGTCTGCCCAGAGTTCAAAGCGATAGATCGTGCCGCTGACTTTGGCAGTCGCTTTCACTGAGGCCGAGGTGGAAGTTCCTCCCACGGAGCAAACATTGATCCCGTTCGAAGTAGGAACCGTGCATGCGGTAGGTGTTGGCGTAGGAGTTGGAGTCGGAGACACGGGCGGCGGAGCGAGGCCGGTGTCAGTGGTTACTGAGTACTTATCCACCCACACCGAGTAGTCGTCCTGGTTGGAATCACCGTTGAGTTGGAAGTGCGTGGTCAATCCAGCCCAGGTCGAGGGCGCGATGCGCGCGGGCATCGTCTGATTGATGTAGTACATGTGCCCATTGAGCGTTAGGGAGATGTAGTGGACCTGATCGGTGGAAGTGCGTTCCACTTCGAACGTCAAGTGGTTCCAGGTGTTTGTGGGCGGCGCCGGACACGCGATACCGGTCGAGGACCAGTGCATGTCTGCCAACGTGCTGCTGGAGCTATTGGGAGCTGAGATCTTCCAAACCCCGCCGGATTTCACGCTGCAGGTGAACCCGAACTCGTAACCCTTGGAGTGCGCATATGACGTGACATTGAACTCCATGCCTTGGACGGCCGAGGCATTGGTGTAATAGAAGTACATGTCATAGATGAAGTGATGGAGAGCTGACGAATCTTTCACGAGTTTCCAGTTCCAGAGAGCATCAGCATAAGGAGTGGTGCCGCCGACGAAGAACTGTGTGGCATTACCGGTGAGAGAAGGCGAGGCGACTCCCTGCTTGGCCCAAAAGATGGCAGTGGGCCCGTCGGCGTTTTTGCCGGCACAGGCGCTGCAGGAACCGATGCTCGGATCAGCTTGAATGTTAGAGAAAGTTTGCGCGGACATCGCGCCTATCAAGGCCAGAAACAGTGTTACTTGGATCAGAGTACGCAAAAGGTGTTCCTCCGCTGGTCGTGATAAAGCAATCCGGAGTTGCCGGATGAGTGACTGTAAGCCGCGGCGGAAGAAATCCCCATTCGGTGTTCTGCTTAGGGACTCTCATTAGAAATACGGAGATTAAGGCGGGTTAAGGCAGGCTCGTAATCTGGCTAAATATGAGGGAAAAAGTGAGACAATCGCGCGAAAAAAAGCCCGCACCTTATGAGTGCGGGCCTTTTCTTGCGTAGGTGATGCTAATACCTTACTGGACAGTGGTAGAGATTGTCTTTGTAGTGCGGCTACTGCCACTGGAGTTGTAAGCAACGAACTCCAGCTTGTGCGTTCCTTTTGACAGGGAGATGCTGGTGGACATGGTGCCGCTGTCGCGGATGGTGGCTTTCTTCACCCCGTCTGCCCATAGTTCGAAGCGGTAGATGGTACTCGAGAGCTTGGCCATGGCTTTGACAGCAACGGTTGATGACGACGTTGATCCCGGCGAGCAAACGTTGATGCCGGTAGAGGACGGCGTACTGCAGGAGGATGAGGTAGAACCTGAGCCCGAACCTGAGTCGGACGAAGAAGAGCTGCCATCGACCGTCACCTTGTATCTGTCGATCCAGACGGAGTAGTCAGTCTGCTTGGAGTCGCCATTCAATTGGACGTGAGTGGTGAGGCCGTTCCAGTCAGATGGCGCCTTACGGGCATAGACCGTCTTATTGATGTAGTGCTTCGTACCGTTCACGGTGAGGGAGATGTAATGGATCATGCCGGAAGAAGTACGCTCGGCTTCAAAGTTGACGTGGTTCCATTTGTAAGCCGGGGGCGTAGGGCAAGCGATGCCGGTCGAAGACCAGTGCATCTCTGCCATGCTGCTGGTGGAATCGTCTGGAACGGAGATCTTCCACACGCCGCCTGATTTCACGCTGCAGGTGAAGCCGTATGTGTAGCCGCGCCCGTGGTCGTAGCTGGTGATATTGAATTCCAGGCCCTGCACGGCGCTGGGAGTCTTCACGTAATAGTCGACATCGTAGACGTAGTGGCGCATTTTGGAGGAGTCGCTCGCGATCCTCCAATTCCAAAGAGCGTCGGAGTATGGAGTGCTGCCGCCGAGGAAGAGCTGTGCGGCTTGTCCGGACAGTGATGGGGAACTCACGTTTTGTTTGATCCAGTAGGCGGCTTGCGTGCCAGTGCCGCCGGAGCCGGCGCAAGTGCTGCAAGAGGCGCCGTCAGTTCGGTCTTGAATGTTCGTGTAGGTTTGCGCGGATGCCGCGCCTGCCAAGGCCAGAAAAATGACTGAGAAAATGAGGTTTCGCAAAATTAATATTGCCTCCACTTGGGTTTGCCAACGACTCAACATTCGGAGTTGCCGGCAAACCCACCATAAAAGTTTGCGCTGAAGAACCGAAGGGCTTGTCCAGTGGAAAATATCTTTGCGAGTAGCCGGTTCTAAGACAGGACTAAGGTTGACTCGTAGCACCCTGGCGGCGGCTTGTTTTCCCTCAGAAAACGAAAAACCGCTGAAGACGCGGCTTAACGCGCATCTTCAGCGGTTCAGTGGCGCGATAGAGGGAGGCGCCTATCGCACGGTCACGGATACCGTCTTAGTCACCCGGCTACTGCTGTTGGAGTTGTAAGCGACGAAGATCATCTTGTGGGAACCCGAAGACATCGTCACGGCGGTCTGCATTGTGCCGCTGTCTCTGACGGTCACTTTCTTCACACCATCGACCCACAGCTCGAAGCGGTAAACTGCGCCGCTGACCTTGGCCGCAGCCCGGATAGCGACCGGACTGGAGACGGAAGCTCCATTGGCCGGGGTACAGACATTGATGCCGTTGGAAGTAGGAGCCGAGCATTGACTCGCCGCGCCCACCGTGAAAGACACCGTCTTTGTGGTTCGCGAGCTTTCATCACTGTTGTAGGCGACGAATGTGAGATTGTGCGTTCCATTGACGAAGTCCAATTGGGTATCAATGCGGTCAGTCTCACGGGCGGTATAGATCTTCGAACCGTTTTCCCAGACCTCATACCGGAACGTGCGGTGCAATACGCTGGCTGCCGCCAACAGCCGGACGCCATTGCTGTTCGTTGTAGAACCCTGCTCAGGCAGGCAAACGTTCATACCGACGAAATCGGGGGAATTGCAGTTCAATCCGCCCGTTAGGTCCGTCGTGTTGGCCAGCGGAATGAACGTGCTGACGTTCGAATTCACCAACATGAGGTCTGGCAGTGACGATGTTGCGGTAATCTTCGTCCATGCGATGGAGCGCGCGCCGAGGCTATCGCCAAGTTCGATCTTGGCGGTCGCGCCATTGGCCACATCTGTCACAAATAGGAAGTCATATGCGGTCTGGAACTTTTGGTCAGTGACGAGGAACGCAATGTCATCATGACCATCGCCGGTGAAGTCGCCGACTACGGGTGAGCGCGGGGTGATATACGGGCCATCGATGGATTCCCAAACGATGTTGGCATGACCGAGCGAAGTACCAAAGTTAGGGAACCAAGCTACAGTAGAATCACAGCCGGTATTCGGAACGCAATCCTGCAGGGTGGCGACGATGTCCGGCCGTCCGTCGTCATTGATGTCTGCCGCGACGAGATATGCCGCTTGCCGCGATGCGATCTCAGTGGCCGCTCCGAAAGTACCGTCGCCGTTTCCCGGCAAGTAAGAGACCTGACCATGCGAGTTGTCGCCGTTGGCGCAGCAGGCGGACATCACCAAGTCCGGCTTGCCATCACCATTTATGTCCGCGAGGGCTAATGACTGAGCAACCGCATCTGAAACGTTGGCTGTGCTGCGGACGAAGGTGAAATTGTCCGGCGTGTTCCATGCGCGGAACAAAATCGTGTCGACCGTCCGGTCAGGAGCCAACATGACCACATCAAGCCAGCCATTGCCGTCAACGTCTGCGACTCCCATGTCGACATAGAAAGGCTTGCTGTCAGGAACGCAGAAAGAGTCAGGACCCTGAAAGCCATTTGCGCCGCCGAACAGAATCTCCAACATTGGCTTATCACCGCAAGACAGACTTGGATCCGAGGCAGGATCTTCGAGCACGATAAGGTCGAGGTAGCCATCTTTGTTCAAGTCCGCAACAAGCAGCTTCTTGGGGAATTCGGTAACGTGGATCTGCGTACCAGTGACATCGAAAGTCCCGAAGGAATTACCGTAGTGGAGCTCGACGGCTTCATCATCGTAGTCGGCGATGGCGACATCTTTATTTCCGTCTTTGTTGAAGTCATCGGAGACGACTGATTGCGGGTTCGCGCCGGTCTGATAAGCGCGTTGCAAAGAAAATGTGGCTTGGGCCGAAAGTAGTTGAGAAGCGAAAAGCGCGAAGCATAAGGCGACGAAGCGGGTGAGGCGGGGCATTGTCTCTCTCCTGAGTACCAGGGGTGGTGGATATGAGAGTTACTGATTAGTAAACATGGTTGCCGGATTGGGCAGCGAAATATTCACCTACTCTGCTCTAAGGCCATCTAGCCCGCTGTTGGCGGACGCGAGAGAGTCGGGGGATATAATCGATGGGCAATCCTTCTAGAGAAAGAATTCCCTTTTCATGACGGAACAGATCAAGAAGAAGCTGGAAGAAGAGATCAAGCAGCTTGAATACGAGCTGACGAACGAACTTCCCAAAGAGATCAAGCGCGCGGCCGCGCTCGGTGACCTGAGCGAGAACGCCGAATACCACATGGCCAAGCAGCGCCAGGTATTTGTGAACGCCCGTCTCGGCCAGTTGAAGAAGCGGATGGGCGAGCTGGCGATGGTGAACATGGCCAACATCCCTAAAGACCGCGTGGCTTTCGGCTCTACCGTGCTGGTCTATGACGACAGTAAGGACGAAAAGATCGAGTACAAGCTGGTGACCAGCGAAGAGAGTGATGTGACCAAGGGCCTGATCTCAACCACTTCACCGATAGGCAAGGCGCTGGTGGGGAAAAAGGTGGGCGATACGGCTACGGTGGTCACCCCGGGCGGCAAGCGCGAACTGGAAGTGCTGAAGCTGCAAACGATCCATGATGAGTAGGGCAGCAGCGAGCATCGAGCACCGAGCATCGAGTGGCAGGGAGAAATCTTGTGCGGATTTTCTTGATGCTCATAGGGTTGCCGCGCAGCGCGGGGGGTTTGTAAAACAAACGCAAAGGCCCAAAAAAAAACAAAAACCAGGACAAGTGCAAAGGGAAAAACAGGCCGCCGGTTGGGGTTTTGC
>JAICLA010000225.1 GCA_025927695.1 Terriglobales bacterium | reverse complement strand
GAATACGAAGACTTTCTTACCGGCTTCGTGAATCCCGATGGAACGGTCTGGGGAAGACCGGTCGGCGTGACGGTGATGCAAGACGGTTCGCTGCTCGTCAGCGATGACGGATCAAGGAGTATCTGGCGCGTGAGTTGGGAAGGCGCGAAGAAGTAGCTACTTACGGGAGAAAGCGGACTCGATTGAAGCGGAGAGTTTGATGGGGGATGAAAAAACTAGCGGGGTATAGGTAGTCCTCCCCGGATTCATCTTCAATGCGAACCATGCCATATTCCGACGCTTTCTTGTCGGGGAACATTCGATAGATTTTGCGCAATTCGAGTGAAGCTGAATAACCTCGATTCTTAACGCAAACCGCATATTGAATTCTGCTGATCACAAGATCTTCTTCCCGAACGCCGACATCGCCAGCTCGACCGCCAAGTCCGCCGTCCGGTTGTGCTCGTCTATCACCGGATTCACCTCCACGATCTCAAAGCTGGTCATACGGCCGTGGTCGGCAATGATCTCCATAGCGAGATGAGCTTCGCGATAAGTCGCGCCGCCCCGCACCGGAGTTCCGACGCCGGGTGCGTCTTCGGGGTCGATCCAATCCATATCCAGCGAGACGTGATAACCGGCCGTTCCTCGTCCGGCAGTGCGCAGCGCCTCTTCCATCACGGTGCGCATGCCGCGTTCGTCGATGTCGCGCATGGTGTAAACCTCAGTGATGCCGGAGCGGCGGATGTTGTCTTTCTCTGTTTGGTCGATGTCGCGCACGCCGATGATGACGACATTTTCCGGCAAAACTTTTGGCGAGAAGTTGAAGATGTTGGCAAGTTCCGCGGGACCCAATCCCATGATCGCCGCCAATGGCATGCCGTGTACGTTGCCAGTGGGAGAGGTGTCCGGCGTGTTGATGTCAGAGTGTGCGTCGATCCAGATCAACCCGATCTTCTGATCGCGTCGGCGATAGAACTCAGCAACGCCGGACACCGTTCCCGCAGCGACGGAATGGTCTCCGCCGAGGACGAGTGGAACGAATCCCGCTTCCAGCGTCTTTAAAATCTGCTCAGCCTGCTTGCTGCACGTGGCGGTGATCTCCTTCAGATATTTCGCGGAAGGATTGCCGGATTTCTTGGTCTCCGCCAGCGCCACAGTAATATTGCCGCCGTCTTCCACTTTGTGCCCGAGGGCTTCAAGGCGAGCTTCCAGGCCGGCCACGCGCACGGCGGATGGTCCCATGTCCACACCGCGCCGCGATTGACCAAGGTCAAGCGGCACGCCGATCACGCGGATGTTCTTCGAATTTCCGTTGGATGGAGCAAGACGGTCACTCGCGCGCTTCTTCTGCAGCGTAGTATCTGCCTGCGCAGTCCCTCCGGGTTTTTGTACTTCGTTGTCCATAAGCTTACGGGTAGATCTTGTTCAGCATGCGCGCAAACGGAATCGTCTCGCGCACGTGTTCGAGCGAGCAGATCCACGCGACAGCGCGCTCGATACCCATGCCGAATCCGCCGTGGGGCACGCCGCCGAACTTGCGCAGGTCGAGATACCACTTGAATGCTTCTTCCGGCAGGCCATGTTCCTGAATGCGCTTGCGAAGTGCGTCATACGAACCCATGCGTTGCGACCCGCCGATGATCTCTCCATATCCTTCAGGCGCAAGCACGTCAACACAAAGCGCGTGCTTAGGGCTCTGCGGATCCGGCTCCATGTAAAAAGCCTTGATAGCGGTGGGGTAGCGGTGGATCATCACCGGCTTATCGAACTGCGATGAGATATATGTCTCATCCGGCGAGCCGAAATCTCCACCCCACTCGAACTTGTTCTCCAAGGCGCCTTTGGCATGTCCCTCTTGCAGCATCTTCACTGCATCGTCATAACTCAAACGCGGGAACGGCGCGACTACTTTTTCCAGCTTCGAGATATCGCGGCCGATGGTCTCCAGTTCAGCGCGGCGATTTTTCAAGCAACGTTGCACAATGAAGCTGATGAAGTTCTCCGCCAGCTCCATGATGTCATCAAGTTGCGCATAGGCGACTTCAGGTTCCACCATCCAGAATTCCGTGAGATGACGACGCGTCTTTGACTTCTCCGCGCGAAATGTGGGGCCGAACGAGTAAACCTTACCCAAAGCCATCGCGGTGGCCTCGATGTACAGCTGGCCAGACTGTGTCAGGTAAGCCTGATCGTCAAAGTAATCCACTTCGAAAAGCGTAGTCGTGCCTTCGCAGGCAGCAGGCGTGAGAATAGGCGGATCGGTCAGCGTGAATCCGCGCTCGTCAAAGAAATCACGCGCGGCCTTGATGATCTCCGCGCGCAGACGCAGGATAGCCACCTGCCGCGGCGAACGCACCCAAAGATGTCGGTTCTCCATAAGGAACTCGACACCATGGTCCTTCAGAGAGATCGGATACGGATCCGACTCGGGCACGCGTTCGATCACTTCAACATTCTGGACGTCGAGTTCATAGCCGCCCTTGGCACGTTTGTCGGCGCGAACAGTACCGGTCACAATGACGCTGGATTCCTGAGTAAGATTCTTGACCGAATCAAAAACCTCTTGAGAGACCCCTGCCTTGTGCAGGACGCCTTGGATAAAACCAGACCCATCCCTAATGATCGGGAAAAGCAGTTTCCCGCTCTCCCTCAGGTTGTAGAGCCATCCGCGGATGGTTACGCTCTGACCCTCGTGCTTGCCTATTTCTGAAATCGTAGTGACGCTAGGTTTTCGGTTGTCGGTCATCGGTTATCGGTTATCGGTTAAAGACGGTTCTGCAAGAATGGATGCTTAGGAGCGTACTTTCGTCGCGAGAGAAGTTAACATCCGTTTAATGCCTTGTGTCTCAGTCTCCAATCGTCTATGCGTACTTTTATCCACTAAATCCAAGTCTAGCGAAATGAGAAGGTGACATTCCAGTTCGCTGGCGGAACCGAACGCCATCTGAAGAAAGCGAGCAAATTCTTGCTTGCCGCCTCGTCCGCAGCCTTCGGCAATGTTTGCCTCGATTGAAACAGTGCATCGTCTGATTTGGCTGGTTAATCCGAAAAGTTCTTCTCTTGGGAAACGCTTGGTAGCGCGGTAGATTGAAAGCGTTAGTTGATGCGCCCTTTGCCAAACCTCTAGCTTTCTAAAATCCTGCACAGTTTTCCTCCGGTGACCGCACCGATTGAGAACTGTTTAACCGAAAACCGACAACTGATAACCGAAAACCATCACACGTCTTGTCCCAGCTTCTTGAAGGAAGTTCGTACCGCACTAGACAGCTCGATCCCATCCTGACCGGCGATTTCCAACAATAATGGCGGCGCCAACGGTGCGTTCTTTAACGCTTCCATTGCCGACTTCCACTCCAACGTGCCGTCTCCCGGCAGTCGGTGGTCATCTTTATCGCGAGAGTTGTCGTGGACATGCGTGGACCGCACATGGTCTTTCACGATCTCCCAGTCCGGCACCACATTGCTGTGAATGTGCGCATGGCCAAAGTCGAAGCAGACGCCTACGTCAGGAAAGTGCGAAGTTTTAATGACTTCCACGAGACGGTCAGGCGTTGAAAGGTCGTTAGGAATGTTCTCGATCAGGATGCTCACACCCAGCGGCTTGGCGAATGCCCGCAGATGTTCGAGCGAAGTAATGATGGCTTCAAACTTGTGCGGATCGAACGCCTCTCCCGCATCCCCCAGATGCTGGATCATGTATTTGAAAGGCAGAGTCTCGGCCACTTCCAGAGCGCGCTTGATCTCGTCCATGCTCTCGATACGCTGACGCTTGTTGAGATCTGCGATGTTGACGGAGTGCGAGCCGTCATTGCCCCAATCGGTATCTGAATACATCGGCGAGTGGATGGAGTTGAGCGGAATGGGATTTGACTTGAACCACTGCGCCACTTCTTTGACGTGCGATTTTTCGCGATAGTCAAAATGCTGGCGCGCGCAAAAAAGCTCGATGGCCTGAGCGCCGCCCGTGACCAAAGAGTCAAGCATCGCCGGATGCAGCCGGTCTTTAACGCCAACGTAGGTGGAGATCGCTCTTAGCATCGTTCTGTTTTAGTACCCCACCGCTTTGCCGTTATTGCGAGCGTCACTTCCGCCCAGGAGTTCGCCCGTCTTAGGGTCAACCTCAATACATTCCCCATCACTCCAGTAGGAAGAAAAGTCTAACTTGTGACCCTTGCTGCTGAGAAGCTTAATCGTGTCCGGCGAAAAACCGACCGATTCCATTGCGATGCTATCCGGCAGCCACTGATGGTGGAACCGCGGCGCATTCACTGCTTGCTGGATATTGAGGCCATAGTCGATCACGCCCATCAGGATGTTGGCCACGGTGGTGATGATGCGCGGTCCGCCAGGCGAGCCCAACACCAGAAAGAGCTTCCCGTCTTTCGTCACGATGGTCGGCGTCATCGCGGACAACGGCCTCTTTGCGGGACCGATGTCATTCGCAGGACCCTGAATCAGACCGTAGGTGTTCGGAACGCCGGGCTTCGAGGAGAAGTCGTCCATCTCATCATTGAGCAAGAATCCGAGCGAGCCCGCGGTCACATGCG
>JAICLA010000275.1 GCA_025927695.1 Terriglobales bacterium | reverse complement strand
CACCGCGAAGACCAGTTTATCCGCGCCGATTTCTCCCGAAAGCTTTTTCGCAAATTCCGTATCGATCTTTTCGTCGGACACCAGCGCTGATCCCACGACCACGCGCTTTGCGCCCGCCGCCAGCATCTCGCGGACTCGTTCAACGGTGTTCGCTCCCCCGCCCACTTGGCAGGGAAGCCGCTTGGTGAGCTGGGCCAGCAATTCCTTGTTCGACCCCTTGCGCAGCACCGCATCCAGGTCCACCACATGAATCAGCGGAAACTTTTCAAACTTCTTGATCCACGGCTCGAACTCGGCGATGCCCACTGGGTGCGCCGCGCCGCCGTGTACCGGCGACCCGTGCCCCATCTGCACGATCTTGCCGCCCATCAGGTCGATGGAAGGAATAAGCATGCCGCGATGCTAATCGGGTGCTGATACGGAGTCAAATATGCGTAAGCCTCTTCGACCGTCAAAAAAAAGTGGCCGTCCCTATTCAGGACGGCCATGAGCATCTCCCGTGCTCCAAATTGTTACCGAGTCATCTTCTTCCGCGCGAACCCGCCGAGCCCCAGCAATCCGCTCCCCAGCAGGAACAAGCTAGCCGGTTCCGGCGTGGCCACAACGTATTCCTGAGGACCATTTGCCGTCAGATCTCTTGGCGAGATGATGTTGAAATTCACCGTGCTGAAGTTGGCCAAGTCAGTCGTAGTGGCCAAGTCAAGCCAGTGTTGAGCGCTGGCGGTGAAGCCGGCGCTGTTGCGAGCATTCGCTGAAGTCAATCCCCATATCGCGAAATTGATGTCGCCGGATGAACCCGCGCCTGAGAGGAACTGCGAGTACAGCCACGCTTCCTCACGATAGATCGCAAAACCAGCAGCGCCCAGTCGGGTATTGCTCAGATCGCCTGCCATGTTGATAACGCTTCCAGTCCAGCTTTCGCCCACCGTAACGTGTTGATCAAAGTCCACGCACACCGCGGCCACGTCTGGACCCCCGTTAATGCTAAGGAAGTACGGCGTTGTTGCTACACCGCCTTGAACATTTCCGCTTGTGTTTACCAATTGGATCGTATCCGCTACTGCCGACAAGCTTGCTAGTGCGGCCAGAGCGACTATCACTAGTAGCTTTTTCATACTGTCTCCTTTTTCGTTTTACGAATGCGGCGGACTTTCACGCCGGCTCCCAGCAATCCGCTGAACACCAGTGCGATCGTCGAAGGCTCCGGTACGGCAGACTGCGCCCCTGAGATGTTCGTGCTCTCTAAGCCGTAGAACTTGGCTCCAGAGAACTCGATGCTGCTGATGGTCTCGTTGTTTGTTGTCTGCAGGCTGAACCAGTTACGGCTCGTCTGTCCGGAAACCAACGTAAGGCTCTGTGTCATGGTTCCGTCATTCAGGTTCACTGTGATCGTGAATGCCGGATGGTCTGCATACACGCCATACACATCAAATATTGCGTCCGTGAACGTCGAACCCGGCAGGCTGATGATCAGGTTATTGATCGAGCCGTCCTGCGCGCGCACCGCGGACACGCCATTGATCGCGCCGTTGAACAGGATGTCACCGACGCTTGAGAAAAGTACACCGGTCGAAGGATTATCGATGCTGCCGTGAACGGTTGTACCGGTATCGCCATTCAGCAGTGTGACCGCCCGCTCATCGGGCCCGAACGTGGGAGCTGTGGTTGAGTGATTGATGATGACGTCCGCCGCGGAAATGCCGGACATCATGAGCATCATGACCCCCGTTAGTGCGAAGGTCATCAGCAAACGAAGCTGACGCATAGTTTTGCTTTCCGAGCGCCAGGGATCGCTCACGTACGTACTACTCAGATAACCAAAGTTGCTTCTGAGATGTACTACTTAGTTATTAGAGAGAAAAATATGTGAGTAGCTGGATTCAGCTACTCTGGATCGCACGCTTCGGCGCACTTTCGCGCGAGTTCCTGTACCTGATTTCCTATTTTTCCGGCGCACTCCACAGGCTTGCACCATTCTTATGGGATTGACCACCCCGCGCACCCTGCTAGAGTGGCAGGGTTCGATGAGCGGACCGCGGCATCCGATCATCCTTAAAATATTTTCCTTTTGCACAGCATTTTTCACAAGATTTCGCCGCCGGGATGGCAGCAAATCGCGGCCTTAAACCACAGCAAAACCAGCTAACTCCTTGCTCCTCAACCGGAACCAAGATAGGCAACAAGTGATACACTAGATACACAACATCTTGCGCTTTGCTCTTGACACGCACTATATGCGGGAGTAAAGTCACACTCCACCAAGGGGCAATAAATCGCGCAACTCGCCCCGAAAGTGCTCTGGCCAGAGGTGACCGGAGAGCAACAAACAATCTGCGGTGACTCCGCTCCCGACTCCAAACAAGCCAGGGAGCAAAACAACAATAAAACCGGGTTCTGCGGCCTTTGGCTGCGGTGCACCGGTGTCTTTAAACGAAGTTCAGCACCATTTAGCTTTAGTGGAGATGCCTCATGTCTGACCAGCCCCTTCAATCCGCCGCTTTCGCCGCCGCCGCAGCATCTACATCTACAGGTTCCGCAATGCCCAAAACGCTCACTACAAACACCGCCCCGGCAGATCCCAAAAAAGCCGCTGGCCTCAGCTTGAAGCGTTTCTTCACCAAGGCGAACCAGTCGGCCTATGAGCAGGTCGAGTGGGAGCTCCGCACCGCGTCCATCACTGACGCCACCGGCAAAGCGATCTTCGAGCAAAAAGATGTGGAAGTCCCGAAAGACTGGTCCATGACGGCCACCAACATTGTGGCCAGCAAGTATCTCCACGGACAGCTCAACACGCCCGAGCGCGAGTCCGGCGTGCGCGCGCTCATCTCCCGCGTCGCCGACACTATCTACAACTGGGGCAAAGCCCAAGGCTACTTCCGCACCGACGCTGACGCCGAGACCTTCCACCAGGAACTGATCCACCTGCTCGTCACGCAGAAGATGGCGTTCAATTCGCCCGTCTGGTTCAATGTCGGCTGCGACAAGCTTGAGCCCAACTCTGACGCGCAAAACTGGCACTGGGACCGCGCCGCCAATCTCGTGAAGTTCGGCGTCACCGGATACAAGACTCCGCAGTGTTCCGCCTGCTTCATCAACTCCGTCAAAGATTCGCTCGACAGCATCCTCACCCTGGCCAAGACAGAAGGCATGTTGTTCAAGTGGGGAAGCGGCACCGGCACAAATCTCTCGCCGCTGCGTTCATCCACCGAGCAGCTCTCCGGCGGCGGCACCGCCAGCGGCCCGCTTAGCTTCATGCGCGGATTCGACGCCTTTGCCGGCGTCATCAAGTCCGGCGGCAAGACTCGCCGCGCCGCCAAGATGGTCATCCTCAACGTCGACCATCCCGACATCGTCGACTTCATCGAGTGCAAGTCGCGCGAAGAAGCCAAGGCCTGGGCGCT
>JAICLA010000267.1 GCA_025927695.1 Terriglobales bacterium | reverse complement strand
TTCCAGCCGTCGCTTGTGCGTCGCGTGAAGCTGTACTCGAAAGAAGTGCCGCTCTTTGAAGAGTTCAGCATCCAGGACGAGATCAACAAGGCGCTTAAGTCGAAAGTCTGGTTGAAGAGTGGCGGCTACATCGTGATCAACCAGACGGAAGCGCTAGTGGCCATCGACATTAACACTGGTAAATACGTCGGCAAAACAGCGCGCCTTGAAGACACCATCGTGAAGACGAACATCGACGCCATCAAAGAGATCGTGCGGCAGATTCGCCTGCGCGATCTTGGCGGCATCATCGTGATCGACTTCATTGACATGGACGAACGCAAGAACCGCCAGCGCGTGATGCAAGCTCTGGAAGAAGCGTTACGCGCTGACCGCTCACCGTCAAAGGTCCTGCAGTTCAACGACTTCGGCCTGGTAGCCATCACGCGCAAACGCGTGAAACAATCGCTCGAACGCACCCTGGGCACTCAGTGCACTTATTGCACCGGCACAGGCATGATCAAGAGTGTGGCCACAGTTTGCAATGAAATCTACGTGGAGTTGCGCAAGATGGCCAAGCACTTTGACAACCACCAGATCACATTGCGCGTGAATCCTGAAGTGGGTAAAGCATTGAAGGAGAACGGCGGCAAGTGGCTGCTAGAGATGGAAGAGCTTACCAAGAAAACGATCTTGGTGAAGAACGATCCCGCACAACACCAAGAGCAGTTTGACGTGCACTAGAAAGAATCAGTTTTTAGTTTCTTGTTTCTAGTTTCTAGAAAAAGCTTAACGCCCGGCACTGAGCCGGGCGTTTTTTGTTGATTCAGCGATAGACGTCTTTGCGGTGAGCGACGCGAAGAACCAAGATGACGAGCACTTTGTGAGTGACATCATAGATCACTCGATAGTCGCCCACCCGAATCCGGAACGCTTTGTCGCCGGTTAGTTTTCTGGAACCAGGAGGGAATGGATCCAGGGCCAACGCGTCGATCTTCTTCGCGATACGATCTCGCATTCCCTTGGGTAAAGAGTCGATAGCCTTGCGCGCCGAAGGCACGAATTGAATGGAGTAGGCCAAGGAATCAGCGTCGCCAACCGGCCTTCACCACTTCCCAGGCCACAGTGCCCTTCTCTTTACGCGCCAAACGCGCCCGGCGTGCATCCTCTTTGTCTTCTACATCCTCGATCAAGCGGAGGTCCTCAATAGGGATAACCGCAGCGATCTCTTTGCCATGCCGGCGGATCACGACACGTTCTCCGCCATAAGCGGCGCGGTTGAGGCTCTCAGCGAATGATTGACGGGCGGCGGTCGCGCTCACACTTTTCTTCTTCGTCTTATTCATAATGTACAAATATCACAAACGTACAAAATGTACAATCAGTTCTTTCTACGTTCCGCCAGATCGATGCCGAGTTGCTGACACTTTTTATATAGATGGCTGCGTTCGAGGCCGAGCGCCTTAGCTGTGTTAGTAATGTGATGGTTCTGGCGTTTGATCTCGGCCAGTATCTGCTCGCGCTCGAACTGCTCGACCCGTGAAGAGAGGTTTCCTGAGCCAGCGGCGTTAGAACTCCCTACGGAGGGATCGCCAACCGCCGGCAGTGCTTTGGTAATTGTGTCAGCGTTCACAGTGTCATCTTCAGAGAATAGAAGCAATCGTTCTACAACATTGCGCAGCTCGCGGATGTTTCCGCGCCACTCGAATGACTGTAACTGAGTCACGGCATCGGCCGTGAACGTGATGGGCTTCCATCCGTTCTGCTGGGTGATCTGTGCGGCGAAGTGCTCGATCAGCGGAGGGATGTCTTCACGCCGTTCGCGTAGCGGCGGAAGCGCAACCGGGAAGACATAAATGCGATGGAATAAGTCCTGTCGAAAAGTACCGGCCCTGACCTGCTCCTCCAGATTCCGATGCGTGGCTACGATGACGCGGACACTTACCTTCACTGGCTTATCACCACCAATGCGCTCGACTTCACTCTGTTCCAACACACGCAACAATTTTGCCTGCATGTTGAGCGGCATGTCGCCGATCTCGTCCAGAAAAAGCGTGCCGCCATTGGCTTGTTCCACTTTGCCGATGTGCCGCGCACCCGCGCCGGTGAATGACCCTTTCTCGTGGCCGAACAATTCGGATTCGATCAACTCTGCCGGTACCGCCGCGCAATTGAGCGTAATGAACGGGCCGCCGGATCTACCGCGTGGACTTTTTTCATGCAGAGTACGCGCGATCAACTCTTTGCCTGTTCCCGTCTCACCGAGAATGCACACGCGAGATTCGCTGGCCGCAACCCGCTCCACCTGGGCTATGAGTTTGCGCATGGACTCGCCACGAAAGATGATTTCCGCGCCGCCAAGTCTCTGCCGAAGCGTAGCGTTCTCTTCTTCCAGACGCGATAGCTTCATCGCATTCTGCACGGTCAATAGAAGCTTATCCGTGGAGATGGGCTTTTCTAGGAAATCGATCGCGCCGAGCCGCGTGGCTTTGATGGCCATCTCTATGTGCGCTTGGCCGGACATCATCACGACGGGTGTCTCCACGCCAGCGGCTTTAATGTCAGCCAGTAGCGCGAGACCATCCTTGTTGGGCATGACTACATCGGAAAAGATCAGATCGAATTCTTCCTTCTTCAAAATCTCCAAAGCTCTCACCGCGCTGTCACAGACGGTGACTTCGTGTCCGGCAAGGCGGAAGGCGCGCGAGAGCGATGCCAACGTGTTCGCGTCGTCATCGATGATCAGTAGTCGGGCAGCCTGCGGCATATAGGGATTCTATGACACCGGGTCTTTCGCGCGAATGGGCAGTTCAATATGGAATGTAGTGCCGGCGGATTTCACGCTGGAAACGCCGATCGTGCCACCGTGGTCTGCAATCACGGATTGCACGATAGCCAGCCCGAGGCCGGTGCCGAATTGTTTGGTCGTGTAATAGGGAGTGAACAACCGCTCGCATTCTTCTGGTGTCAGTCCGGCGCCGGTGTCCGCGACTTCGATGATAGCGCGGTGCTCTTCGCGATTCAGTGCCGTACGGAACGTGAGCGTGCCGCCTTGCGGCATGGCGTCCATCGCATTGAGCACAAGGTTCTCGACAGCACGGCGAAGAAGCACAGGATCGGCGTTGATGCCGGGCAAGTCGTCGGCGAGAGACCATGCTAACTTCAGGCCGGCACTTCGAGCGATCTGCGACTGGTAGAGTTGGGCCACCTCGCGCAAGAGCACGTTTACATCCACTACTTGTAATTCCGGCGTGGGCATTTTGGAAAAGTCGCTGAATCTTCCGACGATGTTCTTCAAGTTCGACAACTCCGCAAGCAGGGTTGCGGTGCTCTCGCGGAAGACCTCGTCAAACTGGTCAGGAGCCGACTCCCTCGCGCGAAGCAAGTTCTCAACCGTTATCTGCAAGGGGAAAAGCGGATTCTTTAACTCGTGCGCCAGACGCCGTGCCAGTTCGCGCCACGCCGCCACACGCTCTGTTTGAACAAGTTGTTCGCGCTGCGCGATCAGCTCGTGCGTCATGCGGTTGAAGGCTTCGGCCAGTTGGCCGACCTCATCCGATGAATTGACTGCGACGCGCGTGTCCCAATCACCGTGTGCAACCTGTGCAGCGGCTGCAGCAAGCTCTTCGATAGGCCGAGTGATCCGTCGTGACATCCACAAGCTCAGCAAAATCCCAAAGATGATTCCGCCTGAG
>JAICLA010000277.1 GCA_025927695.1 Terriglobales bacterium | reverse complement strand
GCGCGCCATTTCTTGCATCATTTCGGAATCACTCCGTGAACCCGCCATGGATCACCATCTGGCGTTTTCCTGACATCTCTGAAGCGCTTCTTGCCAAGGGGAAGTTGGAACTCGCCGGCATCGAATGCGTTCTCGGCAACGAGAACATGGCCCGAATGGGATATATCAATGCCGTCGGCGGGATCTCACTGCAGGTGTCGCACAACCAAGCCGACGCCGCGATAGCCGTCCTTCAAGAACCGATTCCGCACTCTCTTAAAACCGACTCTCGCTCGCCCCATTATTTGCAACCAAGTTGCGCTCAATGCGGCTCACGGGACGTCAGGAATGAAGGTCCAGCGGAAAGTTTGAGCGCGGGTTCCTGGTTGAACTCAGCCTTCAACGTTCGAACCCGAACGATCGACTGGTCGTGCTCCCAATGCGGCCATCGCTGGCAAAGTGCGATGGAAGATGGCTACGACGATCCGATTGCACCCGAAGTAATGACGCGCATCTTCGTCGCAACGACGAACGCCGGCAAAGTAAAAGACTTCGCAGCCATTGCCCGCCTGCTCAACATTGACGTCGTTCCCTTCCCGCGGCAAGCCTCAATGCCTGAAGTCACTGAAGACGGCGACACCTTCGAAGCCAACGCCATCAAGAAAGCAGAAGCCTACAGCACTCATTTGCCGAACGAGCTGGTCATTGCTGACGATTCCGGTCTTGAAGTCAGCGCACTGGGCCGCGCGCCCGGCGTGCATTCCGCCCGCTTCGCACAATCAGCCAACAACCCCAAACCCTCCGACGCCGACAACAATTACAAGCTCCTTCACGAGCTCTCGCGACTTCCCGACGCCGACCGAGCCGCGCGTTTCGTCTGCGTCATTGCCGCCGCGCGTGACGGCCAAGTCTTACAAACATTTCGCGGAGAAGTCTGGGGAGAGATACTTCAAACGCCTATCGGTCGCGGAGGATTCGGTTATGACCCGCTCTTCTTTGTACCGCAGGCAAACAAAACGTTCGCCGAGATGAACGTGGAAGAAAAAGCGCAGTACAGTCATCGCGGCAAGGCTTTCAAATCGTTTCTTGATTGGCTGCAGCCAGAGATAGGCCGGCGCTAGATATCGTATTTTTTCAGCAAGTGACGGAAAGAGCGGTAGGAGACTTTGAGCAAGTCAGCCGCACGGGTCTGGACGCCGTTCGCCTGCTCCAGCGCCGAATGGATAAGCGACCGCTCGATATCCGCGACATACCGCTCCAGATCAACCCCGTCGGTAGGCACGACGTGTCCATTGGAGTTGGATCCGTTCACGCCAGCTGCCGCAGCCTTCGCCTTCTGGCGCTCCGCAGGCAATTCGAGATGTAGTTCCTCGCCGCTTTCCATGGCGACCGCACGCTCAATGGTATTTTCCAACTGACGCACATTGCCAGGCCAGTCGTAGCTGCAGAGGTCAGATATAGACGACTTCGCGATGCGAGAAATGCTCTTCCCTGCCGCGGGCGCATAGCGCTTGAGAAAGTGGTTGGCGAGCAGGGGAATGTCGTCCGTCCGCTCGCGCAGCGAGGGCACACTGATCGGGATCACTGTGATGCGGTAATAAAGGTCCTCTCGGAATCCGTTCTCAGCCACCAGCTGCGAGAGATCCTTATTTGTAGCAGCGATCACGCGCACGTCGATCGGCACCTCCGCATCGCTCCCCAGCGGACGCACCTTGCGCTCCTGCAGAACTCGCAGAAGCTTCACCTGCATGGCCACGCTCATCTCGCTGATCTCGTCGAGAAAGATGGTGCCGCCGTCGGCCATCTCGAACAAACCGCGTTTGTTCTGAGTAGCGCCAGTGAACGCGCCTTTCATGTAACCGAACAGTTCGCTTTCAAGCAGCGTCTCCGGGAACGCGCCGCAGTTGATGGAAACGAAAGACTCGTTCGCACGCGGAGAACATCCATGGACCGCACGTGCCACCAACTCTTTGCCCGTGCCGCTCTCCCCAGTCACTACGATAGTGCTGCCCGTAGGCGCGACGGTGCGGATGGTCTGCTTAAGTTTTTCTATCGCCTTACTGCAGCCAATGATCTGGTCGAGTGAATTGTGGGCAGCGGCATCACGCTTGAGCGCAAAGTTCTGCCGCTTCAGCGTAACCGTCTCGAGCGCGCGGGCGATAGCGATCTTGATCTCAGAATTGATCCGGCCCGGCTGTTTCACGATGTACTCGAACGCGCCCGCTTTGATCGCTTGGATAGCCGTCTCAAGTTCCGCCAGCGCAGTCATCAGGACTACCGCCGAATCAGGCGACACCGAGCGCGCATGCGACAGCACTTCCATGCCGTCCGCAGTGTTAGGCATGCGGATATCCGTGACGATCACATCGAAGACGGCAGAATCAATCTTGCGCCGCGCTTCGTCCTTCGTCATAACCGTCTCGACCTTGTAGCCTTCTTTGCGCAGGTCGATCTCCAGCATCTGGCAGATGGAGCGCTCGTCATCGCATACTAAGACGCTAGCCACGCGCACCTCCTACCGCAGCCCTGACAGCCGCAAGATCGATATCCGGGCGGCTCATCCCGCGCGCCGCTTTCGCAATCTGGACCGCAAATTCCGCACCCTGCCCGGGCTTCGACGCAACCGCTATCTTCGCACTATGCGCTTGCAGTATCTGATAGACGATGGCAAGTCCCAGTCCCGTGCCCACACCAAAGCCCGGCTGGAACGGCTCAAATATCTTTTCCAATCGTCCTTGTTCAATGCCGGTACCGGTATCGGCGAATGCAATCCGCCATTCATTGCCTACGTCAGTGAGTGAAACAACTAGCTTGCCGCCGCCTTTTGACATCGCACGCAAGGCGTTCTCCGCCAGATTCCAGAACACCTGCTTCATGCGGTCGCCATCGCAGATAGCAACAGCTCTCGTTGCAGCAAATGCCCGCACGATCTCTACACGGTCTTCGGGCCTTGCCTGCTGTGGATGGTTCTGCAGCAGAGTCAGCGTATCTTCGAGCAGTCCAACAATGTCCACGGGCGCCATCTTCATCTGCTTGTCACGGGAGTAGACAAGGAAATCAGAGATGATGTTATTCAGGCGCTCTGACTCGCGCGTAACAATGTCCACCAGCGTGCGCTGCTCTTCATTCATACTGGAGATTCCGGCCAACACCTGCACCGAGCCCGCGATGGACGACAATGGATTGCGTATCTCATGTGCGATTCCGGCTGCCATCCTGCCGACTGCCGCTAGCCGATCACGCATTCTCACTTCCCGCTCGAGGCGACGCATGTCTGTGAGATCGTCAAACGTGTACACGTAACCGCTCACGGTGTAATCCATCTGCCGCAACGGGCTCACGGTGACCCCAAACGTCTTTTCTATGCCTGAAGGTGTCGTCGAACGAACTTCGCCGGTCACCG
>JAICLA010000158.1 GCA_025927695.1 Terriglobales bacterium | reverse complement strand
GCGACTCGTGCTCTTGAGGCGCGGGAACTTGCACATCGTTCAGCCTTTGCACCACCTTTTGTGAGCGCCGGGATCGACCTGCTGATCGTTCAAGCACGTTTACGCGATCCAGACGGCAGCGAGACGCTTTGGCGCGAAACACGAGCCGCTGTGGAACAGGCCGGTGATTGGCACGCATGGAAGTGGCGTTTACGCCTCGCGCAGGCTCAGGCGGAACTGGCGTTAGCGCGTCACAACTGGAAAGATGCGATCACCGCCGCTTCGCATGTTGTCAGCCAGAGCCGCACCTATCGGCGCCCGAAGTATGAAGCACTGGGACTAGCCACACGGGCGCGGGCCATTGGAAGACTCGGATTGCGGCCAGAGTTTGGCGATGCCTACGCATCAGTTGAGATAGCTCGCAGACTGGGTGATCCAGCCTTATTGCTGGAATGTCTCTCAGCATTGCTGGAATTGGACGGCAGCGACGAACTGCAGAGTGAGGCACAGAACATTGTAAGCTGCATCGCAGGCGCACTCTCCGACGAGCTCTGGCGTAATCGCTTTCTAAAGAACATATCTTCGAATCAGCACCTCGCTCCGATCGTGACGCAGAATGCAGGGCTTGTGAGGGCGGCGCGTCTCACAGGCTGACGTACGCTGAGATTCCGAGCGTTAAGCAAGTGAAAAAGGTGGAACACCCAACGGCGTTCCACCTTTTCGCAACCGGACTAGTCTATAGCGACGCGCTCAGAAACTTACAAGCGCAGACTAACTGCACCCGCTGGTGCCGCCGCAGTTCTCGCACTTATGACAAGACCCGTTCCGTGTCATGAAGCTACCGCATTCCGAACACAGGGGTGCATCCGCAAACGCATTCGCGTCAAACGGCAATGCTTGTTGCGGTTCCGGCAGCGTCGGGCGCAGCTTCGGAGTCTCGCCCGCTTCGTTACTCTCGGTAATGCCCAGGAAGCGTGCACCCAACCACCGGAAGATGTAGTCAATAATCGACTTCGCGTATGGCACCTGTTGATTGCCGGTCCAGCCGCTCGGTTCGAAGCGCACGTGGCTGAACTTATCCACGAAAAACTTCAGCGGCACGCCGTATTGCAGTCCGTAACTGATGGACGTCGCCAACGTATCCATCAGTCCCGAGATCGTCGAGCCTTCCTTGGCCATCGAGATGAACACTTCACCCGGAGTCCCGTCTTCGTACAGGCCTACCGTGATGTAACCCTCGTGACCGCCGATCGAGAACTTATGAGTGAGTGATTGCCGCTCGTCGGGCAACTTGCGGCGGACTGGCCGGTACACAATCTTCTCCGTAACGACCGGTTGCGCAACAGCAGCAGCGGCCATCGGAACAACGGCCTTTTTCTCGCCCTTACCCGTTCCAGAACTGAGCGGCTGCACGCGTTTGGATCCGTCACGGTATATCGCCACCGCCTTCAGACCGAGCTTCCAGCTCTCGATGTAAGCGTCCATGATGTCTTCGGCCGTGGACTCTTCGGGCATGTTGATCGTTTTCGATATCGCGCCCGAGATAAACGGCTGCACCGCGCCCATCATGTGGACATGTCCCATGTGGTGGATGAAGCGCGTTCCGTTCTGCGGCCGGAAACTGCAATCAAACACAGGCAGATGCTCAGGCTTCAGTTGTGGCGCGCCTTCGATTGTGCCCGTAGAATCGATGTGGGCCACTATCGCTTCGGTTTGCTCCGGCGTGTACCCCAGCTTGATCAGCGCTTGCGGAACCGTGTTGTTGACAATCTTAATCACGCCGCCGCCCACCAGCTTTTTGTATTTCACAAGAGCCAGATCGGGCTCGATGCCGGTGGTGTCGCAATCCATCATGAAGCCGATGGTTCCGGTCGGCGCAAGAACGGTTGTCTGCGCATTGCGGAATCCGGCTCGCGAACCCAGTTCGTAGGCTTCACGCCAGCACTCTTCGGCAGCCTTGAACATATGCTGCGGTACGCGCTTTCCGTCGAGGCTTTCCGACGCATTCCAATGCATCCGGATTACATCGAGGAACGGCTCTTCATTTTCCGCGTACCCCGGGCAAGGTCCTACCGCCTCAGCAATCCGCGCGCTGGTCAAATACGCTTGTCCGCACATGATTGCAGTAATTGAGGCAGCATAAGCTCGTCCCGCGTCGCTGTCATAAGGAAGACCGAGCGACATCAGCATCGCGCCGAGGTTCGCGTACCCGAGTCCAAGCGGACGAAAATCGTGCGAGTTCTTCGCAATCCTTTCCGTCGGATAGCTAGCGTTATCGACCAGGATCTCCTGCGCCAGAATTACGGTGTCCACCGCGTGACGGAACGCCTCGACATCGAACGAGCTGTCCGCACTGATAAACTTCGCCAGATTCAGCGACGCAAGATTGCATGCCGAATCATCAAGGAACATATATTCCGAGCAGGGATTCGAAGCATTAATGCGTGCCGTGTTCTTCGACGTATGCCAGCGATTGACCGTCGTGTCGAACTGCATGCCGGGATCACCGCACTGGTGCGTTGCCTCTGCGATCTGGCGCATCAGTTCACGTGCTTTGTAACGGGTTACCGGCTGGCCAGTGGCCACGCTGCGCGTCCACCAGTCCGTGTCCTCCACAACGGCCTGCATGAAACCGTCTGTGGCACGAACCGAATTGTTCGCATTCTGGAAGAAGATGGAACTGTAAGCGTCGCCGTCGAGAGAAGCATCGTAGCCGGCATCGATCAGCGTGTGGGCTTTCTTCTCTTCCTTCGCCTTACACCAGATGAACTTTTCAACGTCGGGATGGTCGGAGTTCAGAATGACCATCTTCGCCGCTCGCCGCGTCTTTCCGCCCGACTTGATAACACCCGCAAAAGCGTCGAAGCCCTTCATGAAGCTCAGCGGACCGGAAGCACGGCCGCCACCCCAGAGATGTGCATCTTCTTCGCGGATCGGCGAAAGATTCGTACCCGTGCCTGATCCCCACTTGAAGAGCATTCCTTCAGTCTTGGCCAGATCGAGAATTGACTCGAGAGTGTCGCCGACTGAATTGATAAAGCATGCTGAACATTGCGGATGATTTTCACCAGGCGCAAGCTTCTTCACCACTTGGGAAGCTTCATCGAAATAGAAGCCATATCCGCGCGATTCTGCGACGCCTACGTTGAACCAGACCGGCGAATTGAAGCACGCCTTCTGAGTCAACATCAAATGAGCCAGGTCCATCCGGAAATTCTGAACGTCTTCTTTTGTTTTGAAGTAGTTTCCATCCCGGCCCCAATCCGCGATGGTGTCGACAACGCGATGTACCAGCTGCGCGACGCTCGTTTCGCGCTCCGGAGTGCCCATCCGGCCATGGAAATACTTACTCGCAACGATGTTCGTTGCGGTTTGCGACCACTCGGCGGGAACCTCAACATCCCGCTGCTCAAATATGACGGAGCCCTTATCGCTGCCGATGGTGGCGGTCCGCAGTTCCCACGTGATCAGATCGTAAGGAGTTTTGTTGGCTTCAAGCTTAGCCGTGAAGAAACGGGGGAATGACACGCCGGTCCGTTCTTCTCGCTTGAGTGATTGGAGTGAAGATTTTGCGTTGGTGGGGTGAGTAACAGTAAGCTGTCCCATGAATGGCCTTCCGGGGAGGAGGATCGGGTTGACCGTCGGTCAACAGGTTCGATTATGCCTCCCGGAGCTACGCCCGTCAATCCCTTAGATGAGTGAGCGAGGAGCTAGGGCTCAACATATTGTGGATATCTTGTGAAGAACTACAATATGGAGTGATTGAGGCTCCCCAATATGTTTATACGCTTGCTGGTGACGGTGGTCCTGAGCGTACTTCCCGCTCTTTGTCAAACTGCCGTTTTCCCTACCAGATTTGACTGGCAGCACCGTAGGCCGGAGCAGGCCGGACTGAATCCGGAGAAGATTAACGAAGCCATAGCCTACCACCGCTCTCACGAATCGAAAGCTCCTCGCGATCTTCGTCGCGCGCACGATCTGACGTTTGCGCGTGAGGCGTACGGCGAGCCCTTGGGCCCGCTCCAACCTCGGGGCGACCCCACGGGTATCATCGTTCGCCACGGAGTCATCGTCGCGGAATGGGGTGAGCCGCAACGCGTCGATATGACCCACAGCGTGACCAAGAGCTTTCTGTCAACGGTGGTCGGATTGGCCTACGACCGCGGATTGATTCACAGCATCAACGACGCAGTAAAAGACTACGTGCCCGGACCCTACTTCGCTGAAGGCCACAACAGCAGCATTACCTGGGATCACCTGTTGCGTCAAACGAGCGACTGGGAAGGCACATTGTGGACGAAGCCGGATTGGGCCGATCGCCCTCCGAAAGACATGCCGTTCGAGAAGTACATTGAGCGCAAGCACGCCGAGCCCGGCACAACCTGGAAATACAACGATGTGCGCGTGAACTTGCTTGCGTTTGCAGCTCTTCAAGTGTGGCGCCGGCCGCTGCCCCAAGTACTGCGTGAGTATGTGATGGATCCGATCGGCGCCAGCAACACATGGCGCTGGTATGGATATGACAATTCGTGGGTCAACGTAGACGGCGTGATGGTTCAATCCGTATCGGGCGGCGGTCACTACGGAGGCGGAATGTTCATCAACGCGTACGACATGGCTCGTTTTGGCCTGCTGACGTTGAATCGCGGCCGCTGGAATGGCAAGCAACTCCTATCAGAACAATGGGTGAAGTGGGCGCTCACCCCAACCGGTCCGAATCCCGAGTACGGTTTCATGAACTGGTACCTGAACACCGGTCGAAAGCCGCTTCCGAGTGCGCCCGCAAATGTCTTCTACCATGTAGGAAACGGTGCAAATATCATTTACCTCGATCCGGATCTGGACATCGTAGCTGTCGTGCGGTGGATTGAATCCGGGAACCAGACTCTGAACGGATTTGTCGAAAGGCTAAGGGCGGCAGCAACAGGCAAATGAGCGAAGGATACGAAATTGAACCAGGCGAAGCTGAGAAGCAGTTGGCAAGCAAACAGGCCGTGCTGCTGGACGTCCGCGAACCGGAAGAGTTTGCCGTTGCGCATCTCGACAACTCTGTTCTGATACCGATGCAGAGTATTCCTCCGCAACTGCAGCAGGTAGAACAAATGGCGGACCAGGGTACGTTGCTGGTCCTGTGCCATCACGGCGTTCGCAGCCTGCAGGTTGTGGCGTGGCTACGCGGACAGGGCATCGAGAACTGCTATAGCGTTACCGGTGGAATCGATCGCTGGAGCCGCGAACTTGACCCTTCCGTTCCGCGCTATTGAACGATCAATTCTTTTTTACGTTCTTCAGCTTCAGATCAAGCCTCACCAGCTTGTGACTGTCGAACACACTGACAGTTTTCGTCGGGCTGGTCATTCCGTTCGCCTGAGCTCGCAACTCGTAATCGATGTCGGTGCTAAGGCCGAAAAAGTAATACCTGCCATCAGCCTGCGCAATGTAAGAACGCACCTGCAGAGTTTTTCCATCCTTTAACAGGACAGTCGCATGCGGAACCGGGGATCCGTCTTTACTCAGCACAATCCCTTCGATCGATCTGGTAAGGGATTCGCCTCTCCGGGGGGCAACAGGGGGCTGCATCTGAGCAGATGCGGCCGGCGATCCGGCGAGCATCGACAGAACTGCCACTGCAAGAAGAGCTCTGATGCTCCGGCAGGACACTGACGTTCGACTCACTCGCACCGGTTAGTGCCAGTTGTCGTCCTGGTCTTCATCCTCTTCTTCATCGTCGTCCTCGTCTTCGTCCTCATCGTAGTCGAAGTCGTCGTCAGCGCCTTTGCCGTCGTCTTCGGTTTCGAGTTCGACAGGGTTAAGGCTCGCAACTCGCAGGGACGCACCACACTCGTCACATGACAGGACGTCACCTTCGTCCAGATCCTCTTCCTCAACGTCAATGGACGCGTCACACTTGGGACAAGTAACCATTTCTCTTCCTTTTACCTGGTTAAGACCATGCTGCTTTCGCGTCGAGTTCAATTCGGGAAGCGCAGCTTCGGTTTAGTACTGGATCACCTGCTCGAGGCAGTCGTCACGCCATTCAACTGCTGATCGTAAGCGGCCAGTTCTGCGGGCGAGACCGTAATCAGGGTCTTCTCCATGTCTTCCGAGGTTTCGATCATATGCCGCAGGTGGGCAGCGGCCAGGCGCATGCAGTATGGGTCCGTCAGTTTATGGCCGGTTTTCGCCGTCAACTCCAGCAAGGCTGGATGCG
>JAICLA010000265.1 GCA_025927695.1 Terriglobales bacterium | reverse complement strand
ATTACATTCCTGCGGCGCATGATTTCTTTCTTACTGGACATTTCATTCCCTCTTCAACGCTGACAAATGCACATCCGCCTTTGCCCGAGATTTACTTGGCATTGTGGTGGAAGGTGTTTGGGTTTTCGCCGCTGGTGACTCGGTTGGCCATGCTGGCGGTGGCTGCGTTCGCGTTGATGCAGGTGTTCGCGATCGCGCGGCGGGTGGCGAATCGCGAGGTTGCGGTCGCGGCGACTGTTTGTTGCGCAGTCTACCCCGTGTTTTTTGCGCAGAGCTCGCTGGCGCATTCTGATCTGCCGGCGATGGCGCTCACGCTGCTGGGGTTGCGGCTCTATCTGGACAACAAGGGGTGGCAATGCGGAGTGGCGTTTGCTTTCGCGGCGTTGTCGAAGGAGACGGCGATTCTTACGCCGGCGGTTCTGTTCGCCGCTGAGTTTCTTTCGCGGATATCGGCATTTGCCGGTCTCGACGTTCACGTACACGATGGAGCGATTTCGCATAGCGTTCTGCCGACTGCCAAACCGAGTTCCAAGATCGGGGTTCTGTTGTTGCCGTTTGTATTTCTCGGCGCCTGGTACGCGTACCACTATGCGCGGACGGGATTCGTTTTCGGAAATCCGGAGTTTGTGCGCTACAACGCTACCGGAACGTTGAGTCCGCTTCGCTTCGCATTGGCTTTGTGGCAGAGAACCTGGCAAGTGTTTGGGCACATGAATATGTGGGTGCTGACCGCTATGACGGGGGCATCGATGTTGTTGCCGCCACTCTCGGAGCAAGGTGTGGCGGCGGGACGCCGCCACGACAGCCGGCGAGACGCCGGCGCTACGGTCGGCAGCGCGGGTCAGATACGTCCGCGCATTGATATTCCCACTCAGCTTCTTTTCCTTGCTCTGATTCTCGCCCACGTTGTGGCTTACTCGGTGCTCGGCGGGGCATTGCTGTCGCGTTATCTGCTGCCGGTCATCCCACTGGTCATCATCATTGGTGTTTCGACTCTGTGGCGCAGAGTTCGTGAGTGGACTTGGCTGGTGGGATTTGTTGTTCTAGTGTTTCTTGTCGGATGGTTTGTGAATCCGCCGTATCGGTTTGCTCCGGAAGATAACTTGAACTATGCCGACTTTGTGCGCCTGCACCAGGATGCGATCAAAGTGCTGGAGAGCAAGAGCGGCATAGAAACCGTTTTGACCGCTTGGCCGATGAGTGATGAACTCCGAAAGCCGGAACTTGGTTATGTGGCCAAGCCGCCTACACGGGTAGTGACGATCGAGAACTTTTCGTTCGATCAGATCATGGTGGCTCAGCAGCAACCGCTTTACGATGCGGTGATCGCGTTCTCAACCAAGTATGAACCGCCGCGCACTTTTATCCATTGGCGATGGTGGAATGAACAGAATGTCCGGTTCTTCGACTACCACACCGACTTACCGCCGGAAGGGATCGCGCACATGCTGGGTGGGACCATCGTGATGCAGGAATCGCGCAATGGCCAGTGGGTGGCGGTGATCGAGCTGGAGAGGACGCGCAATGCGGAGTTGCGGTAGTGCGCCATGGCGCGCCTCCAGCGCGCAGAGTCGAAGTCCAATGCATTGTCCTTCGACTCCGGGCTTTGCCCTCCGCTCAGGATGACAGTACTTATGCAACAGTTTTAGGAAAGTTTGGCGAGCTTACGCGCTCGTTTGAAAACTTCGGCGAACATCTTTGCGGTGAGTTTGCCGGTATTGGTGTTCTGCATTGAAGGGTGGAACGATGCCAGCAAATAAACACCATTCGGCATTTTGTATTCGGCGGCATGGCCGAAAGCGTAGGGTGCGGCTGTTGTGATCATTCCAGCGCGCTTCAAATAGCGTAAATAAGCGTCGAAACCGATCTTGCCTAGCGCTACGACTACCCGCAAATCTTTCAAAGCCGCGATCTCGCGGTCTAAGAATGGCGCGCAGTTGGCGAGTTCTTGGGGAGTGGGTTTGTTCAACGGCGGAGCGCAGCGCGCGGCGGCGGTGATGTACGCGCCGGTAAGGACTTGGCCGTCGTCGCGGTGAGTGGCGGTGGGTTGTGATGCGAACCCCGTTTCGTGCAGCACGGGATACATAAAGAAGCCAGAGCCATCGCCGGTGAATGGACGACCGGTACGGTTGGAGCCGTGCGCACCCGGGGCCAGGCCGAGAATGAGAACCTTCGCATCGGCATCGCCGAAGCCGGGCACAGGCTTGGCCCAATACTCTTGGTCTTTGTATGCACGGCGTTTCTCGCGGCCGATGCGTTCGCGGTATTCAACCAAGCGCGGGCACAGAACGCACGCCGTAACTTCCTGCTCCAAGACTTGCAGCGGTGACAGGGATTTTGCTGCGCGACGAGGCCCGGACTTCATAAGGGCTCGAAGTCCCCGATGTGTTTCTCTTCGAGCGTGAGTGACTCGCAGAGTTTGTCGAGCTGAACATAGGCTTCGCGAAAATCTTTCTTGAACTGCGCAAACGCTTCCGCATCGTCCCAGACGTCTGTCACAAGGTAGTGTCCCGGGGCATGTGTGCTGCGCCCGAGAACAGTGTGATGGAAACCTTTAGCTCGGCGGAAGAGTTGCGCCCAGTCGCCATGGCTGCCGTAGCGGCGCTCGAATTCGGCGATCTTGTCAGCCTTGACCTGAAATTCCCAGAAGATGTGAAGCATGTAATTTCGATTTTATCGGAACCAGAGAAGGATTGAGATTTCGCCCGAAATGGCACCGCAAATTGTGGAAAAACAGGGGCTTGGCGGTTTGACCGTTGTGCTTTCGGTCTCTTACACTGGAACTTCGATAAGTGTAAGAAAACTGGCACTCTGGCCGTGCTTTTGAAGGGTGCAAAGAGAGATTTGATTGAGCTACGTAGAACCCAAAGAAAAGAAGAAGAAACAGGCCGGAGCCGAGCCTGTGAAGCAAGCCTCTGCTGAGACGCCGCAGGCGCAAGAAGCCCAACCTCACGACCATTCCAACGATCATGCGCACCATCACCACCACGAGCCTGAGATGAATGAGGCTTGCAAGCGCGAGGTCTCCATTGAAATCCCCGCGGACGAAGTCTCTAAGGCCGTTGATCAGACCCTCAAGAAGTACCAGAAGTTGGCGCGCATCCCCGGCTTCCGCGCAGGCAAGGTTCCGACCTCCATCATTAAAAACCGCTTTATGGATGACGTCCGCAGCGAGGTGGCGGACGAACTAATCCCGAAGGCCTTCCGTGCCGAAGTAGGAAAGAGCAAGTTGCTGCCTGTGTCACAACCGCAGGTGACGGACCTTCATTTCAAAGACGGTGAGCCACTGAAGTTCAAGGCGGTATTTGAAGTGCTGCCGGAATTTGATGTTCGCGGCTACAAGGAGTTGAAAGCCGAGAAGGCGGATATCTCAGTAAAGGACGAAGAGATCGAAGAGGCGCTGAAAGAACTGCAACAGCGACAAGCTGCATATGACGCCGTCGAAGACCGCGAGTTGAAAGACGGCGACTTCGCCCAGATCTCATTCACCGGAACTGCCAAGGGCACGAAGGCGATAGCTGAAAAGAAGGCCGAGATCGCGGAGAAAAAAGACGGCGAAGAATCGAACGCAGTGCAAAAAGCCATCAACGATTCCGTAGAAGCAGAGATCGCGAAGCCGGTGAAAGTAGATGAAGTATTGGTCGAGATCGGTGGCAAGAACACTGTGAAAGATTTCTCAGAACATCTGCGCGGCGCAAAACCTGGCGACGAGCGCAAGTT
>JAICLA010000310.1 GCA_025927695.1 Terriglobales bacterium | reverse complement strand
GCGCTGGTGGGCAAGGCGCGTCCAGGCGATTTCGGCGTAGATGTGATGCACCTTAACCTGCACAAAACATTTTCGACGCCGCATGGTGGTGGTGGTCCGGGAAGCGGACCGGTGGCGATCAAGAAACATCTGGAACCGTTCTTGCCGACGCCAGTCATTGCGAAGAAGGGCGAAGCGCTGGCGTTCGATTACGAGCGGCCGAAGTCCATTGGGCGCGTGAAAGCTTACTACGGAAATTTTGGCATGCACGTGCGCGCGCTGGCTTACATCATGGCGAATGGTCCGGATGGATTGCGGCAAACGACGGAAGATGCGGTGATGAATGCGAATTACATTCGCAAAAAGCTGGAGGATGTTTACGAGTTGCCGTTCAAGTCGCCGTCTATGCATGAGGTCGTTTTAAGCCATCGGTTGCAGGCGGTGAATGGCGTGAAGACGGGCGATATTGCGAAGCGGCTGATCGATTATGGATTCCATCCGTATACGACGGCGTTCCCACTGACGGTGGCTGACCATGGAGCGATCATGATCGAGCCGACGGAGAGCGAGCCCAAGGAAGAACTCGACTTGTTCATTGACGCGATGCGGAACATTGCGCGTGAGGCGCAGGAAGACCCCGACATCATTTTGAATGCACCACACAATGCGCGCGTGGAGCGCATGGATGAGGTAACGGCGAATCGGAAGCCTATATTGCGGTGGAAACCGTAGTGTCCGTCTTCGACGAAAAGCGCGATGAACTTCAGCAGCACGAGATGATGATGGGTGTCGCGCGGGGACGGCTTGCTGTCACGATGGATATGCTGACGGACGCGCTCGTGCTGGTTGGTCAGCATGGAGTCTATTGCCGGAGCAATCGTAATCCTAGCCAGCCTTCGAATGACATGCAGATTGTTTTGAAGGCGATCAACGACTCGAAAGAACTGATTGGTTCCGCGATGGAAGAGTTGCGTCAGCAGCGCGAAAAAACGCGCTAGTCTTTCGTGATCTCCAGCTTGCGAAAAAGCTTACCTTGATACGTCAGCGTGCCGTGCATCGCGCGGCCGTCTTGGTGGAATTCCCAGATGCGATCGGATTCGTCTGAGCGAAGGGTAGCGTGCGCCTTGTCATACTTCACGATGATGGTGCCCATCTTCTCAGGCTTGCCATTGACGATCTTGTCAGCAACGATGGTGACCCTGCCGGTGGAGTCGGGCACGGAAAAATGCAGCAACACGTTCTCGTCGTGGCACGCTGTGTTCTTTTGCTGACAGAGGGACGTTCCGCGCCAGTCGCCGCCGAGTTGGACGTCAGCGGCAGCGGCCGTAGCGATTAGGGCGAAGACGAAGAGTGCGATCTTGCTGGGAATTTGCATGAAAGTCAGACGCCCATTCCGTGCCAAAGGTAACATTAAAAGTAAGACGCCAGTGAATCTGAATGCGATACACTTCCCCGTGTCGAAGCCAGTTCTCGATGCGCTTTTCCTCCCCGAGAAGGAGTTAGCTGTGGCCCAGAAACTTACTGTTGAACAGGTGAAAGGCGAAATCCTGCGGTTCTGGAATGTGTTCATGGACAAGGACGCGCAGGGGTTGATGAACTTTTATGCTCCGGATTCGAGTGTGTTCTCGTCAGTCAGCGCGCGTTTGGAGCCGGGACGGTTAGCGGCGGCACGGCGGGAGCGTGAATATTTTCACGGGAAGTCTTCATTGAGGAGCAGCACTTCGAACATCGACGTGATCCTGCTGGGCGACAACGCAGCTTGCGCTAGCTATTTGTTCCAGTTTCATGCGATGCGAGTGGCTGGCGGGATGGGCAATCCGGTTGAAGAAGATATTAAACAGGGGCGCGCTACGCAGATCTTTCGGCTGGAGCCGGATGGCAGAGTGCTTATCGTGCATGAGCATTTGTCGGCGGTGGATAAGTAACGAGAGCCGGTTTCTCGTTTTTGGTTTCTCGTTTCTCGAAAAATCAAAGGCAACGGCAAATGCATTGTCCTTCGACTATGCGGCGGCTTCACCGCCGCTCCGCTCAGGATGACAGTTTAAGTAAGACAGCAGGTGGAGTATTGCATCAGCCCGCGGCGCCGACTGAGTTGCCCGCTAATTGTTGTGCCATCTCTTTAATCTTACGTAGATCCAACTTGCCGGTGCCAAGGTAGGGAATCGTTTCTATCTTGAAGAATTGGTTGACGCGGGGCTTCCAGAGCGGCGGAAGGTCGTTGGCTGCAAACTTCTCTATCGCGGCGTCTAGTTCTTCAGGATCGAGCGTGTGTAGCACGATGAGGCGCTCGCCCTTTTTGCCATCGGGGACGCCGGTGACGGCGAAGATCTGTTGCGTGCCGTCACTCTCGATGGCTTCGTGAAGTTTTTCTTCCACCTTAATGTGAGGAACCAT
>JAICLA010000045.1 GCA_025927695.1 Terriglobales bacterium | reverse complement strand
TCGTTGTCGGAGGCGAAGGGCGAGCCTTGATAGTGGCGGAAGCCGAGGGCCTCGAAGAAATCCTGGTCAACGATGTTGGCGCCGGTGGAGACGATGGCGTCGATCATGTTGCAGCGCATCATGTCGAGGATGATGCCTTTTTGTCCGGCGGAGATGAGGCTGCCGGCGAGGGTGAGGATGATGCCGCAGTCTTGGTCGGCGACCATCTCGTCAACGATCTTGGCGGCGCGTGCGAGGTTGCGTGCCTGGAACGCGGTCTTTTCCATCATGTCGATCATGGGGACGACGTTGACGGTCTTGATGTCGTAGTGATCTACGGTCGTGTGCAGCAGGTCAGTCTTTTTCATTTGCGGGTCTCCACAAGTTGGGCTCGGAGCCTACAAATAGAAAAGGCCCCGGCATGTTCGGGGTCTACGGTGAGCGTTGCGCTCGCCGCCATCGAACCCCGCCGTGGCTGTGGTTATTATAGCGCGGTTTGGTGGTGCGAAAAAGCGTTTTCACCGCGGAGGCGCGGAGACGCAGAGAAAATCTCAGGTTACTTTCTGATTGATTCGTTCCGGATCGCGACGAATTTCAACCCAGTATTCTTCACGAGCGTCTTCGTCAATCGGTGTGGCAATGTTTGTCGCGTACAAGGAGTCGGCACCATCGCGATGAGGACCTGAGATCCAGTAGTCATCACCGCTTTCGATTTCGAAGTAGTTGGACTTGAAACCAGATCCTTTTTGACTCTGAAAAGCCTTGCCTTGGTAATAGATCGTCTTACCGGTTTTTGAAAAAGATACACGTCCGATGCGGGCGGGGCCTATTAGCGAGCCTGCCTTGCATTCGATGTACATGACGCGCGTCTTCTTCATATCAGTGGTTGTGCGTGTGAGGCTTGGACTCGTCAGTCTTCTTGGCGCCGTGTTCCATGCCTTCCATCTTTTCGTGCTCTTCCGCTTCTTCTTTGAAGATGGCGGGCGTGCCGAGGCTGCCTTTGGCGGGCAGGTGGCGGATGAAGCGGACTATGTTCCAGGCTTCTTCGTCAGAGAGGATGCCTTTCCAGCCGGGCATGCCGCTGGGTTCGATGCCGTTGTCGATGATCCATTTGAGCTGGCCATCGGTGTAGTCCTGCACGTCTTTTGATTTCAGGTCTGGCACCGGCGGTGACATCTTGGTGGCGAAGGGGACGCCGGTGGCTTGGCCGTCCATGCCGTGGCAGATCTGGCAGTGGTGTCCGAAATGCTCCTGGCCTTCTTTGTAGGTGTCAGGTGTGTCGGGCGTGGGGTTCTTGTCATCTTTGCCGCCGATGGTGACGCTGTGCTTCATGGTGGTCATGAGCTTGGTCTCGGCGCCACCGGGAGCGGAGACTTTGCAGCCTGTGAATGCGAACATCGCGAGAGCGAACAACGCGAAACTTACCTTTTTCATAGCGCCGCCTATCTTAAATCAAAAGTCAAAAGCAAAATCCACCACTAAGGCACAAAGAACACAAAGTTGCACAAAGAAATCTTCAGGCTGGTCCCCAGTGGAAACCTTGACCCGAGCCGTTGCGAGTTGGGATTCTGCGCGGTGGGTATGTTACCGTCAGAAACCTCATGCGAGATTGGATTGAGTTCATACCGTTTTGGTTACTCGTGCGTGGCATAGGAATTTTGCCTCGTTCGATGGCCCGGGCGGTGGGTGTGGCCTTGGCGCGGGTCGTGTATCTGGTGCATGGGAAACTGCGGCGCGTGGGGATGCGGAACCTGGAAATTGCGTTCCCGGACATGACGGAAGCGGAGCGCAAAACGACGCTTAAACGCGTGTTTGACGGTATGGGGCGGCAGCTGGCGGAGTTTGCGTTGTTTCCGCGATTGAATAAGAACAATGTTGCCGATATTGCCGTGCATGACGGGCTGGAGAATTTCCTTTCTGCCCAGCAGCGCGGGAAAGGTGTGCTGTTGTTAACGGGACACTTCGGTTCTTGGGAGCTGGGTTCGTTCGCACATTCGATCTATGGATATCCGATAAAGATCGTGGTGCGGGATCTGGATAATCCGCTGATCAATAATTTCGTGAAGCGATATCGGACGATGCACGGGAACTCGACGTTCGATAACCGGGAGTTCGCGCGGGGGCTGATCTCGTCGATGCGTGCGGGCGATACGGTGGGCATATTGATGGATACGAACATGACGCCGCCGCAGGGCGTGTTCGTGGATTTCTTCGGGCATCTGGCGGCTACTGCTAGCGGGATGGCGCGGGTGGCGTTGAAGACCGATGCTGCTGTTGTTCCTGCTTTCACGTTGTGGGACGAGGAATTGGGGAAGTATCGGATACGTTTTGAGCCGGCGTTGGAATTGGAGCGGACAGGTGATTCGGAGGCGGATGCTGTGGAGAACACGGCTCGGTTTACCAAGGCGTTGGAGAGCTGCGTGAGGGCGTATCCGGACCAGTGGATTTGGGTGCATCGGCGGTGGAAGACGAGACCGGTGGGCGGCGAGTCGATGTATTAGAACGGCGCGTTTCACGTTGCACGGTTGCACGTTGCACGAAGAAGCAGTCAGCAGCAATCAGCATTCAGACGTGAATGGTAGCGCTGCATCCCAGACGAGTACCTCCGAACAGTTTGCAGAATTATAGGGATCCCTCGCTTCGCTTCGGGATGTGAACATCAAGCGCCAAGCCAATGTATTGACATATAGGCCTATAGTAAGCGCATGGCGATTGTGGTCATTGGCGGGCACTCGCGGAATGTGGGCAAGACGAGTGTGGTGGCCGGACTGATCGCGCGCATGCCGGAGATGCAATGGCTGGCGGTGAAGATCACGCAGTTTGGGCATGGCGTTTGTTCAGTCACGACAGAGCCTTGCGATTGTGCGCTCAATGAACACGAACACGCGTGGTCGATCGACGAAGAGAAAGATCGCAGCGGTGAGAGCGACACTTCGCGATTCTTACTAGCAGGTGCTAAGCGGGTTCTTTGGGCGCGGACTAAGCAGGGCATGCTGGCTGAGGCGATGCCAGCGTTGCGCGATGAGTTCGCGAAGGCTACTAACATCATTATCGAGTCGAACAGTGTGATGAAGTTTGTGCGCCCGGATGTTTATTTGACTGTGCTGGATCCCGCGACTGAAGATTTCAAAGCGTCAGCGCTGGAGTTCCTCGATAGGGCTAGTGCGGTGGTGCTGCAAGATAGGCCGGATAGTTTTCTGCCGCCATGGCAGAACGTGAGTCTTTCGCTCATTAGAAACAAAACAGTTTTTCGCGTGACGCCGCTGGAGTACGTTACGGATGCGATGGTGGAGTTTGTGAGAAGGCGGGTGGCTGCGCAAGCACCGAGCAGCTAGCACCGAGCATCAAGTGGTGGGTGGCCGCGGTTTTGCGGCGAAATACATAGACCCTTCTACTCCGCCGCTAACCACCCCAACAGCAGAGCTGTTGGGACCTCGGCGAACGCGGCTGCGCTCAGGCTGACAGTTCAGTGGTTTGTCCAATAGTCTGCAGGTTGGTAGGGCTCCCTCGCTGTGCTCGGGATGTAAAAATCCCTAACCGATGACGCGGAGTTCGCCGTCTTTGCGGTGTTCGATGTCGCCTTCTACTTTGCCGTATTTGCTGTAGTAGCTGAGTTGCTTGCGGCAGCAGGTGCCTGCGTCCATGTTGAAGGTCACGCAGGAATCGAATGGCAGGGAATAGACGTGAAGGCTTACGACGCCGAGATCTGACTTGTCAGTGTTCTCGATCTGATGGATGCTGCGGAGCTTGTCCACTTGGTAAATCCCGGTGCCGTCATTGCAGACGTTGGTGTTGAGCCGCTCGAGTTCGAGGTGCTGGGCGCCGCCTAGGCAATCAAGGCCGACGACGTTCTGTCGCTCAGGACAATCACAGGTCAGATATTTGTAGTTATGGACAGCGACTTCGCCTTGAGCCATCTGCATCCAGCCTAGCTGTCCGTTGTGGGTGTGGACGGCGGTCTTCTGGTTGGGCTGCCAACAAATCGCCATGACTTCGAACAGATCGTCGCGATAGATGAGATTGCGCGTGTAGTAGTCGCTACGGAAGTAGGTGTAGGGCTTGAGCGCTTCCGCAGAGAGATGGTGCGCGTCCATGAACTCGCGTACGCGATTCTGCGTGATGTGGTCGCGCTCGAAGGCTTTTAGGCCTTGGACGAAATCATCTACGGTCGTTCTTAGGGGATGGGACATCTGTAACCCGATTGTAATTGCCAAAATTTGTAATTGCCAAAATTTAAAGGCTCAGAAGCCCTGAAATTTGTCTGGGCGCTGTTTTTGCCGACGTTCGGATGTGGGCTCGGTGGGTGGTAAAGACGTTTTCGGCGGTTCCAGGCCGGGGGTGCGGGGCTCGGGGGCGAGGGCGCCGGTGGTGCGTCCTTCGCCTTTGCGTAGAGCGCGAAGTACCTCATCCGGATCGCGGCTGAAATCTAGCGCTAGGCGGGTGAGCGCGAAAGTGACAATGTCTGAGTGATGAAGTTCTTCCATGCCGGGGAATTTGCGCAGACGCAGCCACATGCGATGGACGAGGTGCACGTCCTCCGTTTTCATGGTGGGCGTATGCGGGCCGATGCGGAAGGTGTCGACCGGGCCGTCAGGGTGAATGACCTGAAAGACGATCTGGCGTTTTGGCTCGGGCATGGCTTCCCACGCTTGTCCGAGTTTGAAGGCCTGCTCTTCTGCGGGCATTTTGGTTGAGAGGCCGGCGACGATGGCGGCGGATTCAAGGGTGTTGGCCGTTTGCACGATGGCGGAGAAAACGTCACGTGCCGGGATGACTAGTAGCGAAATGGTTTTGCCAACGCTTTCAGCTACGGAGACGGCTTTGGTGAAGAGAAGCTGTTCGTAGTCACTGAAGATCTGTTCAGTGGAGAGATCGTACTCGGCGGAGCCAGGCCCAGTCATCCGAGCGGAGAGAACGACCACATCTTGCTCGTGCGTGTCAGTACGTTCGAGCACCCACTTGAGGTGTCCGAGAGTGTTGTAGTCACGGACGGTGACTAACACGTTGCCAGGCTGGATGCCGACGTTGTCCGCCGACACTGTATCTTGCCGCTCGAGCTGGAAATGCTCTTTCATCTGCTGCGCGGCGTGCTTGTGCCGGCGTTGGTTATCGCGCTCAGAGAAATAAAAGATGATGTAGAAGGCTAGCGCGAAGACTACGCCTACTTTTGTGGCGAGTGATTTGGTGAATAAGTTGGTGATGGCGACTGAAAGAAGAACGAGATGGACGGAGAGTAACCCAAAGGGAAGCTCAATCTTTTTACCACCGCCGATGGGCAGTTCAAGGTTTATAGGAACTTTCCACGCGCGATCGCCCTTGTACTTGAAACGCAGCACCAGCATGGCGAGGCTGTTGAAGGTGAAGCTCCAGATCACGCCGAAGGCATACGCTTCGCCGAGTGCAATGACGTCTCCGCGACTGAGGAGGATGGTGAGGATCTGCAGCCCTACCACCATATTGATGATGCGATAGCTGGTGCCGTATTTCCGCTGCGGCTTGCGGAACCAATCGGTGAGGACGCCATCCTCAGAGACTCGATTAAGAACACCGTTGGAACCGATGATGGAAGTGTTGATGGCGCCGGAGAGGATGAGGAACCCGCAGACGACGACGAAGATCTGGAACAGCAGCTTCAGGATGTCTGGCCCGATCATGTTCATGGCCAGGCCGCTAATGAGATTGTCACGATAGACGGCCACGCGGACGTCGTCTGGAATGAGCATGACGGCGAGCAGGGAGCAGAGTCCGGTGAAGACGAAGCTGAAGATGGCGATTACGATGGCCGCACGTTTCAGGTTCTTAAGCTTTGGGTGCGCGATCTCGCGGTTCACTTGCGCGAGCGTTTCTTCGCCGGACATGGCGAGCACCGAGTGGCCGAAAGCGATGATGACGCCGAAGAGTCCGAAGGCCTTGGCAATGTCAGTGTTCTTGAGGAAGCCGAGCGCTTCGTCGCTGAAATGTAGGTTTCTGGGAATGGGCCACGGGGGAAGTTGGATGGAGCCCGGCGGCGCTTTAATGATGGTGAGCGCGGACCATGCGAGCAGCATGAAGACCATGACTGCGGTGATCTGCATCACGCGCAGAGCTTTCTCGCTGGATTCTTCGATGCCCTTGGTGTTTTCCCACCAATAAAAGAGCGTCATGGCGAGCGCAAAGATTACGGATGTCCACGCTTCGTTCAGGTGCGGAGTGCCATGGAACATTTCATGCACGGCGCGTGGGACCCAGCCGTGTTTGTCGGCGAGGCCGAGGAGGCTGTTGATGAGGCCACCAATGTATTGTCCTGCGCTGACGCCGGATATGGGCCCGGTGAGGATGTAGTCGAAGATCAGCATGGATACGCTGATCTTGGCGAGAGTTCCGCCGAGGGCTTCTTTTACGACGCGATAAACGCCACCGCGGACGAACATCGAACAACTCTCGATGTACACCGCGCGCACCGCGAAAGAGAACAACATCACGCCCAGGATGAACCAGGGCGCGGCTTTGCCGACAGCTTGCTCTGCAATGCCGCCGGCGTAAAACGCTGATGAACCAAGATCGTTGAGGACTATGGCCGCCGCGCGCCAGAACGAGATGAACGTGAGCGCTACTGATGTAGCGACAACGATGCGGACTCGATTGGAAGGATTTGTGGGCTGCGCGTCTGACGACATTGCTGTGGTTAAACCGAAGAAACGAGTCTATCCCCGTGAATCGCAAGCGTCAATTTCAGAGTTGTAGCGTTATTCCGGAGCTGCGCCGCAAGCGACTTCGCTCTCGCGCTGTGCTCGCGCTAACCGGCGTTCGCTGCGCGCTCACACGGCTGATACACTTTTTGCGTGATGCATTCGCGCTCACGCACGGTCGGGCTCTACGCGCTGGCAGCCGCATCAGGACTGCTGCAAACCGCTGTCTTTCCCAATCTTGAATGGTATTGGCTCAGTTGGATCGCGCTGACTCCGCTTGTTTACGCTTTGCTTGCAAAACCGCGTGTGCAGGTACTGGTGCCAGGCGCTAAGAGTGGCTATGGCGAGGTAACGGCGAGGCAGGGATTCTGGCTGGGATATTTTTGCGGCGTAATCTGGTATGGCGGCACGTGCTACTGGGTGTATCACGTGATGAACACGTACGGAGGGTTGCCGGCGCCGATCGCGGCGGGAATTCTCATTCTGTTTTGTTTGTATCTTGGCTTGTACCACGGATTGTTTGCGGCATTGCTGGTGCGGGCGAGTCGGGGCGGCGTGGTGCGAGCATTGATCGCGGCTCCGTTTTTTTGGGTGGCAGTGGAGTTGGCGCGGGCGCGAATCACGGGATTTCCGTGGGACTTGCTGGGAACAACGCAGGTGAATAATCCGGTAGTGTCGCCGGTGTTCGCCACTGTGTGCGGCGTGTATGGAATCTCTTTTGTCGTCGCGGTGGTGAATGCTTGTGTCGTGGCGGCGTTCTTATTGCGAAGCGGACGAGCGGTGGTCTTCGCAATGTTGGGGATTGTGATTGCCACGGCGTTCTCGGCAGGTGAATTGATAACGGAGAAGCTGCCTGCGCCGACGCATGTAGCGGCGCTGGTACAGGTGAATCTGCCGCTGGAGATGCAGTGGTCGCCGGAGGTGTTCGATCAGACGATGGGCAAGCTGACTGACTTGAGCCGACAGGCAGTCACTAAAGAAGATCCCGAACCGCGGTTAATCATCTGGCCGGAATCGCCGGGACCGTTTTATGTGATGGATCCGAAATTCCGAGTATGGATGACGGCGTTGGCACAAGACCGAGATGCGTTCATCATTGCGGGGAGTTTGGGAACGCCGGAGGGGGCATTGCATCCGGAAGAGATTTACAACTCTGCGGAGCTGATCGCGCCGTCCGGACAGTTTGTATCGCGGTATGACAAGGTGCATCTGGTGCCGTTCGGCGAGTATGTGCCGTTCAAACAGTTGTTTTTCTTTGCGAAGAACCTGACTAAGGAAGTGGGAACGTTTTCGCCGGGTACGAAGCGCGAAGTTTTCAACATCACGCAGGGAAATGCGAAAGAGCATATTGGCGTTTTCATTTGTTACGAGTCGGTCTTTCCTGATGAGATACGCGAGTTTGCTGTGAATGGCGCAGACGTATTCGTGAACATTTCGAATGACGGATGGTTCGGGTCGAGCGGCGCCGCGCGGCAAGGCCTGAACATGGCACGGATGCGGGCGATGGAAAATGATAGATGGATGCTGCGAGCAACTAACACAGGCATCACCGCGAGTATCGATCCGCAAGGGAGACTCACGGCGGATGTGGCCCGGGATAAGCAGACGACACTGCGGGCGCAGTACGACTTGGTTTCGGCGACGACTTTCTATACGCGGCACGGCGATGTATTCGCTTGGGCGTGTGCGATAATTTCTTTACTGCTCGTCTTCGTGCGGTTCAATCTGCGCGTGGGCGTGATCCGCTGATAACACCTCTATGATCGAAGAAATCGAACGCGAATTCACTCCGCTCCAGCAGAAGGTCAAAGACCTGCGGGAGTATCTTTGACGCGCCCCGCCTGCGTCGCCAGTTAGAAGAAACTGAGAAGAAAGTCGCCGACCCGAATTTCTGGTCGAATCCTGAGCTTTCGCAGACCACAATGCGCGAACGCAAGAGGCTGGAGTCTGCCATTGCGAACGACGCGGAGTTGGAGCGTCGCGCAGCTGATGTTGCCGCGTACTTTGATCTGGCGCGCGAGGGCGAGGATGTGTCCGCCGACTTGAAGCGGGAAGTGGATGCGCTGAAGGGTGTCATCGACAAGCTGGAGACGCAGACACTTTTCTCTGGCGAGACGGACGCGCTGAATGCCATTGTGACCATTCATCCGGGCGCGGGTGGCACGGAGTCGCAGGATTGGGCGGAGATGCTTTTGAGAATGTATCTGCGATGGGCAGAGACGAACGGCTTCGAGGCGGTGATGAATGACCATCAGCCGGCGGAAGAGGCGGGCATCAAGTCGGCGACGTTTACCGTGAGCGGCGATTACGCGTTCGGATTCCTGACGAGCGAGATCGGTGTACACCGGCTGGTGAGGATTTCGCCGTTTGATCAGGCCAAGCGCAGACATACTTCGTTTGCGAGTGTGTTTGTTTCGCCGGAGATCGATGAGAGCATTGAGGTGGATATCAAGCCGGAAGACTTGCGAATTGATACGTATCGCTCGGGCGGGGCAGGTGGACAGCATGTGAATACGACGGATTCCGCGGTGCGGATCACGCATATACCCACGGGAATCGTGGTGAGCTGCCAAAACGAGCGGTCGCAGCATAAGAACCGCGAACGCGGCATGAAGATGATGCGATCGAAACTGTATGAGTACGAACTGGAGAAAAAGAAGGCGGCTAGCCAAAAACTTGAGGATTCGAAGCTGGCGATCAATTTCGGGTCGCAGATACGCTCTTACGTGCTGCATCCGTACCGACTGGTGAAGGACCATCGGACGAAGTACGAAGTGGGCGATGTGGACAAGGTCCTGGATGGTGGCTTGAACGAATTCATGCGGGCTTATCTAGTGGCGCGACGGTCAGGGAATATTGCCGTTCAGGCGGAATCTGACGATTTGTAAAATGTGCTGCGCGACAGCGCGCCAGTCGGTTTAGACTTTGGAACACAAATATGACAGAGGAAGTAAAAGAGCCCGTACAACCGATCGATCCGAAGGACCTCTCTAAGGCACGCGTCTATGACGTGGATGTGGACGAGGTGCTCCGCTATGAGCTGGAGCACGCGGACGAGATCGCAGCCGAGGAAGGCAAGAAATTCGAGTTGACCGGCAGCACTACGGAAGAACAGCAGGAACTCGCCGCGGCCACCAGAGGTGCTGCGTCTGCGACGGCTGCGGTGGCGAAGACTGAACAGGGGGCGGAGCGCGAGTCCATCATCACAAAGATATCCAAAATGAATGTTGGTGCACGCGTGAAGCTGGCCATGCTGGGCAACAAGGAAGAACGCGGAGTGCTGATCCGCGACGCGTCAAAGGTGGTTTCCAGCGCGGTGCTGGCTTCGCCTAAGCTGACTGACCAGGAAGTGGAACTCATCGCGGCCATGAAGAACGTGCAAGAGAGCGTGCTGCGCGATATCCAGCGCAACCGCAAGTTCATGAAGAACTATAACGTGGTGAAGAATCTCATCAATAATCCGCGGTGTCCGCTGGACCTCTCATTGAATATGGTCAAGCTGCTGATGGTGAATGACCTCAAAGGGCTTTCCATGAACAAGAACGTGCCGGAAACGCTGAAGAAGATCGCGTTGAAGAATTTCAAAGAGAAGTCAGGGCCGCAGAAGTAGCAAGATGGAAAGCGCGTCGAGAAACAATTGGCACTGGCTGGGGCTTCTCTCGGTTATTGCATCCGTGCTGGGCGGGATCAGGCCAGGCAGTGTACCGCGGCTTGGGGATCTCTGGGTCATCTTCTGGGTACTAGCTGTTGGCTGCCTCTTTTTCTGCTGGCTGGCCTCAGGTCATAAAGTTTTGCGCGTTTTGTTCTCACTGGTAGGATTGGCCGCGCTATTGTTTTGGACTTTGATAGGCATGTTGCAACTGGGCTTCATCAAGCTGCACTTGAACTAAGGTAATCAACGACAAGCAAACTGGGATAACCGGGCCCGCATCTCATCACTATCCATACTCTTAAGGGATGAAGGGAAGGAAACGTGAACTCAACCGCTACTGACCCGATCGCAGATGTTCTCAATTCATCAAAAAATATTGCGGTAGTTGGCCTCTCAAATAGCCCCATGCGCCCAAGCTATGGGGTGACTGCTTATATGCAGTCGAATGGATACAAGATCATCCCGGTGAATCCCGCGATCAATGGGGCCCTGGGTGAAAAGGCGGTGGCCACGCTGCTGGACATCCCTAAAGAGCAGAAGATTGACATCGTGAACATCTTCCGTCGCTCAGAATTTGTGGGCGAAGTTGTAGATCAAGCAATCGAGCTCAAGGTGCCGTGCATTTGGATGCAGGAAGAAGTGGTCAACGAGGCCGCCGCGGAGAAGGCTCGCAAGGCCGGCATCACGGTGATCATGGATAAGTGCATTCTGAAGGAGCATCGGAAGAGGCACCGGTGACTGTGGTCGCCAGGATCTGCGATTGCCAAGATTGGCCGGATTTGTGATTTGCAACTTCTAATTTGTAATTTGAAAAGCCCTCGGGAGGCTGTTGTGCTATTCCGACATTAAGTTACAAATTTCAAATTAGAAATTACAAATCTTTCTTCTTTCGAATCGCTTCTTTGATCTCTTCCATTCTTCGTTTTAACTCTCGTTCGTGTCCCTCGGTTGTTGGCTGGTAGTACTTCTTGTCTTTGAGATTGTCGGGTAGGCATTGCATGTCGGCAACTTTGTCTTCCATGGAGTGGGCGTATTGATAGCCTTTGCCGTAGCCTACCGCTTTCATCAAACCGGTGGGCGCATTGCGTAAGTGAAGAGGGACAGGGTCGGCAGAGGTAGTTTCAACGTCGCGTTGGACTTCACCATAAGCTAGATAGACAGCGTTGGATTTCGGCGCGAGGGCTAGATAGACGACTGCTTGTGCCAGAGCGAGGTCGCCTTCGGGATGGCCCAGGAAATCGAAGGCGTCGCGGGCGGCTAGTGTGACGGCCAACGCCTGCGGAGATGCCAAGCCAATATCTTCTACTGCCATTCGGACAATTCGCCGCGCGAGGTACATGGGATCTTCACCGGATTCGATCATGCGTACTAGCCAGTAGAGAGATGCATCGGCGTCGCTGTTGCGGACTGACTTATGCAGCGCGGATATCAGGTTGTAATGCTCTTCGCCGCTCTTGTCATACTTGAGCAGCTTCTTCTGCATGGCGTCACCGGCGAGTTCGCGGGTGATCTCTTTTGACTTCACCCCGGATGCGGCCGCGGCTGCGACTTCCAGCACGTTGTAGGCGGTGCGGGCGTCTCCGTCAGAATATTGCGCTATGGTGCGCAAGACTTCTTCGGACGCAGTGAGGTTGAGTTTGCCTAAGCCGCGGTCTTCGTCGGCGAGCGCGCGTTGCAGCAGTTCGACTATCTGATCTTCGGTGAGCGCTTTGAGGATGTAGACGCGGCTGCGCGAGAGCAGAGCGGAGATGATCTCAAAGGATGGGTTCTCGGTGGTGGCTCCGATGAGGCGAATGCTGCCGTTCTCGACGTAGGGAAGGAATGCATCTTGCTGGGCTTTGTTGAAGCGATGGATCTCGTCCACAAAGATGATGGTGCGCGTGCCCATCTCGCGGGCGCGCTGCGCGTCTGCCATGACCTGCTTGATCTCTTTGATCCCGGAGAGAACGGCAGAGAACTCGATGAAATCTGCTTTGGTGACGTTGGCGATGATCTTGGCGAGAGTAGTCTTGCCCACGCCGGGCGGTCCCCAGAAGATGATGGAGCCGGGATCGTCGCGCTCGATCTGCAGACGTAGTGGCTTCCCGGGAGCGAGGATCTGTTCTTGGCCTACAAATTCATCGAGCGACTGTGGTCGCATGCGATCTGCGAGCGGGCGTCCACCGGGCTCGGCGGGTGAGTTCGGGAGTGAGGCGAAGAGGCTCATTATCGGTAAAACCTATACATCAAGTAGGCGGCAACAGCAGTGCACGCCCACACCGAAGCAATCGTAGTCGACAAGCGGCGGAGATGAATCTGGTAACCGATCACCAGAATCAGTGCCAATACCAAGAGCGCGAACGCATAAGGCGAGTCGCCCAAAAGAAATGCCAGCGCCAGCAGCATTGAGAAGGCCACGCACGTGAGAAGCCTGTTTCGCAACTGCGGATTCCATTGAATACGGGAATCAGCCTTATAAGTAGCCTGCAGTTCGCTGCAGGCCGCCAGAACCGAAAAGCTGAATGCAAAGAGGGCAGTCCGGAGCCAGGGATTCTGTGCGGAACGAAGCCATGGAACAAACCACAAGAATTCGACGATGAACAAAATGAAAATTGAGGTGCGAAATATCCAGTACCGATGAGCGATCATTCCGCTTTAAACCTTTGTCGTGCTGCTTCATACAGGGTCAGTGACGCAGCCACGCCTGCATTCAATGATTCCACGCTCTCAGCCTGAGGTATCTTCACAAATCCATCCATCTGTGAGGCCATCTCTGCCGTCAGTCCTGCGCCTTCACTTCCGACGAACAACGCAATACGTTTCCGCAGGTCGGCGTCATGCAAGAGCGCTCCATCGTGCGATGAAGTCCCTACGAGCTGAACTCCGGACTTTTTCAGCTGTTTCATGGCTTCATCTAATTTGGATGCCACACAGGGAAGCCTGAATACCGAACCAGCTGAGGCGCGTACCACTTTTGAATTGAACCTGCTTACTGTTCCCTCGCCTAAAATCACGCCCGCCGCGCCAAATGCCTCTGACGAACGGATGATGGTGCCCAGGTTTCCTGGATCTTGCAGTCCTGCCAGAACGACAATTGGCCCTTTACCCGCAAGAATCTCTTGCAGGCCATGCTCTGGCGCGCACACCAATGCGGCTACGCCCTGCGGACTCTCCGTGTCCACCGTACTGCGCAGAACATCATTGGGAACGATGATGACATCTTCGGCGTTGAAATCCGGCACGGAAGCCAGCCGGTCACCCGCCCACTCCCCGAAGACCAGAGTCTTAAAACGGATACCGCTGCGTGCCGCCTCATTAATGATCTTCATGCCTTCAATAGCGAAGCAGCCATCCTCAGTGAGTTCGCCGGTGGCGAACGCCTTGCGCATGGTCTTGATGGTGGGGTTTTGCTTACTTTCGATCCTGCGGAATTGCACGGACTTGATGCTTTCCTTTCAAGGACGCCTGTGGGACTACGGCAGTCTATATGTTAGCGGCAATTGCTGGTAACATTATCCGGCCACGAGTTCGCCGGCGCGCTTCTGTATCTCACTCACAACCATGAGGGACGCGATTGCCATCCGCTGAGATTCTAAAGGTCAACAGCACCAACCCTGAACCCGCACTGATCAGCTATGCAGCCCAACGCATTAAGAGCGGCCAGGTCGTGGGCATGCCTACCGATACTTTCTACGGGCTTGCCGTGGATCCGCTCAATCTGCGCGCGGTGGACCGTATTTATGAGATCAAATCGCGGTCGCGGCATAAGGCCCTTTCGCTGATCGTGGAGAGCGTTGAGCAGGTAGAAGATCTCTCGCAGCCGCTGAATGGCGATTTCTACGCATTGACGCGGCGGTTCTGGCCGGGTCCTTTGACCATTATTGTGAAGGCTTCTTCGCGATTGCCGTTGAAAGTCACGGCTAACACCGGAAACGTCGCGGTACGTGTGCCTTCCGCGGAAATTCCTGTTGCTTTGGTCCGCGCGGTAGGTTCGCCTATCACCGCAACTTCCGCGAACCTGAGTGGGGAAGGCGAGTGCACTACTGCCGACGCCGTTCGCCAGCAACTGGGTGACCGCCTGCCGCTGATCGTGGATGGCGGTACTACGCCTCGCATTGTGGCTTCGACGATCGTTGATCTGTCAGACGAGAATGCGGGGTGGCGCATCATCCGCCAAGGCGCGATCGCCGCGGACGAGATCATGGAAGTCATTGGCTGATGCTACGGAGGCCACACACTTACTTCGGCGCGCCTCCGCCGTTGATCAAGCGCCGCGCACGAAAATACATCTATCTAGTTGTTGCGATCCTGGTGGGTTACTTCGCCTACACGTACTACCAGATTGCGCGACAGTCTGAACTGGACGAGACACGTCCAGCGGATGCCATTGTGGTTTTTGGAGCAGCTGAGTACTCGGGTAAGCCTTCACCCGTGCTCCGCGCACGACTCGACCATGCGCTGGAGCTCTATAACCGCGGATTGGCGCCTTACATCATCACTACCGGCGGGAATGGTGATGATCCCAATTATTCCGAAGGCGGAGTGGGCCGTGCATACCTGCTTGGCTTAGGCGTTCCGGAACGCAGCCTCATTGCGGAGACGCAGAGCGACGATACCGATGAGTCGTCGCAGCGCGTGGCGCAGATCGCGCGCATCAACCACATGAGCACGTGTCTGGTGGTGAGTGATGGGTATCACATCTACCGCATCAAGAAGATGATGGCCAAGCAGGGCGTGACGGCGTTTGGGTCGCCAAGGCCGGGGACGAGCGAACTGAGTGTTGGACGTCGGGCAGTCCTGTATCTGCGTGAGGTGTTGAGCATCACGCTGTGGCGGATGCATATTACGTAGCTCTGCCGCGAAGATCACAAGCTCCCAACACAGAGAACACGGAGTACACAAAGGACACAGCGAAAATCATTTTTTAAGTTAGTTCTTCCTGGTGTTCATTGTGGACTTGGTGGTCTTCGT
>JAICLA010000285.1 GCA_025927695.1 Terriglobales bacterium | reverse complement strand
TGACCAGATCTCTGACGCTATTCTCGACGCCTGCCTTACTGACGACCCCACCAGCCGCGTGGCTTGTGAGACATTGACCACCACCGGCCTCGTCATGATCTCCGGTGAGATCACCACCAAGGCATACGTTGATTTCCAGAGCATCGTGCGCGGCACCGTTTCATCGATCGGTTACAACGACGCCACCCACGGCTTCGACTCCAACACTTGCGCCGTGATCAGCTCCGTGCACTCGCAGTCGCCCGACATCGCTCAGGGTGTTGACACCGGCGGCGCTGGCGACCAAGGCATGATGTTCGGTTATGCCTGCAATGAGAATGATGAGTACATGCCCACGCCCATCTCGCTGGCGCACAAACTCACGCAACGTCTTACAGAAGTTCGCAAGAACGGCCAGCTCCACTGGCTGCGCCCAGACGGCAAATCGCAAGTCACGGTCGAATACGATTCCAATCACAAGCCTGTGCGCGTTGATTCCGTCGTCATCTCCACTCAGCATGCTGAGACCGTGGATAACGACACCATCCGCGAAGAGATCCTGAAGCAGGTCATTCAAGTCGCTGTTCCTGCAAAATTTCTCGACGAGAACACCAAGTACCACATCAATCCGACGGGACGCTTTGTCGTTGGTGGTCCGATGGGCGACACCGGCCTTACCGGCCGTAAGATCATCGTTGATACCTACGGCGGTATGGGTCGTCACGGTGGCGGCGCATTCAGCGGTAAGGACGCGACCAAGGTTGATCGTTCCGCCTGCTACATGGCGCGCTACATCGCGAAGAACATCGTCGCTGCCGGCCTCGCAGATCGTTGCGAAGTGCAGCTCGCTTACGCCATCGGCGTGGCTGACCCGGTCAGCGTGTTGGTTGATACGTTCGGCACCGGCAAGATCGCGGAAGACAAGATCGAGAAGGTCGTGCGCGAAACGTTCCAACTCACGCCTAAGGGGATCATCGAGACCCTGAAGCTGCGCCGCCCGATCTATCGCAAGACCGCAGCCTACGGACACTTCGGACGCAAAGACGCCGACTTCACATGGGAAGCGACGGACAAGGCAGCTGCCCTTAAAGAGAAGGCGGGCATCAACTCAAAGTCTGCGGCGAAGTAATCAACCCCTGTCAGGGCACGGGTTTACCCGTGCCACCTGACAAACAATTTCGATTTGTCATTCCGAGCGCAAGCGAGGAATCTGCTTTTCCCCGGGAAACGGGAAACTGGAAACCGGAAACCGATCTTAAGAAACGAGAAACCGAACTTAAATGGCTACCACCACCGCACCAACCATCGCTTGTGACATAAAGAACATCGAACTCGCCCAGCAGGGCAAACTTCGCATCGAGTGGGCGAACCAATCAATGCCCGTCCTGCAAAGCATTCGCAAAGACTTCATCAAGAACCAGCCGCTGAAGGGCATGCGCATCTCCGCTTGCCTGCACGTGACCACTGAGACCGCAAACCTGATGATCACGCTGCGTGACGGCGGCGCAGACATCGTTCTCTGCGCGAGCAACCCGCTCTCCACGCAGGACGACGTTGCCGCATCACTGGTGAAAGATTACGGCATCAGCGTCTTCGCCATTAAGGGTGAGGACAATGACACCTACTATGGACACATCATGTCCGCGCTTGACCACAAGCCGCACATCACGATGGATGACGGTGCTGACCTCGTCTCCGTTGCGCTCACAAAGCGCAAGGAAGTGTTGAATGACATCATCGCCGGCACCGAAGAGACCACTACGGGTGTCATTCGTCTGCGCGCGATGGCGAAGTCCGGCGAATTGAAGTACCCCATCATTGCCGTGAACGATGCGTTGACCAAACACATGTTCGATAACCGCTACGGCACGGGCCAGTCCACCATTGACGGCGTGATCCGTTGCACCAACTCGCTGATCGCGGGCTCCAAGTTCGTCGTCGCCGGCTATGGCTGGTGCGGCCGTGGCTTAGCTTCACGCGCAAAGGGCATGGGCGCAGACGTCATCGTGACTGAGATCGATCCGACCAAAGCGATTGAAGCCGTGATGGATGGATTCCGCGTGATGTCCATGGCGGAAGCCGCCAAAGTCGGCGACATCTTCGTCACCGTGACCGGTAACAAGAACGTTCTCGCGAAGGAACACTTTGAAGTCATGAAGAATGGCGCAGTTGTCGCCAACTCCGGACACTTCAATGTGGAGATCGATATCCCCGCGCTCGAAAAGCTGTCGAAATCGAAGCGCGCCACCCGCGAATTCGTTGATGAATACGCGATGGGAGACGGACGCAAGATCTATCTCCTCGGCGAAGGCCGCCTGATCAACCTTGCCGCTGCGGAAGGCCATCCCGCCAGCGTGATGGATATGAGCTTTGCCAACCAGGCCCTTTCGGCTGAGTACCTGGTAAAGAACTACAAGACGCTTGAGAAGAACGTCTTCGCAGTTCCCGTGGACCTCGACAAGAAAGTGGCGAAGTTGAAGCTTGAATCCATGGGCATCAAGATCGACCGCCTCACGCCTGAGCAGGAAGAGTACCTGGCCAGCTGGAGCGAAGGCACGTAGTTCAATCTGGGTGGAGCAGGCCTTCCAGGCCTGCGTTAGGCCCGTAATAAAAACGAAAGCGCGGACTTTAGTCCGCGCTTTTTCTTTTCTTTGACAACTGTTGTCTGAAAACTGACAACTAAGCACTCATGCTGGAACGCGCGCTCAAACCCAATATCTACGACATCATCGGCCTTCTCTCCTTCTTCATCGCCGTGGGCGCCATCGTGTACTTCGTCTGGTTTCGCCACTGATAGTCCGGCCTTTCCCCTTTAAAAGAGTCTGCAAGCCCACGGCGCTAACGCGTTCATGGTGAGTACGTCGATATAGCGACGCTCATAATGTGCTCATTGGGAGGTGGCATCATGCAGATAAAAACCATCGCGACGACGTTCGCTGCCATGCTGATTGCGCTTGGCGCGGTTGGCCAGGTCGCGGCGCAAAAGGCGCCTTTATATCTCAAGATGGCTCCCCTTGAGCAATACCTGATGGACCGCAATGCTGAGATCGCGCTCGCCCGCAGTGCTGCGCCCGATTCCATCTCCAAAGATGCTGATGTCATGGTGCTCGGTCGCAATGGCTACGAGAAGGCAGTCTCAGGAAAGAACGGCTTCGTCTGCATGGTGGACCGTTCCTGGGCTTCGCCGCCGGAGGACTCCGGGTTCTGGAACCCCACTCTACGCGGGCCTATCTGCTTCAATCCGCC
>JAICLA010000065.1 GCA_025927695.1 Terriglobales bacterium | reverse complement strand
TCCGGCAAAAGAGGTTGTGCCGAAAGACCTGATCTCGATCCAGGACCTGACGGCTGAAGAAGTTGCGGCATTGATGGACATGACGGCGCAGATCAAGGCGCGTCCGGCGGATTTTCGGGGTGCGCTCGCCGGCAAGCAAGTAGTGATGTTCTTTGAAAAGCCATCACTGCGCACGCGGCTGACGTTCGAAGCGGGCGTGAACAGCCTGGGAGGGCACGCGATCTTTGTAGACCAGACGCAACAGCGGTTGGGCGAACGCGAGACTTTGGCTGACGTTGCGCACAATCTGGAGCGCTGGGTTGATTGCGTGATCCTACGGACGTTCGCGCATTCGACCATCACTGGCATCGCGGAACATGCCTCGATCCCAGTGATCAATGCGTTGAGCGATCTGGAGCATCCGTGCCAGGCGCTGGCCGATTTTTTTACGTTGGAAGAGAAGTTTGATGACATCACGAAGGTTACGCTGACTTACGTGGGTGATGGCAACAACATGGCTCACTCGTTGATGCTGACGGGTGCGGCTCTGGGCGCGAAGGTGCGTATCGCAGCGCCGAAAGGGTATGAGCCGCTGGCAGATGTAACGAAGGCGGCTAAGAAGATCGCGGCGGAGACGGGCGGCAAGGTCACGATCAGCAATGACCCCGTCGCGGCGGTGAGTGGCGCTGATGCGGTCTATACCGACGTGTGGGCGAGTATGGGGCAGGAGGCGGAGACGGAGGCGCGCGCGAAGATATTCGCGAAGTTCCAGGTGAATGAGGAACTGATGTCGCACGCGGCGAAGCATGCACTGTTCATGCATTGTTTGCCGGCGCATCGGGGAAGTGAAGTGACGGATGCGGTGATCGATTCGCCGCAGTCGGTGGTGTTCGATCAGGCGGAGAACCGCCTGCATGTGCAGAAATCTATTTTGTTGATGTTGCTGGGCGGCGGATTGCGCCGGTACCGGCCTAGGAGCGTGAATGTCTAAGAAAGTTGTGCTTGCTTATTCGGGTGGTCTGGATACGTCGATCATCGTGCCGTGGCTGAAAGAAAACTACAGCTATGACGTGATCGCCATGGTCGGCGATGTGGGCCAGGGTGACGACACCGAAGCCGTGGTCAAGAAGGCGTATGCGACGGGCGCGTCGAAGGTAGTGGTGCGTGATATGCGGCAGGAGTTTCTGTCGGACTATGTTTTCCCGGCATTGCGCGCCGGCGCGGTGTATGAGCACAAGTATCTGTTGGGCACGTCGCTGGCGCGTCCGGTGATCGCGAAGCACCAGGTAGAAGTCGCGCTTGAAGAAGGCGCGGACGCGGTTGCGCATGGATGCACGGGTAAGGGCAACGACCAAGTGCGCTTTGAGCATGCCTACCAGGCCCTGGCGCCGGAACTCAAGATCGTGGCGCCCTGGCGCGAGTGGGACCTGTGTTCGCGCGAAGACTGCATCGATTACGCGGAAAAGCGGAACATTCCGATCTCGGCGAGCCGTACGAAGATCCATTCGCGAGACAAGAACCTTTGGCACTTGAGCCACGAAGGTGGCGAGCTGGAAGATCCCGCGAACGCGCCGCTCGATTCGACGTGGCAGATGTCTGTCTCGCCTGAAGCGGCGCCCGATAAGGCGACCGAGGTCGAGATCGGATTCGAGCAGGGAACGCCGGTTTCGGTGAATGGCAAGAAGATGGATCCGGTCTCGATCGTGGAGATGTTAAACGACATCGGCGGGAAGAATGCGATCGGGCGTACGGACATCGTGGAAAACAGGTTTGTCGGTATCAAGTCGCGCGGATGCTATGAGACGCCGGGCGGAACGTTGTTGCTGACGGCGCACCGCGAATTGGAATCGTTGTGTCTGGAGCGTGAAGTCGCGCACTTCAAGCAGGTTATCGCGCTCAAGTATGCGGAACTGGTGTACTTCGGGTTGTGGTTCACGCCGCTGCGCGAGGCGCTTGATGCATTCGTGGCGGACACACAGAAGGAAGTCTCGGGCACGGTGAAGTTGAAGCTGTACAAGGGCAACGTGACGGTGTCGAGCCGGCAGTCGGCGTTCTCGCTATATCGCACGGACCTCTCGAGCTTCACTATGGGCGAGAGCTATGACCAGAAAGATGCGGCGGGCTTCATCCGCATACTTGGATTGCCCGCGCGTACGCGTGCGGCGTTGCGCAAGATCGAGAACGAGAAAGTAGGCAGCGGGAAATGAAGATGTGGTCAGGGCGGTTTCGTCAGCCGCTCAATCCGGAGTTTGAGAGTTGGCAACGGTCCTTTCCGTTCGACAAGCAATTGTTGAGCGAAGAGGTCGCGGCCAGCTCTGCCTATGCGGCTGCCCTGGAGAAGCTCGGGATACTGTCGCTAGCGGAGTCAAAGCAGATCGTGGACGCCTTGCGGGCGCTGGAAGCCGATGCGGCGAAGAACGCTGCTGTGCTCGACGACGAAGAAGCGGAAGATATCCATCACTTTGTTGAGCGCGAGTTGGTTAAGCGAATCGGCGAAGCGGGATACAAGCTGCATAACGGACGCAGTCGTAACGAGCAGATCGCTACGGACTTGAGATTGTTTGTTCGTGCGCAGATTGACGAGACTGTGGATTTGATCGCGGACTTGGCCGATGCGTTCGCTGCCAAAGCAGGAGAAGCCGGAGAGGCGGAGATGCCGGCTTATACGCACTTGCAGCGGGCTGAGCCAGTCTTGGTGGCGCATTGGTTGTTGGCGTACGTGGAGATGTTTTTGCGCGATGCGGAGCGGTTGAAGGACTGCCGTGAGCGGTTGAATGTTTGTCCGCTAGGTTCTGGCGCGATTGCGGGCAGCACTTTGCCACTTGACCGTAGCGCGATGGCGAAACAGTTGAATTTCGACGGTCCGACGACGAACAGCATGGATGCGACCAGCGACCGGGATTTCGCCATCGAGTTCACGCAGGTGCTGGCGCTGTTGGGAGTCCATCTGAGCCGCTGGGCGGAGGAGCAGATCATCTTTTGCACGCAGGAGTTTGGCTTTGTGAAACTGCCGGAGAGCTTTTCCACGGGCAGCAGCGCAATGCCACAGAAGCAGAATCCTGACTTGCTTGAGCTGGTGCGGGGAAAATCAGCACGGTTGATGGCGAATGCGCAATTCATGCTGGCGAATGTGAAAGGCTTGGCGCTGGCGTACAACAAAGACCTGCAAGAGACACAGATCCCAGTGTTCGACTCCACGCAGACGGTGACAGCGATGCTTCGCCACTGTGCGGGATACATGCGGGAAGTGCAGTTTGACTTCGAGCGAATGAAGCAAGCGGCGCAGGCGCATTCGATGAACGCGTTTGCGGCGGCAACATACCTTGCGCGCAAGGGCGTGGCCTTCAGACGTGCGCATGAGGTGATCGGCGCGGCCGTGCGGCTTTGCATAGATAAAGGATGCGAACTGGAAGGGCTGTCGCTCGATGAGTTGAAGGCGTTGAATCCAGCTTTTGAGAACGATTTTTACCAGGCGGTGAAGTTGCAAGCAGTGCTTGATTGCCACGATGTGGTCGGTGGAACCGCCCGTGGGCGCGTGAAGAATGCGCTGGCGGACGCGAAGGAACGCATCGCGAAGATACGTAATTCGAAGGTACGGGGAGGTGCGGTCTATGCACACACGTAATGCCAAGCTGCCGGACGCGCAGCACATCCACACGTTGATCAAGAACTACTCTCATGACGGCACTCTGCTGCCGCGTTCGTTGCCCGAGCTCTATGAGAACGTGCGCGACTTCGTGGTGGTGGAAGACGAAGGCAAGATCATCGGCTGCGGCGCGCTGCATATGTATGGCCCGCACTTGACCGAGGTACGCTCCATCGCGGTATCTCCTGCATATAAAGGCAAAGGCGCGGGACGCATCCTTATTGATGCGTTACTGGCGCAGGCGGAAGAACACGACGTCAAGTGCGTGTGCCTGTTCACCCGTATCCCTGACTTTTTCGCCTTGTTCGGATTCCGTGCGGCGACGCGTGAAGACATGCCGGACAAGATTTACAAGGATTGTGTGAATTGTCCGCGGCTTCATGCCTGTGATGAAGTGGCGATGGTGCGCGGCGAGTTGCCGAAAATGGCGGTGCTCGGCGCATCGAACATACAACTGCCGATCATTGACGTGAAGATGATCGAGAAGCAGATGTATCGGAAGACCGCGCGTGGTTAGTCGCTAGGACAGCAGCTCAAACTTTAATCACGACTCAAATCCCCACCTCAGCGCAAAAGACTCGCGAAGGTGGGGCATCCATCTATCTGCTTCAAATCGTGCAGCATATATAAGGTGGCCGGGGAGCGTCGCACATTCGGTCTCAGGCAAAGCTCCGCTCCGATGTTTTTTTATCAATGTTGCCGCCCACTGCGGGGACGGGTGCGATCTTGCGCAGTTCCTCGAGGATCTTTGGGTCCTCCATCGTCGCCTGCGTGGATGATGTGGTTGCACCCCTCTAACTTCTGCAACGCGATCGGACGCAATAAAACCGGTGCGTGTCTGAGACCAGGCCAACGATCAAAGCCCTGCCTCGATGCGAGACCGCGGGTCGAGATAGTCACGGAGGGCGTCACCGATGAAGTTGAACGATAGCACGGTGAGCATGACTGCCGCTGCAGGAAAGAGCACCAGATGCGGCGCGTCGAAGAGATGGGAACGTCCGTCATTGAGCATAGAGCCCCAGCTTGCCGTGGGCGGGGGCACGCCGAGTCCGAGAAAGCTCATGGTGGCTTCCATGAGGACAGCCGCGGCCATGCCGATGGCCGCTTGCACGATCACCGGCTGAATGATGTTGGGAAGGATGTGGCGCGTTATGATCCACCAGTCGCCGGCGCCATTGGCACGAGCCGCTTCCACGTATTGGCGTTCTCGCGCTATCAAGACTTGTCCGCGGATTAGACGCGCGTAGCCTACCCATCCGCCCAGCGCGAGGGCGACTATCAGATTAAGAATCCCCGGGCCCACGAACGCGACGAACGCGATCGCCAGCAGAATGCCTGGGAATGACATGAACGAATTCATTACCACGATGTTCACAAAGCGGTCGATCTTTCCGCCGTAGTATCCGGCGATGGAGCCGATGAAGAACGCAAGGGCGAGCGAGAAGCTGACAACGCCGATGCCTACCACCATAGAGATACGCGCTCCGTAGATGATGCGCGAGAAGATGTCGCGCCCGAGTTCATCGGTGCCGAACCAATGGGATGTGCTAGACGGCTGCAATCGCGAGGACAGTTGAATCGCAGCAGGATCGTGCGGCGCGAGCCACGGGGCGAACAGCGCGAAGCAAACAAAGATCGCGATCACGACGGTGCCGATCGTCGCTAGGAAATTATCGGCCGACAACACGCGTCGCAAGGAAAAGACTCGCATCGTTAATGATGATAAATCGAATGCCGCGAATTGCACCTTCGTAACTTGGAACATAATCGGGAAAACAAAACTTCACTGTAACCCGGGTGTTTAAGCCTCCAGATCGCCGGAGAGCGGCGTAAAAGGAGATTCAGGATGAAATCCTCTAAGTATTTTCTAGCATTAGCCGCCCTGGCATTGATGGCAGGCGCTTCTGCTCAGACGACGACTTCAACACCCACCACTTCAACCATGACGAAACCCGCGGGGGTGAACCAGCGTCATGCTAATCAGCAGAAACGCATTGGCGAAGGCCTTGAGAATGGCTCGCTTACCGCAGGCGAAGCTACGCAGATCGAGAACAAAGAAACGCGGATCAATAAAGAAGAGCGCGGCATGCGCAAAGCCGACGACGGAAAACTTACCGCCGCTGACAAGGCAAAACTCGAAAAGCAGGAGAACCGGGTCTCGAAGGACATCTACTCACAGAAGCATGACGCGCAGAAGCAGTCCGTCGGCAAAGGTGAGATCAACGGCCGCAAAGATAACCAACAGCAGCGCATCGGAGAAGGCTTAGAGAACGGCTCGGTGACTGCCCGCGAAGCCGACCGCATGGAACATCAGCAGCAGGGAATCAACCGTACTGAACGCGGCATGCGTGAAGCGGATGGCGGCAAGCTGACCGGCACCGACCGCAAGGCCATCAACAAGGAACAGAATCAGGCATCGCGCAATATCTATGCGAAGAAGCATAACAACCGCAAGCGCTGACCCAGTAGTCAGGGAAGTCAAAACCCCGCTTCGGCGGGGTTTTTCTTTGCCGCCCCCAACTCCCAAATGTGGATAAGTCGGCAAACCGTTGAAAAGCAACCAAATCCAGTGTTTGACATTCTATATTGCAATGCGCGATATTTATATCGCAATTTGTGATATATGAAATTAGGCGAAAAGATCAAGTATTTGCGGGAAGTGGAAGGTAGTCTTCGCGGGCTAGACCGCGCGATGACGCAGCAGGAGATCACCCGCGCCATCAAGAAAGACTTGGGCAAGACCATCAGCCAGTCTTATCTCTCGCAGATCGAGAGCGGCGTGCGGCCACACCTGACGAATACCACGCGTATGCTGCTGGCAAAATTTTTCAAGGTGCATCCGGGATATTTGGTAGACGACCCGGCGGGTTACACGACTGAGCTTGTGTCCGACTTGCAGACACTGGAAGACAAGTTCGACCTGTGGCTGATCAGCGGGGCAGAGCGGTTCCGTCGGGACCCAGAAGTGAGCGAAGCTCTGTTGGAACTGGCGCGGCACGACGATTCGCGTAAATGCATTGTGCTGTTGGGAGCGATCTTGGAAACGCCCAACATGGTGGACCGGCTGTTGCAGGTTTTGAAGCCGGGCGCGCGCTCGGGCAAGGGCGCCAGCGCAGCAGGAGGTGACGGCAAATGAATTGGGAAACTTTCTTTCTGGTTTGTTTCGGCGTGGGATTGGTCTCAACGCTGGTGTCATTCTTCGCTGGCGCGTTGCACTTACATCTGCCCACAAAGTTTCATATGGGCCATGTTGGGCATGGCCACGCGCCGGGAGCGGGCGTGAATGTCTCGCACATCTCCGCATTCAATCTGCCTACGATCATGGCTTTCCTGGCATGGTTCGGCGGCATGGGCTACATGATGACGCACAACTTCGGTCTCGGTCTGACCGTGAGTATGCTCGTTTCGGTGCTGGCAGGATTGTTCGGCGGAGCAGTTGTTTACCGCATTCTGTTGCACGTTTCGGCGACGGACGGTGCCATCGACCCCGCGGACGACGACATGATCGGCGTTGTAGGCACTGTGGACAGTGTGATTCGTAATGGTGGAACCGGCGAGGTTGTGTATCTCCGTCGCGGCACTCGGCATACGTGCAATGCGCGTACGGAAGACGGGTCCGTGATCGAGAAAGGCGCAGAAGTTGTAGTCACAAAATTTGAGCACGGCGTGGCATGGGTGCGCCGCTGGGAAGAGTTTGCAGAAAGTACGACCGCCGCTAAGGCGTAACATTGCGAGTTTTGTTTTTCCCCTGAGGAGGGCTGTATGACTTCGTTGTTTGGAAACGTTTGGATAATGATTGGAACGCTGGTAGCTGTTTTGTTCTTTGCGTTCTTTGTGATCTCTTCGTGGTTCCGTAAGGTGGGGCCGAACGAGGCGTTGGTGGTTTACGGACTGCGTCCTCGAGTCGTTATCGGCAAGATCGCCGTTGTGCTTCCAGTGGTAGAGAGCTGGAAGATCTTGTCGCTGGAGCTGATGTCTTTTGACGTAGCTCCGCAACAGGACCTCTACACCACGCAAGGCGTGGCAGTAACGGTCGAAGCGGTAGCGCAGATCAAAGTGAAGTCTGACAGTGCGTCCATCAACACCGCTGCTGAACAATTTCTTTCGAAAGCTCCGCAGCAGCGCGAAGGCCTGATTCGTTTGGTGATGGAAGGCCACCTGCGCGGCATCATCGGCCAACTCACCGTTGAACAGATCGTAAAAGAGCCCGAGATGGTGGGCGAGCGCATGCGCACCACGTGTGCCAGTGACATGAACAAGATGGGCCTGTCAGTCATCTCGTTCACTATCAAAGAGGTGCGCGACAAGAATGACTACATCACCAACATGGGCCGTCCTGACATCGCTCGCATCAAGCGCGACGCCGACGTTGCTACGGTGGAAGCAGAGCGTGATACCGCCATCCGCCGGGCCCAGGCCACTCGCGAAGCGGCCATTGCCAAAGCAACTGCCGACCAGGAACGTGTGCTGGCGGAGACTCTTTCGCAGGCGAAGCAAGCCGAGGCACAACGTGACTTGGAGATCAAACAAGCCAACTATCTGCAGACGGTGAAGACGCAACAGGCGCAGGCTGATAAGGCATATGAGATCCAGACCAACATCCAGCAGCAGGCAGTTGTTGCCGAAGCGGTGAAGGTGCAACAAGTCGAGAAAGAGCAGCAGATCAAAGTGCAAGAGGCTGAGATCCTGCGTCATGAGAAAGAACTCATCGCTAATGTGCTGAAGGGCGCTGAAATTGAACGTCAGCGAATTGAGCAGTTGGCGAGCGCAGAGCGTCAGCGGCAGATCTCTGAGGCAGAAGGCCGCGCGTCGGCGATCCGTGCGCAGGGCGAAGCGGAAGCCGAGATCATCTTCAAGAAGGGCGAGGCGGAAGCCAAGGCCATGAACATAAAAGCGGAAGCCTACCAGGAGTACAACCAGGCTGCCGTGGTGGACAAGCTGATCAGCAGCTTCCCGGAGATCGTGCGTGCGATGTCAGCGCCGCTTTCGCAGATCGACAAGATCACTATCGTGTCGACAGGCGACGGTCAGGCAGCCGGCGCGCACAAGATCACCGGTGACATGGCGCAGATGGCGGCGCAGGTGCCGGCATTGCTAGAGGCTCTCAGCGGAATGAAAATGAGTGACCTGCTGGCGAACGTGAGACGCATCGGCGGTAATGGTCCGGTGAATGACGGCGGTGGTGATGGCGATTCGCCGCAGACCAAGAAAGCAGGAGCAGGCAAGTAACAGAGTTGTGGGGCGGAGTGATCCGCCCCACGTTTTATCGGTCCTTATAACGCAACATGAATTTGAAGGTTAAGGAGTAACGATATGGCATTACTGGAAAGAGTATCCACACTGATACGCGCGAACATCAACGACCTGGTCGAGAAGGCGGAAGATCCTGAGAAGGTCATCAAGCAGATCATCCTCGACATGCAGAACCAACTTCTGCAGGTGAAGACGCAGGTGGCGATCGCCATCGCGGACCAGCATCTGCTGGAGAAGAAGCAGAAAGAGAACGACGAAAAAGCCGATGAGTGGCAACGAAAGGCCGAGTTGGCCGTCAGTAAGAAGGAATATGAGATGGCCCGCGGCGCGCTGGAGCGTTCGCTCAGCTACAAGCAAATGGCGGAGAGCTTCACGCAGCAAGTGGCTGACCAGAAGACGCAAGTGGACAACTTGAAGTCGGCGCTGAACAAGCTGGAACAGAAGTTATCTGAAGCGCAGAACCGTAGCGACTTGCTAGTGGCTCAGCAACGCCGTGCACGGGTCGTAGGCAAAGCGACCGATGCGCACATGAAAATGACGGATCCGCTGTCCGCCGTGGGCTTCGATCGCATGAAGAACAAAGTCATGCGGACGGATGCCGTGAGCCAGGCGAAGGCGGAGATGGTCGGATCGGATTCACTTGAAGATAAGTTCGCGAAGCTCGAGAAGGAAGACGAGATCGAGCGCTTGCTGCAAGAGATGAAGAACCGTCAAGGAATGAGCGCGTAGCAGGAATCGAGCCCTTAGGGCGGAGAGAATATGCAGAACGCAAGTCAGTCGAAGTATGTCTCGCAACATTCGCAGCGCTTGGTCGTCTTCCCCGGGAAGACGGCGGCGCCGCGACTGAACGCCAAAGATTCGCACACGCGTTTCGAGCGTTTGTTGATCTTTGTGCTGTGCACGCTGTGGGCGATCGGAATGGTGGGGTGGACGCTGTTCTCGCTGGTCGGGATCGGACATGGCGCCGCGTTACCGAGCGTCGCGATTAAGGCGTTGTCAGCGCCGAGTTCCATGCCAACAGTGCAGTCGGCCGCCATGTTTGCGGTAAGGGTGATGATCGGGCTGTGAGGGCGCCGCACCACTTTAGGATTTTGCTGTGGTTGTGCGTCGCGTTCCTGTCAGCAGAGACCGCATTCGCGCAATTCGATGCAGCGGCCGCCCATCATTTGTTCGAGCAGGCAAATAAGGAACGGGAGAAGCGGGGTCTCGCGAAATTGGCGTGGAATGACCAGTTAACCCAGGCAGCCCAAGAGCATGCCCAGTGGATGGCGAATGCCCATACCTTGTCACATCAGGTAGGGAACGAGCCGCCACTGATCGATCGCGTAGCAGCTACGCATGTGGCGTTCAGCGCGGTTGCAGAGAACATCGCCTTCTCGACAGATAAGTCAGAGGATTTTCACGATGACTGGATGCATTCGCCAGGACATCGCGCGAACCTTCTCAGTCGAAGCAGCGACGCTGTTGGCATCGCGGTGTTGAATCACAACGGAAATTATTACGCGGTCGAAGATTTCGCCCAAACGAACTCCGCTGATTCACCAGAGAAAGCAGAACAGCGTTTTGCCGCGGCTTTCAACCACGAACGCGCAGAACATAAACAGATGCCTGTGCGCGTCAACTTCAGCGAAAGCCTGCGCAGTGCCGCATGTGCCATGGCTAGCCGCGACAAAGCCGAAGCGCGCGATATCCCTCATGAGGCAGGCAGTCGTGGGGCTATCGCATTCACCGCATTCGAGCCCGAACAATTGCCGCATCCCATCCGGGAGTTGGTGGGCAATCCGACGATCGGCTCTGTGACAGTAGGTGCGTGTTTCAAAGCGACTGCGACCAACCCGGGCGGGACATACTGGTTCGCTGTTCTCTACTGAGGTTTCCCGCGCAAGTTACAGGCCGATTCAAAGCCTGTTCATAACCTCCGCATAAAACAGCGGGAACTTTCGTCATGTACCCTTCGTACTCTTCTTATCAGACGAATGCTGGGACAGAATGTTTGTGTAACGCTAACCGTTTTTTCAAGTAACCGTCTTAGGAAGTGACACGAAGCAGAAACAACAAACGAAAACAGGGAACACGAAACAAGGAGAAGTTATGAGCACTCTTACTGCAAAGATCGATAGCCTGATGGACGCCAAATATAACCGTTATATGGACAGCGGCGTGTTGCGCATGGCGCTGGTTGCCGTGGGATTCACCGCGTGGCTGGTCGGCGGATTCGCACTCTTGAAGTTCGTCTAAACAAAGTGAAACGCCCGCGCATTCGGCGCGGGCGCAAGCACTCCTAAACTCTGCAGGACGCTAAACCTTCGCGGCGATCTCCTGCTCTCTCTTGTGGGCTGAGTAATGCGAGTCCACGTATTCATCCAAGATCTTAATGAACTCGGGCACGATGTTGTCGCCCTTTAATGTTGTGAACAGGCGTCCGTCAACATAGACGGGCGCTTTCGGTTCTTCAAACGTGCCTGGCAGTGATATGCCGATGTTGGCGTGCTTTGATTCTCCGGGACCATTGACAATACATCCCATCACTGCCAGCTTCATCTCTTCCACGCCCGCATAAGTCTCTCGCCAGATCGGCATCTGCTTACGCGTGTAGGCTTGAATCTCTTCGGCCATCTTCTGGAAGAACGTGCTAGTGGTGCGTCCGCAGCCGGGGCACGCGGTGACCTGCGGGGTAAAACTGCGGATGCCGAGCGACTGCAGGATCTGCTGCGCGACGATGACTTCCTCTGTGCGGTCACCATTCGGCGCAGGTGTGAGCGAAACGCGAATGGTATCGCCAATGCCTTCTTGCAGCGCGAGGGCCAGCGCAGCGGAGCTGGCAACGATCCCTTTTGCTCCCATGCCGGCCTCGGTCAAGCCGAGATGCAATGCATAGTCGCAGCGCTTTGCCAGTTCGCGATAGACATCGATCAAATCCTGTACGCCGCTGACTTTGCCGCTAAGGATGATCTGGTCTTTGCGCAAACCATATTTCAGCGCGAGTTCGGCGGAATTCAGCGCAGATACGACCATCGCTTCCATCATCACGTCACGCGCGTCTTGCGGTTCAGCCTTGCGTGAGTTCTCATCCATCATCTTGGTGAGCAGTGCCTGATCAAGTGAACCCCAGTTCACGCCGATGCGCACCGGCTTCTGGTTCTTCACCGCGACTTCGATCATCGCGCGAAAATTCTCGTCGTCCTTTTTGCCGATGCTGCAGTTGCC
>JAICLA010000052.1 GCA_025927695.1 Terriglobales bacterium | reverse complement strand
GTGTCGGCCACTTTCTCGATGGTCATCTTCACGTCTTCCATCTTCGGGCTGGCGCCGAAGAGCATGGAGAATTCGTTGTCACTGCGAACGGTCTCGCGTAACTGTGGCGTGCTGGCTGCAGCCGGCTGACGATCAAGGATGCGCGACATGCGCGAATCGAGCTCTTTAAGATCGACGGGCTTGGTAAGAAAATCTTCAGCTCCAGCTCGCGACGCGCGGAAGATCATCTCGGGATTGCTCAATGCGGAGATGACGATGATCGCAAGGTCAGGCTTGATCTGGCGCAGGCGCTGCAGTGTTTCAATGCCGCTCAGCGAGGGCAGAGAGATATCCATCAGAACGAGCGCGGGATCGGCGGTGCGAAAGACGCGCATCGCTTCTTCGCCGGACGAGGCGATGGTCGCGTCAAAATTCTTTCGCGTGAGATGACCGGCGAGATAGCGCGAGAAGGCTTGGTCGCCATCCACGATCAAAATACGTGCGCGGTCATTATTCTGAGCTGCCAAAAAGGCCCCTGATTATTGGAATTGTCTTTTTATTGCCCGGGGTATTCTAACTTTGAATCGCTGGATTTCAGCTAATAACTTGGAAGTGCAGTGCCAACTATAAGAAGTCAGATGCACCGTTGAGAGTAGTTGGTTGTAGATTGAGGCAAGAAAAAACCGTGCCGGAGCACGGTCAAAGGTTGCAAATCATTGAGGAGATGAACTTTAGCTTTGTCCGACGATGGTGCGGAGCTTGCCGGGCATGAAGTGATAGGGCGGCCATGGGCCGCTAAGGTTCAGCTCGCAGCCTTTTAGCTGGCTGGCGGCGCTGGCGTAGCGGTTCTGATATTTCTCAATGGATTTGTGTTCGATCAGGTGGGCGATGTCGATCAGCATGGCGCCGGTCTCGATGCGTCGGCAGGAGATTTCTTCTTCTAGCGGATGAAAGAGCTTGTTCACCTGAGTAGAGAGCGCGCGTGCTTTGGTCTGGCGTTCGCGCTGGCGGCTGGCTTTTACGCGCAGAGTGCTGAGGTATTCGCCGCCGACGGAATTTGGCAGTTCGATGTCCGTCATGGCTTCGCGCAGTGAGCCGTCTTTCACGACCAGCTTCAAATGCATCTCGGCCTTGCCGCGCAGGCGGTCCACCGACGCGGTGAACTGCTTGCGGTTGGCGCGGACGGCCTTGCGCATGGAGTCGTCAGAATCAAAAACCGTTCCGAATCGGAACGGCAGGACGGTCGTGCGCTCAAAGCATGCGCCGATCACGCGGGCATGTTCGACGACAGCCTGTTGGGTGAGCTGCCCAATGGATACATATTCGCTCACGATCACGGCAAAGTCGCCGCTGGGATAGCCGAAAACCTGCGTGTTGTTCACGCCATGAAGATTTTCAATAGGAAAAGGACGTCTTGCTCTGGTCGTTCCCTGGAAGGCTTGCTGTTCCGTGATGCAATACGCGTACCACGCCATACGAGTCTCTCCGGCAAAAGTGCGAGCCAATGTGACCACTGTGCCCGGTTTTTGGGATCAAGGGCCTAAGTACTTGAATTGTTTTCAAAAGAAGAGCGACTTGCGGAAGACACAACTGCACTGGGGAAGGTGAAGCGGTGTCTCTGAAACCCATCCTAGCGCTTTCACTTAGGAATGGCAAATGCTGATTTCAAAAGGATTGCGCGTTTCGCATTGCGATACATTCAGGTAAACACCGATAAAACAGGTATAAAACCCGAAGATAAATGCACATAAATCTATGCAATAGGCTGTGGAAAACCTTAGGAAAGCGATACCCAATTGGTCAACGGGCAAGGCCTGTATCCTCCGTTAATTGCCGGCTCCGCCATTCATTCGCGACTCTTTTTTCTCTCAAATCTGCATCTTACTGATTGAGCAACACGCGATACGCGCGCGTGCTTGTAAGTCTGATATCTAAGTGAGACAAAAACTACTCTGGTCCCGTGATGGCACATCCCCCACTTCCCGCTGCAGACAGCAACTCTGAATCTTTCATTGCGCCCGTGTGCACGCAGTTGGCGCAAGAGACGATGTACGAGCGGTGGGCAGACGTGAACCGGCTGCTACGGCTGAGCATGATGTCTGGCCAGCAGATGCAACTAGACGCGACACTTGCAACTTTATGCGAGCAGGCGCGCGAGATGATCACGTTCGATCGCGCACTGGCCTATTTCTGGAATGAGAAAGAAGATAAGTTCACGCTGCGCAATTGCGTTGGCACGGATGAAAAACTGCGCGCAACGCAAGCGCCGGGAAATCTTTTTAACCTGTGGTCAGTAAAACACGGGCAGCCTATGCTATTTCCATTTGGCAAGTCGCTGACTGTGAGCGCGCTGCTAGCAGACATGAAGAGCCAATGTGCGGTGACGGTCCCTATCTTTGTGAACAACCGAGTGATGGGGTCGCTGCAATTCTTTTCAACGAAGGATGGTGCGTTCTCACAGCAAGACGTCCAGTTGCTGTGGACCATGGTGCGGATCGCCGAGAACCTGCTCGCGCGCGAGACCGCGACCGAAGGCCTCATTCACTTCGCATTCACTGACCACCTCACCGGCCTGCGCACGCGCGGATACTTTGAACAGCAACTCGAACTGGAGATAAAACGCTCAGAGCGCAATCAGCAACCGTTTGTGCTGCTGATGCTCGACATCGATCACTTCAAGACATTGAATGATACCTACGGGCATCACGTGGGAGACGTAGTGCTTAAGCAAGTGGCGCACATCCTTACTGCTGACATGCGCGAAGTGGACACCGTTGCGCGCTACGGTGGGGAAGAGTTCGTGATCGTGTTGCCGGAGACGACGGAAGACGAAGGCCATGCGGTGGCGCAACGTATCCGGCGAGCTGTGGAGCAGTCTGACTACGCGCATGCGCGCCTGCCGAACGCGGAGACGAAGAAGCTTTCCATCAGTATTGGATTGTCAGTCTTCGACCCGAAAGCAAAAGCAAAAACGAAGCGTGACTTGGTGGACTCGGCCGACTCAGCGCTCTATTCCGCCAAGAGCCAGGGTCGGAACCGGGTAGTGAAGCATCGCGAACTTCGCACGGCATAGGTTTTTTCATGAGTGTTGTTTGCAAACCGGCGACAGCGAAACAGGCCCAGCCTAGCAAGATCCTGCGCCACGCCACTCTGAATGCTGCTGAACCGCAGCGTTCACCGAGGTTCCGAAAAATACGTGCGTGGGAAGTGGTACACACGTGCGACTTCGCGCGCGACATCGCCGACGTGATGGAAGCGCAGATCAGCGCGGGCATGCGCCCCTATCTGCTGACCGTGGGCACGGACGTCGCGCCAAAGGCTTCCGTTCTGCAGACATGGCAAGACGTGCGCCGCTGGAGGAAGGCACTGGATGAATCCGGCGCGCAGACGACGCCGCAACTGATCCACGCGCACTCGTTCGCTTCGGGAATGGCAGCCATTCGCACGGGAGCATGCACGGTGTATGACTTGCGACTGACCATCGAAGAGCGCCTGACGCTTATGTTGATTGCTGCAGAAGGGGCGAGCGCTCCGGGTACATGGATGGCACGCTCGTTCCGCACTGCGGAACAATTCGTGCTGACCAAAGCGGCGGCGGTCGTGGTGCACACGCCCAGCCAACGCGAAGAATGCATCGCGCGCGGCGTCCGGCCGCAGAGTGTGTTCGTGGTGGCTGACCCTATCTCGCTTGAGAACGGGGGCGAGCTGATGGACTTGGACGAAGAAACACGAAAACGGGAGCGCGAGTTGCGCAATCCGCAAGTGGTCGCGGAGAAATACGACCTGGTCTATCGCTACGCGTTTTCCCGGCGAAACAAAGGCAAGAAACCCAAGGACTCGTCGGGCGCGTTGGTGCCGATAGAGGCGAACTTCTAAGAATCGTTTCCCGTTTCCCGAAAAGCCAGCCTCACCGAAAGAATCCAGGCGCAGGTAGTCTGAGTCACTGACTAACAGAAGAACAGGGATCCTTCGCTGCGCTCAGGGTGACAATCAGCGGCTATTTTTTCGCTGCCAGCGCGCGCAGATCCAGTGCGTGTTGCACCACGCGCTGCATCTCGTCGAATGGAGCGGGTTTGCCGGTCCAAATCTCGAACTGACGCGCGCCCTGATGCACGAACATCTCAATACCGGGGATCACGTGAATGCCTTTGGCACGGGCCATCTTGGTGAACTTTGTTTCCGTCGGCGAGTAGACCATCTCAAACGCATAACGGGTGTTCATCTCTTTCTCAGAGATCATCGGCTTGTCTTGTTCGCCCTTCATGCCGACGGGCGTCGCATTGATGATGGCGTCAAAGGTGAGCTTGGCGAGCTGTGATTTCTGAATGGCCTTCGCTTTCGCTTGTTTCGCCAGCTTCTGCGCTGCCGCCGCGGTGCGATTCAGGATATACACTTCCGCGCCGCGCTCTTTCAGTCCGAAAACTGCCGCGCGGGCCGCACCGCCTGCGCCGAGGACAAGGAATTTTGATCCGGTAATGGCTAAGCGTTGTTCCAGCGGACGAATCACGCCAGCAACGTCGGTGTTGAATCCGTAAAGCTTCGCGTCGCCACCGCGGATGACAGTGTTACAGGCGCCGATCTTTTGTGTGACCGGATCGGTCTTGTCTAGATATTTGAGGATCTCAGTCTTGTACGGCATGGTCACACTGAGGCCGTGGATGGGAATATCTCGCACGCACTGCATAAGGTCGCCAATGGTCTTAGCGTGCAAGGCAAGATAAACCGCATTCAGATTTTCTCGGCGAAAAGCAGCATTCATCATCGCAGGGGAAAGCGAATGCGCGATGGGGTCGCCGACTACGCCGTAGACGCGCGTGGCCGCGTCGACTTGCTCGATGCGGTAGGTGTCGATGAGAGTGCGCGCGGCGATCTGTCCGGGAGCAGTCTCTTCGCCGGGATTCGCCGCGCCGAAAGTAAAAATGCTTCCCGCGCGAACCGCCAAGGCTCGACTGATGATGCCTTGCTCGCCCATGCTGACCCCGATCATCGGCCGCTGGTCGCCGCGCTTTTCAAGGAACTTCATCATGACTACGTTGTCATGCAGCGAAGTCGCGGTGGTCACCATCTTGAGGAAGTCGGCGGGATAATCTTCCATCTTGGCGAAAGTCTCATCCAGCTTCTTGGTGCCGCGGAAGTCATGAAAACTGAGGATCACCTGAGCGTTCTTTTTCAGCTTGTTCCAGTCGGCGGGCTTGAGATGTGAGGCGGTCTCAAGTTCCACGTCAACCAGGTGGCAGCCAAGAGCAGCGGCCTTTGCCAAAATATCGATTTCGGCGGCGATGCTGCCTTTAAACTTGCCGCCCGCCTTGGCACGTCGGCAGGTGGCGATCAAGGTCACATGAGGGTGGTACTCGATAAAACTCTTGAGCTTGGGTAGAAAAAGCGATGGAGTGGAAAGATAGTCTAACCTAAACTCAATAAAGGGGATATCCCGCGCGACTTGCTCCGCCTTTTCCACCATTTCCGCGGCGTTTTTGCCCACCACGGGCACACAAACGCGGGGCAGCCGGTGCCGCAACATACGCGGGGGAGCGATGGAAGAGGTTGAGTTCATGGGCAGGAATCAGCCGCGAATCATACAGACCATTGGCGAGAGATGCAACAGGGAAAGGCAGCTAATTTTGCACAAAATAAGGGGCAGTTTTCATTTCGCCGATGACAAGATCCTTTCGGCTCAGTCTGTTTACAATCTGGATATGGCACAAGCATTCATGCGTTCTCTACTAGTGCTCATCTTCATGGCGTCTTCCGCAGTAACATTCGCGCAGACATCCTTGCCCGGCGCGCAACCAGCGGCAGCAAAGTGGAAGTCGGCTGTCGGCACGCACGGCGCAGTCGCGGTCTTGACCACAACGTCAAACGAGGATGGCGTATCCGGCGCGGTGACGGAAGAGATCACGGCAAAAGGTGACTACCGCGAAGACACCAAGCGCGAATTCGATCAGAGCGAGGTCGTCTTGTCGCCCACAGTGCAGGCGCGCAAAGACTGGCAAGGATACGTTCGCAAACTTGAAGGTCTTGAACTCAAGCGTTTCCTCACCTCCGCGTACATCGATCGCGCGCTGATCTTCGGTCCGGATGCTGACGCCGAACTCGGCAGTGTCACCGCTGGTGACAAGCCTGGCACATATGTATTGACGGCCACGCCCAAGGGCGGCAGTGAGGTGCAGTGGCTGATCGACGCCAAGACCGGCTTGCCTTTGCGCTCCACAAATCCCGGGCAAGACAGCACGGTCGCGGAAACATTCTCTGACTGGAAAGATTTTGGCGGCGTGAAGACGGCGGCTTCGGCAGCAGTCAGGGAGACCAATAAGCCCGACTACACTTGGAAGCGGGACTCTGTGAAGTTTGAGCGTTCCGCAGAAGCCAAAACATTTGCCGCACCCACCGCTGGGCCGTCTGACACGACCATCTCACCCAACGCGCCGCCCGTTCCGTTCCGCATGGAAGCGGACCACATCATCTTTGACATCTCCATCAACGGACACACGATGCCCGTGCTTCTCGATACCGGCGACGACATTGCGTCGATGAATTCTGAATACGCGCAACAGCTCGGACTCAAGCCCTACGGCGGCACCAAGACCACCGGTGGCGGCAATACGACTGATTATCTTTTCGCCACCGGCGCCACGTTCACATTGCCCGGCGCCGAAGTTCGCAACCAGCACGTGGCTATGCTGGATGAGACCGGCCTCGAAAAAGCGTTGGGCATTAAACTCGCCGGGTTGATGGGCTTCGACTTCATCAGTCGGTTCGTGATCGAGATCGATTACCAGAAGCACCTGATGTACCTGCACGATCCGAAGACGTGGAAGTACACGGGAGACGGCACCATCGTTCCCATCATCTTCGACGAAGGCATTCCGTTCACGCACGCCACCATCTCCGCGGGAGACAAAAAGAACCTGCCGGCATATTTCGTCATCGACTTCGGCGCGCAAGAGACCATGACGTTGACTTCGCCGTTCGCGCGCAAGAATGACCTTTACAACGCCGCAGCGCTCAACAAAGTGAACCGCACTAGCGGGCTCGAGAAGGAATTTTTTGCCCAGCAAAATGTACGCGGCAAGATCGATGAGCTCGATCTCGATGGACTGAAGATACAGAACATCCCGGTGAACATGTCAGTGAACAAGACGGGCGCATACGCCAGCGAAGAATTTTCCGGAACCATCGGCCAAGGGATTTACAAGCGTTACCACGTATTCCTCGATTATCAGCGCGCGCGATTGATCTTGGAGCCGACGCCTGCGGCGTCAGAGCCGTTCAAAGGCCGTTCCACTTATGGCCTCGGCATCCTCGCGTCTGGGACGGACTGGCATACATATACAGTGAGCAGTGTGCGTCCGAGCTCGCCTGCGGAGCAGGATGGATTCGCGAAAGGCGACGTAATCACCCAGCTGGATGGAAAGAACTCTGCCGATTTCAGTCTCGGCGAATTGCGCACAGCGCTCGCTCAGGAAGGTACGAGCCACCAAGTCACTGTTCAGCGGCAAGGTGCGGAAAAGAAGTTCGACATCAAGGTGCGAGTGGTAAGTCTCGATCAGTAGTGACGACTTTCACTTTTTCGCAGGCGCAGGCTTTGACGGCTCGCTGGTGGGGGGCACGATGCCTTTCATCCGCAGATACACAACAATGTTGCCGTAATGTTCCCACGTGTGCCACAGGTTCCAGTTGAGCATCTCGAAGTTTGTCTTGCCCGATCGTGCTGACTGCTTCGCGCCGGAGGCATCATTCAGCGAATCATAGGCGCCGTCACAATATGCGAACGCGGCTTTCAGGTGCGAGACCAAGTCTGCCTTCGTGGAGAAAGAGGTTTCGATGAAGCGGTAAGTTTCTTTTCGTGTCTCGCCCTTGGCCGGAGCGCAAAGATTGTATTGGTCGTCGGCTACGTGGCCGATCTGTTGACCGAAGGTCCGCACTTCGGGCGTCGGCTTGAATCCGTATTCAGATTCGGGCATCTTCTCCGCCGCACGGATGAAGTAATTGCGGATGGATCGGTAGTCGGTGCGCACATCTGCGGTGAGCGCGTCATTCTGTGCGAATGCTTGTCCGAATCCTGTGCAGAGCACCATTGCCGTTGCTAGGATTAATCTGCGTTTCATAAAACCTCCGCGAAGCAATATACAAAATTCGACTCGCCGAGAGGCCGCATCGTGAGCGGGCGTGATAATTTCATTCGAATGAGCGAACAGAATAAAACGGGCAGCCGGGTGGCGGTGATCACAGGAGCGGCCCAAGGCATCGGACGCCGCACCGCGGAACTCCTTGCTGAGCGCGGATACCGGCTGGGTTTGCTCGACCTAAAACCTTGCTCAGAAACGATCGCGGCAATACCGAAGGCCGCCTCCATCGATTTCACCGGTGATGTCACGGATGAGTCATTCATCAAGGCAAGCGCCGCTGCCATCGAAGAACGCTGGGGCGCTCCCGATGTCGTCATCAACAATGCGGGTATTTCCTTCATCAAGAAGTCAGAAGAGACCACCGTCGCTGACTATCGCCATGTGCTCGAAGTTAACTTGGTCGCACCGTTCATCATCGTTCGCGCGTTTGCGCCTATGATGCTGGCCGCGCGTCGCGGTTCGTTCGTGAATGTTGCATCTATAGCAGGGTTGTTCGGCGTGGCCGAGCGCACGGCCTATAACGCGTCCAAGCATGGATTAGTAGGCATGACGCGTACGTTGGCCGCGGAATGGGGCGGGCGTGGAGTGCGCAGCAACGCCGTTTGTCCGGGGTGGGTGAAGACTCCAATGGACGACGTGGAGCAGGCGCGCGGCGTCTACTCTGATGCGGACATCACCAACCGCATTCCTATGGGTCGGTTCGCGTCGCCGGACGATGTTGCGAAGGCGATCGCCTTCCTTGCCGATCCGGAACAGAGTGGTTTCGTGAACGGGCATACTCTGGTAGTCGATGGTGGGTGGACTGCGGACGCGAGTTGGGAGTCACTTCGACTGTCGCAGAGGAAAAAGTAAGCTATTTAGGAAGGTTGAATGGCAGACGAAATCAAACTTCGCGTGGTCCTAAAGTCGCCGCCGCCGGGTGTTGATTATGGCCTGCAAAGCGGTCAGGGCAATCCTTATGAAGTTGTTGGAAAGCAGCGCTCCGGCAAAGGCGATCTGAAGTTCGAACTTCAGGTCGGCACCAAAGAGCGGGTTGGCAAGAGCGCTGAGCTCGATTTCACCGGGCATTTTGTGCAAGGCAAAGCGGGCGACCGCTTCTTTTACATTGATATAGGCACCTATGCAGGACAGACTGATTCCGAGTGGGGACGACGACTGAAGATCCCACTTCGCGGGATTTCCAAGGCCGCCGCAGCAAAGGCGAAAGGTAAAACTTTCGAGACAGTCATTGCCGGCACCGGCAAAGATGGGGGCCCGTCCTGCGCTACCCCCAAAGATTTTACTGGCTGGAAAGTGAAGGCGCCATTGGAGAAATCGGCGAGCCGGAAACGGGAAACCTCATCTTCCGGTCATGGCCCTCTGGGTGCCCCGTACACCATTGGTAAATAAGCAATATCTTGACCCTAGTACCCTGCTTTGTTACGTTCCAAGCGGATGTGTGTGTTCCTGGATTTCGCCGATCGCGCGAGAGACATTCTTTACGCGCGGCGGGACGGAAGTCCGATCAGGAAACATCGGAGGTAGGAATGAAGATCAGGGGCTTGGCAGCAATCCTATTAGCGGGATGCGCGCTTGCAGCCGCGCAAAGCATTGCCACAGGACCGAGCGAGTCGGATATGTACTGCTCCGGCTTTATCACCAAAGATGCGGTGCCCACCACAAACAAACTGGTGGCGGGTTGGGACACACCCAACCAAGCGATCTTCTCTGCCCATGACTTTGTGTACCTGCGCGGCGGCAGCTATCAGACTGGCCAGCAGTTCGCGATCCTGCGCCGCACTCGCGACGTCTCCGGCTGGGAAGTGACCAAGAACCAGCAGAAGACTTTAAACAAAGTAGGCATGCAATATGCCGAGTTGGGTCGAGTGAAGGTGATCGACGTTCAAAAAAACATCGGCATCGCGCAGGTGGAATTGAGTTGCGATGCGTTTGACCTGGGCGACGTGGCGATCCCGTGGGCAGAGCGTCCGGCGGTGACTTTCAAGGCGTATCCGCCGATCAACCGTTTCGTTCCGGCGAATGGCAAGACTACCGGCCACATAGTGATGGCGCAGGAATATGGCGGGATAATCGGCAACAAAGACAAAGTTTATCTGGACATCGGTTCGAACCAAGGATTGAAGCCAGGCGACTACCTGCGAGCCACGCGCACTTACGAACAGACCATGAAAGACGAAACGGACAGCCTGGGCGCGAAGGCCGCGGTTCCTGATTACGCTACGTACGAGAAGCCGAAGTTCATTGAGCCCATGCCCAAGGCACACGAAGCTTTAAAAAATGTGGTAGACCTGCCGCGTCGCACGCTGGGCGAGATGATCGTGCTGCACACGACGCCGGTCAGCGCTACGGCGATGATGACCGCGACTTTGGAACAGGTACAGATCGGCGATGGAGTCGAGTTGATGGAAGAGCCACCACCGCCGCCTCCGCCACCGCCGGTCGCAGCACCGATGCCGCCGTCTGTCTCTTGCACTGCGGATCCGGCGTCAGTCACCGCTGGTGACACGGCGACCATCCGCGCCAATGGCGACAGCCCGGACAATCACCCGCTGACGTATACGTTTGCAGCAAGCCAAGGTTCAATAAGCCAGCGCGAAAATGTTGCGACCTTGACGACCGCAGGCGCGACCGGCAATATCGCGGTGACTTGTACGGTCACGGACGATCGCAATCTCACAGTTTCTTCGCATACATCAGTCGCGGTGCAAGCTCCAGCTGCTCCGCCGCAAGCCAGCCAGGCGGGCGACTTTGCTTTCCTGCCGAACTCGGCACGCGTGGACAACAAAGCGAAAGCCATCCTTGATGGCATCGCTTTGCGCATGAATCGCGAAGCCAATAGCAATGTTCTAGTGGTCGGTTACAGCGCAGTGGCGGAGAAGAACACTCTCGGCTTGGCGCGCGCCAACAACTCCAAGACTTACCTCACTAAAGATAAAGGCATCGATGCGGCGCGCGTCACCACAGCCGATGGCGGCAAAGGCGGGCGCAGAGTGGAGATCTGGTTCGTGCCCGCGGGAGCGGCCATGCCGGCGGTAACTCCGGTGGCTGCACCTGCCGAGACCGCACCTGCGAAGCCGGCGGCGAAGAAGCCCGCTGCGAAGGCTGCGCCGAAAAAGTAAGAGTCAGTTGCTGGACAAAAGGCTCCCGCGAGGGAGCCTTTTTTATTGGGACTCAATGATTGCAAAGTGCGGCGCTTTTCTTACAAATGCGTTGGCTGGACGCTGTCTGCGGCCTGCTTCTTCCGCTTTCGGCTGAGCACGAATGACCTGCGCCGCCGCGTCTTCTGCGAACTTCGGTCGATCTTCTTCCAGAACGCGGCGAAGTAGTCGAACGCCGAGATCAGCGAGATGGTGACCATGATCCACATCATGGTGCGGGCAACGAGTTCAGTATGAAATACGAAGGGACCTAGATCTATCTCAAGCCAGTAGTGGTCGACGATGGCGAGCGAGATGGCAACAATCTGAGTCACCATCTTGAACTTGCCGAAATCGCTGGCTTCGATGGTGAAGCCTTCTGATGATGCGATGGAACGCAGTCCGCTCACCAGGAACTCACGCGCGATCACGATCACCGCGACCCATGCGGGAACAATGACTGGATTGAACTGAACGAGAGCGATGAAGGCGCCGGCGACCATGAGCTTGTCCGCTAGAGGGTCTAGCAACATGCCGAGCGTGGTCACTTGATTGCGCTTGCGGGCGATGTATCCGTCGAAACCATCGGTGATGGAAGCGAGGACGAAGAGAGTGGTGGCCGTGACTTCACGCAAGCCCGGCTGATGAAACCATGTGCAGTGCGGGGACAAAAACCATATGAGCAGCGGTACGGATGCGATGCGGCTCAGCGTGAGGTAGTTTGGAAGGTTCACTTGGCTTGATTATAGCGAGCTTTGTTCACCGCGAAGGCGCAAAGGAGCGCAAAGGGTATCGAGTGGCTAGTGACTAGTGGCTAGAAGGGTCAATGGAGATTACGGTCGTAGTTCGGGTGGGACGTTCCATTCTTTGACTATGCGATGGATGGAGTAAACGAGCCCAAGAACCAGTCCGCCTAGCAAAGTCTGTAGAAAAAGTTTGGGGCGCCAATCCAGGAAAGCTCCAAGCCCGAATAAGATGACGAACACAAAACCGACACGCCTTCTGGTTCCCACAATCAACCGAAGAACTCTCGCTCTTTTGTATTGGGCAGAATGCCTGGATAACATGCGCCGACATCCTACTCCGCGAGCAAAACGAAAGCGAGTGGGGGTTTAAGCCACTCGCTTAGTTCCGATAGAGATCCTTCGCCTAAAAACTGGCTCAGGATGACAAGTTGCAGTCTGTTATGCAGTTAAGCGTTGTACCCTTATGCGTACAGTCCGCGCTGCTTGATGGTGAAGGCCACGCGATCGATGGCCAGCATGTACGCGGCGATGCGATTGTTGACGCCGTGGTTCTCTGAGTACTGGACCACGTTCTCGAATGAATCCACGAGGATGTGTTCCAACTGCTCATTGACGACGGCTTCTTTCCAGAAGTAGCCCTGGCGGTCTTGCACCCACTCGAAGTACGAAGCGGTCACGCCGCCGGCGTTGGCGAGAATGTCCGGTACGACGAAGACTTTCTTGTCAGCGAGGATGTCGTCGGCCACAGAAGTGGTGGGGCCGTTCGCACCCTCGATGATGATCTTGGCTTTGATCTTGTCAGCGTTCTTGCTGGTGATGACGTTCTCGGTGGCGCAAGGCGCGAGCACATCGCACTCGGCCTCGAGCAGCGCCTTGGAGTCGTGCGCGTCCGCGCCTTTGAAACCGGTGATGCTGCCGTTGCGCTGCTTGTGTTCCACGAGCGCATTAATGTCGATGCCGTTCTTGTTATAGAGGCCGCCATCCCACTCGCCGATGCCGATGACTTTGTATCCGGCGTCATGCATAAGCTGCGCGGCGTTGGAGCCGACGTTGCCGAAGCCCTGCACGATCACGCGCGTGCCTTCGCGCTGCATGCCGAGCTTCTTCAGCGACTCATCGGTGATGATGAGCACGCCGCGTCCGGTGGCCTCGCGGCGTCCGCGGGAACCGCCGATGTTCAGCGGCTTGCCGGTCACGACGGCCGTCACGGTCTGGCGCATGTGCATGGAATAGGTGTCCATCATCCATGCCATCGTTTGCTCGTTGGTGTTCATGTCAGGTGCGGGAACGTCTTTTTCAGGACCGATGAACTCGATCAATTCCGCGGTGTAGCGGCGGGTGATCTTCTCGATCTCCCGCTGGGAAAGTTTTTTGGGATCGCAGATAACGCCGCCCTTGGCTCCGCCGAAGGGGATATTCACCACGGCGCACTTCCATGTCATCCAGCTGGCAAGGGCGCGGACTTCGTCAAGGTTCACATCCGGGGAGTAGCGAACGCCACCTTTGCCCGGACCGCGGGCGATGCTGTGCTGCACACGATATCCGGTGAAGACCTCGAGGCGGCCGTCATCCATCTGGATGGGCAGGTGAACGATGATCTCGCGGTTGGGATAGCGAAGGATCTTCCAGAGGCCTTCGTCGAGATTAAGTTTTTTTGCGGCGATATCGAAGCGCGCAGCTTGTGCTTCCCAGGGATTGAACTCTTTGTCCATTGAGACGCTCATGAGGTTTCCTTAAAAGATTAGAAATGGGAGTTACAGATTACAAGGACGGGCCAAAACCAAACAGAAAAGTATATAGCAGCGCCGGAATCGGCGGCAAAGAACGGCGGTTACTAGCGAGATTCAAGAAACCATGATTGGTGTCGGACCTTCGGCCCTGTGGATCTGATGGGCAGTTGACCCAGGCCTTACGGCCGGCCTAACCTTGTTTTGCGCCGTTGGCGCTGGCACATCGGGTCTATTTCAGGGTGTACCGTCAACCATGAGCCGGATTGTTCAAGTGGTCGGCGTAACCACGACGCCGCGCCGGGGGCAAATTACTAGCGAACTAGCGCGGAACGCGCGATATAAGGGTAGCCCAGGCCGTAAGGCCTGGGTAAGCTGTGATATGTTACGAGCCCTGAAAGGGCGACACCCCC
>JAICLA010000173.1 GCA_025927695.1 Terriglobales bacterium | reverse complement strand
TCTGGGGCTGGGTTTCTTACGATCCCGAACTTAATCTCATTTATTACGGCACCGGCAATCCTGGCGTTTGGAATCCAGACATGCGTCCCGGAGACAACAAGTGGTCACTCACCATCTGGGCGCGTAATCCCGAGACCGGCGAAGCAAAATGGGCTTTTCAAGTCGTAGCGCATGATGCATGGGATTACGACGAGATCATGGAAAACGTTCTAGTCGACATGCCATGGCAAGGCAAGACGCGCAAATTGCTGATCCATCCGGGACGTACCGGCTTCGTCTATGTTTTCGATCGCGAGACGGGCGAGCTTCTTTCTGCGGACAACTTCGAACCGGTCACATGGGCAAAAGGTTTCGACGTGAGGACCGGAATGCCCATCGAAGATCCGAATCATCGTTCCCATCAGGGGTACTACACGAAAGGGATCTGCCCGTCGTCTACTGGCGCGAAGGAGTTCGTTCCCTCGTCCTTCTCGCCGCGCACCGGCCTGCTCTATATTCCCGCGCACAACACTTGCATGGACTACGAAGGTACTGACGTGAATTACATCGCCGGCACCCCGTATCTCGGGGCCAGTGTGCGCATGTATCCCGGCCCCGGCGGATATCAAGGCGAACTCATCGGCTGGGACGTGGCACACGCTAAGAAACTTTGGGGTGTGAAAGAAGCTGACCTGCCCGTGTACAGCGGAGTCCTCTCCACCGCCGGCGACGTCGTTTTTTACGGCACCATGGATGGGTGGTTCCGCGCCATCGACGCCCACGACGGCAAAGTGCTCTGGCAATTCAAGGTCGCATCCGGCATCGTCGGCAACCCGATGACGTATCTCGGTCCTGACGGCAAGCAATACGTTGCCATCTACTCCGGTGTCGGTGGATGGATGGGAGCCGTCGCCGATCCCAACGTTTCGTCTGACGACGATTACGCCGCGCTAGGCGTCGTCGGTGCCATGAAGAAGATCAAAGAGAAGACCGGACTGGGGGACGTGCTCTATGTCTTCGGCTTCTAGACTCTTCGGCATCATCATCGCGCTAAGTTCGTTCGCGTCCGCGTCGTCGAACACGTTACGCGTCTGCGCCGACCCCAACAATCTTCCGTTCTCTGATCAACATCAGCAGGGCTTCGAGAACAAGCTTGCAGAACTGGTCGCGCACGATCTCGGCATGAAAGTCGAGTACACGTGGGAACCGCAACGCACCACGTTTCTGAAACGCACCCTCTTCGCCGACAAATGCGATGTCGTCATGAATGTCCCCACCGGGCTCGCTGCCGTCAGCACCACGCAACCATATTTCACTTCCACATATGTCTTCGTCACCCGCAAAGACAAGAACGCCTTACTGCATTCCCTCGATGATGCCGCTCTCCGCACCGAGCGCATAGGCGTTCATATCATCGGCGACGAATACAACTCTCTCCCGCCCGCGCAGGCGTTGGCGAAGCGGGGCATCACGCGCAACGTGGTCGGATACAGCATCTACGGAACGCTGCAGGACATCAATCCTCCCGCGCAACTCATCTCCGCCGTCGCGAACAATGATGTGGACGTCGCCATAGCCTGGGGTCCGCTTGCCGGATACTTCGCGCCCAAGTCATCCGTACCGCTTCGCATCGTTCCCATCTGCAGTGATGTGCCCGATCGTTTTACTCCTATGGTCTTCTCGTTCGCCATGGGAGTACGCAAGAGCGATAAGGACCTTCTCCAAAAATTGAACGGCGTCCTGAACCACCGCGCCAACGATATTCACCAACTGCTCGCTGGATACGGCGTTCCTTTCGCCAACACCAACGAACTTGCGCAACCCTGCAAAGGAGGCGCGTAAATGAAAACGCTCTTCTACCTGTTAGCTCTTAGCGGCCTGATTCTCGCCCTTGCAGCCTGCAACCGTGACAACGGCGTAGCCGTCGCCAGCGGCGCCACTCCTCCTATTCCCACAACCGTTGGGCCGGTTCCCGGCGGAGCCACTCCACCCGCGGCGCACGCCAACCCGTTTTCAGGCAATGAAGTCGCTCTCACTGAAGGACGCAAGCTTTTCAATTGGTACAACTGCTCCGGCTGCCATGGTGGACACGCCGGTGGCGGCATGGGGCCCAGTCTTCGTGACGAGATTTGGCTCTACGGAAATCGTGACGACCAGATCTTCGACTCCATCGCGCAAGGTCGTGCCCACGGCATGCCGGCGTGGGGACCAAAGATCCCGGAGCAACAGATCTGGAAACTCGTTACCTACATCAAGTCCTTGCGCACCCCGCAAGAGCCTGATCCCCCGCTTATGCCGGAACAGGAAGGCATCGTAAAGGGAAGCATCAACTCCGTTCCTGAGGCGCAGAAATGAACTTCGTCGCCACGCTCGCCCCCTACTCGATCATGTTCGCGCCGAACTCTGCACTCAAACCTGTCGGACCGGCGGCAGACAAGATCTCCCATCTCGCATGGCTGATGATCATTCTTTTCCTCATCACCATCGTCGTAATGGCATTCCTTATCGTCCTGCCGGCGATCTTCCGCCGCGGATCGCTGGAAGAGCACGATCCCATTGACGTAGGCGGCGGGCAAACCTGGATCACCGTCGGCGGTTTCATCGTTCCCGCCATCGTGCTCACATTTTTGTTCGTCCTCGGGCTCACCGCCATGTCACGTTTTCCTATGCATGAAGGCAGAATGTCCTCAGGCATGCACGTGCAGATCCGCCTCACCGGACATCAGTGGTGGTGGGAAGCCACTTACCCAGGCGACAACGTCACGCAGCAATTCAAGACCGCCAATGAACTCCATATTCCAGTCGGCCAGCCCGTCGATATCGAACTCGATTCCAAAGATGTCATCCACTCCTTCTGGGTGCCGCAGCTCCACGGCAAAGTCGATCTCGTTCCCGGAATGAAGAATTACATTCGCATCCAGGCTGACCAGCCCGGCACCTACGGCGGCACCTGCGCCGAATATTGCGGAGCGCAACACGCGAAGATGCGGTTGCTGGTCGTAGCGCAATCGCCGGAAGATTACCAAGCGTGGCTGGAAGGCCAGCGCAAAGAATCGGCGCTACCGGAAGGCCCGCAAGCCACACACGGACAGCAACTTTTTCTCAGCGGTCCCTGCGCGAACTGTCACCGCATTGCGGGCACGCTGGCGGGCGGTACCGTGGCGCCTGACCTTACCCATCTCGCCAGCCGTCAACGCATTGCAGCCAACACGTATCCCAATGACAAGGCACACCTGAGCGCCTGGATCACCCAAGCGCAATCGCTCAAACCCCAATGCCAGATGCCGAACCTTACGCAGTTCAATGGCATCGAACTGGGTGACCTCGTAGCCTATTTGCAACAGTTGAAATAAGGAGCTTTCCTCAATGTCGAAAACCTTCCTCGCGCTTTCACTTTTCGCAATCAGCTCGCTCGCTTTTTCGCAGGCCAAGCCGCCCGCTCCGGCCGGATGCTCCGCGCTGCCTGACCACACGCGCCTGCGCAGCGTTCTGCAATCGGTGATCAAAGAAGGCACGGCCAAGAATACCGGCCTCGGCAATCAGGAATGGGCCACTGTCGTGAATCGTGACGGCATCGTCTGCGCCGTTGTCTTCAGCGGCAACGAGCGCGGAGACCAGTGGCCCGGCAGCCGCCTCATCTCTGCCGAGAAAGCCAATACCGCGAACGCTCTTAGCGGCAAAGATTATGCGCTTTCCACCGCAAACATCTATGCAGCCTCGCAACCCGGACAGTCTCTTTACAGCCTCACCACCAGCGCGGGCGCGAATCAGCAAGCGGCATTCGCAGGACCACCGTCCGCTTTCGGTCAGCCCAACGATCCCTATGTCGGCAAGCCCATCGGCGGCATCATCGTCTTTGGCGGCGGACTCCCACTCTATGACGCGAAAGGAAACATAGTCGGCGGTCTCGGCCTGAGCGGTGACACCTCCTGCGCCGATCACGTTATCGCCTGGAAAGTCCGCCACCAATTGAAGCTCGATGTTGTTCCCATGGGCCCCTCACCCGATCACAATGACAATATGATCATCGACTTCCAGAACAACCAAAGCCCCAGCGGCTTCGGACATCCCAGCTGCAAGGGCGGAACGCCGAGCGACGAAGTCATAAAAACTTTATCCAAGGATTTCCCGACCGGCCCGAAAGGAAAGTAAGGTTTCGCCGCCTTGTGCCTCACGCCGCCGAATGAACGCTTTATCTCTCCGCCGTATTGCCATATAGTGGCGGCGTGAACGCGTCGTCGGGTATTCTGCCCATCCTATCGGTGAACAAGCTCTCAATCTCATTTGAGACTGGTGATCGGGAGTCGGCCGCCGTCCAGGATCTGAGTTTTGAGATTTTTCCCGGCGAGATCGTCGCAGTTCTCGGAGAGTCCGGCTCAGGGAAAACTACATTGGGCACAGCACTCACCGGAGTTCTTCCCGAAAGCGCATCAATAAGGTCCGGCTCCGTCCGCATTGCGGGAGAAGAAACAACTCAGCTCGATGAAAAAAGCTGGCAGCCGATCCGCGGGCAGCTCGTCTCGATGATCTGGCAAGAACCGCGCATAGCTTTGAATCCGGTTTTACGTGTCGGCACACAGGTGGAAGAGGTAGTCCGGGCGCACAACCGCTGGGCCGCATCGAAATGCAAAGAAACCGCACTGGCAGCTCTCACGGATGTTCAATTAGACGCCGCGAAGATTTATAGTGCATTCCCGCATGAGCTAAGCGGCGGGCAATGCCAAAGAGTTGCCATTGCGCAAGCTATCGTCTGCAGACCGCAACTAATCATCGCCGACGAACCTACGTCCGCTCTCGACAGCACCACGCAGGCAGAGATCCTTGATCTGATCGCGAAGCTGCGCGAGCAGACCCAAACCGCTTTCCTGTTGATCACGCACAATCCTGCCATTGTGAGCAGACTTGCTGACCGGGTCCTGGTGATGAACGGCGGAAAAATCGTCGAGCAGGGCAATGCCACCGCCGTTCTCAGTAGCCCATCGCATCCATACACAAGGGCCTTATTGGAATCGCGGGGCAGCCTACTTCAAGCCACCGAATACCGTCAGTAGTTCATCTTTCAATTCCCAGCACAAAAGTCACCTTCCGCCTGCACGTGTCATGTGGCATGCTCACATCTGGGATCACCGAGGCGGTCATCGAACAAGCGGCAGACAATCCATTGCTAGAGGTAAGAAATCTCTGCAAGACTTACACGCGAAGCCGCTTGATCGGCGGCACTGCTGTTTCCGTGCGCGCGCTCGAATCAGTCAGCTTTTCACTACATAAAGGTTCGAGCATCGCATTTGTCGGCGAATCAGGCTCAGGTAAATCAACTCTTGCTGCATGCATCTGCAGATTGGTGGAACCTGATTCCGGCTCAGTCATGCTTGATGGAGAGGATCTGCTGAGGCTTTCAGGGCAGCGCTTGCGCAATTCGCGCTCGCGCATCCACATGGTCTTCCAAGATTCCGCCACCGCCTTCAACCCTGGCCTCACCGCCGCGCAAGTCATCTGCGAACCCATGGTGATTCGCGGCAGCGTTCCCACCTCGGAACAAGCCGAACGCGCTAGACATCTGATGGAACGCGTCGGATTGCCTGCCGATTCGCTGCGCAGGTCGCCCCTGCAGTTCAGCGGGGGCCAGCGTCAGCGTTTGGCCATCGCCCGCGCGCTTGCCGCCGACGCAAAGATCATCATCTTTGATGAGTCTCTTTCGGGCCTAGATATGTCAGTCCAAGCGGATGTAGCCAACCTCTTGCTTTCCGTGCAAGCAGAACTGGCACTGGCTTACATTTTTATCTCGCATGACATCGAGCTGGCCGCCTGCTTGGCCACGCAGATCGCTGTAATGAGTGAAGCAAGGATCGTAGAACAAGCG
>JAICLA010000014.1 GCA_025927695.1 Terriglobales bacterium | reverse complement strand
TCCGATATCGCGGACATGCTATCTACCGCAGTCCTTCGACGACACCTTGAGACCATGCAGCGCCTGGGTATCTACTATGATTTTCTTCCGCGCGAGAGTGAGATCCTCTCACTTGATTTCTGGGATTTAGCTTTTTCGCAGCTCAAAGAAAAAGGCGTGCTCTACCTCGAGACCGACGGCAAGAACAAAGGCTGCTGGGTAATGAAACGCGCCGGCACAAAAGCAGCAGAGCCTTCGGCCGAGCAATCCGGCCCGGACGAAGACGCCAAGATCATCGTGCGCTCCAATGGCACGGTCACTTACGTCGGCAAAGACATCGCCTACCATCTCTGGAAGTTTGGCCTCTTAGGTCGCGATTTCGGCTACAAGCGTTTCTTTCATTACGCACCGAATCCTGACTTTCCGAAAGGGCACGAGGTGTGGATCTCAGCGAAGTCGGGCGAATCCGATCATCCGCATTTCGGGAGCGTCTCCGCCATCTACAACGTCATCGACGCGCGTCAAGCCGACCCGCAGAACAACGTCATTGAAGCTCTGCGCCTTCTCGGTTACACCGAACAAGCGGCGCATTACACACATTTCTCCTATGAGATGGTCGCGCTCACCCCACGTTGCGCCGCTGAACTCGGCTATGACTTGCTTGAAGAGGACAAGTCACGCGCGTTTATCGAAGTGTCAGGACGCAAAGGCTTCGGCGTGAAGGCTGACGATTTGCTTGACGCCCTTATCGCCTCAGCCAAGCGCGAAGTAGATCTCCGCCGTACCGAACTCTCAGAAGACGAGCGACGGACAATCGCAGTCCACATTGCCATCGGCGCTCTGCGGTACTTCATGCTGAAATTCACTAAGAACTCAGTGATCGCGTTCGACTTCAAGGAAGCACTGAGCTTTGAAGGCGAAACAGGGCCTTATTGCCAATACGCGGTGGTGCGCGCCGGCAACATCTTTCGCAAAGCCGGCACCGATCCGGAAGCGATCCTGCGCGACAACAATGATTTGGACAACCTCGTCACCGGCTCCGAGAACGACGACATCTGGAGCCTATGGCTCACCGCCTCCAAATTGGGGCTCATTATCGACCAATCAATCGCGACGTCCGAGCCGGCATATCTAGCCAAGTACGCCTTCCAACTAGCGCAAGGGTTCAACAACTTCTATCATCGCCACCACATCCTCACCGAGGCCGATGAAGGCAGAAAAAAGGCGCTGCTCGCCACTGTCGCCATTGCGCAAAGAGAACTCATCCGCGCATTATGGGTAATGGGAATCACAGCACCTTCAGTGATGTAGGGAGTTTAGTTAAAGCTTTCCACGAACTCAATGATGGTGCGAACCGCGATGCCTGACGGTCCTTTGGCGATCCAAGGCTTGTTCTCTTCCATCCACGCGACCCCGGCGATATCCAGATGGATCCACGACTTGTCGGCGACGAATTCCTCCAGAAATTTGGCCGCGGTAATGGCCCCACCGTACCGTCCCCCAGAGTTCATAATGTCGGCAATGTTCGACTTGATCATGTCGCGATATTCCTCATCCAGCGGAAGCCGCCAGAAGCGTTCGCCCGCCCGTTTTTGCGCGGCCTGAAAGCGCGTGACCATCTCGTCGTCATTGCTGAATAATCCAGCGTGGACCATGCCCAACGCCACCACACATGCGCCAGTCAACGTAGCTGCGTCGATCAAATGTGTGCAGCCGAGTTGCCGCGCATAGCAGAGTCCGTCTGCAAGCACCAGGCGTCCCTCCGCATCAGTATTGATGATCTCAATCGCCGTTCCGTTCATGGCGAACTGCACGTCGCCCGGCTTCTGCGCCGTACCGGAGGGCATGTTCTCCGCCGCGCAAACGATGCCGATGACTTTCACTTTCGGCTTAACTGCAGCTATGGCGCGCATCGCACCGATCATGGTCGCGCCGCCCGCCATGTCATATTTCATCTTTTCCATGCCATCGGCAGGCTTGATGGAGATTCCACCCGTATCGAAAGTTATGCCCTTGCCCACCAACCCGATGACGGGTGAACTTGGCGCACCCTTCGGCTCGTAAGTCATCACGATCAGCGCCGGAGGCTCAGCCGAACCCTGCGACACGCTCCAGAACGAGCCCATCTTTAATTCATGAAGCTTTTCCGCGCCGTACACTTCGCATTTCAATCCCACTTCTTCACACATCTTTTTGGCGCGTTGTCCCATGATGGTGGGCGTCATTTTGTTACTGGGTTCATTGACCAAGTCGCGCGTGAAATTTTGCGCCTCGCCAAAAGCCCGGCCGATCTCGAGCGCTGCCTCTAGCGGCTTCTTGTCCGCAGACGCGGGGGCTACAACCTCCACCTCATGCAGTCTCTGATCTTTTCGGTCACTGGCGTAATAGTTCGGGTCAAAGTCGCCGACGAATGTACCTTCAACGATCGCGCGCACGGCGGCATCAGCGGAAACTGACGTCCCATCGGGAATGGCAATTGCGACCGACTTCAGGTTTTTACCCTTCGCGAACCTCGCCGCGGTTCCGGCGATCTTGCGCAAGTCATCCGCAGAGAACTTGGCAGCTTTCCCGCCGCCGATGATCAGCAGCCGCTTTGCCTTCATGCCTTGCGGAGCATGGATCAATGTGGTCTCCAGCGGCTTAGCGGTCACGTCGCCGCTTAATAGCACTCCATCTGCCGCGCCCAGCACTGCCTTATCGGTGCATGCCAATTTTGCTTGCGGTTTAGCATCCTTGCCTTTATCAGTGTTGTGATCGAGCGCAACCACTGCAATACATTCGGCAGAGGTTTCCGCCACGGATGAATAGCTCAGCTTCGTTTTCATTCTTTCCCCAAAATCGTATGTTTTGATCAGTACAGGATATTTCTAAGACATGCTATTTCTTTGCAGCGACTTCTACTTCTTCAAACAACTCCGGCAATTTCTCAGCATCTTCTTCAGAACCGCCAAACCGTGCACGCTCGTAATGCGTCGTAAACGTCTCCACCGACTTGCGCAAAGAAGGCGTTTGAATGGCCCGCGCAAACTCCTGCGGCGTCTGTTGCGGGATCTTTTCCATGCCGCGCCGCTTCAAGCTCCGCGTCATGCGCTCATACCAAATAGTAGCAGCAGCGCGCGGTGCTTGGCTCGGCCGCCGTGTCAAAAGAAAGTTGCTGACCGCACGTTTGATCCGGCCAAGACTCAATAACACGGCCAGCAGTACCACCGCTCCAAGCGCGCGCCAGCCGACCGCGACTGGGTTCTGAGAGACCGTCAGATTCAATCCGCGAACTTGTTCTAATGCGACCTGGTATTTCTGTCGAAACCATTGTCGAACCGTCTCAAAGTACTGGCGACCTTGCGAAATTGACCTTTGGCCCAGCGTCTCCTGATGAGAGAAATCGTAGTTGATGATCCAGTCATTCCAGAAATCGCGCATTGCGTCGGCATAGAGCGCGACGCGTGACCATCCGGTCTCGCCGCTTGACGGTGTTGCGGGCGTCGGATCGAATGTCATCCAGCCATAACTCGGAATATAGGCTTCCACCCAGGAATGCGCATCGCGCGCGCGGACAATATATCTTCCGCTCACATCGTTGTACTCGCCATTTCGAAAACCATTCACGATGCGCGAGGGAATGCCTTGCGTACGCAGCATGATAGCCATGGCAGACGCGAAATATTCGCAGTGCCCCTTCTTACGCTGGAATAGGAAATAGGCAAGGGGGTCGCCTCCATTCGGAGGAGCCTGCATCTCGAGCGTATAGCCATAAGAAGACTGCAAGCTGCGTTCGATCGCCGCAGCTTTTTCGTAAAACGTATTTTCTCCTGCGGTGTACTGTTCTGCCAGGCTGGCGATCCGCGGGTCAAGCGTTCTCGGCAATTGCAGGTACTGGTCGTTCACGCGGGGCGGCAGATCGCTGTTTTGGTCTGATTTTTGTTCGGCGCTGAGTGATTCCAGCCGGGAGATGCCATGATAGATGCGCACCAGCCTCGTCGGGTCGTTCAGCGATATCGATCCATTTCCATCAATATCAAACTCGCGCGGCGAGCCGGCGTCGATCGAATATGCGACTGGAAGAATGAAAACCACGTTCATTCCCAACGGCTGCACGGCGATGCGGTAATTCACCGCCTCGCTCGGCTGCAAAGCGGACTGCGCAGCCCCAGGAAGCACCTCGCGGAGATGTGGTTTCCGCAGGTCGAGTTGGTTGTCTGCTCCGGTACGCTCGGCCCATCCACTGGTGGTATTTCGCCAATGTTTGCCGTCGAAGTGGTTGAGACTCACGCCACGCCACTTTAGATTTGCAGGCACGGCGCTCTGCGGTGAGAACTCTACATGCATCACTACGGTGTCCAGTTGTTGTATTCGCCCGATCTCTCCCAGCGTAACGTCATTGCTGAAGCCACTGGCAAATGTGTTCTGCGTTGCAAATCGGTTCAGGTAGCTGCTGGTGTATCGCGGCAGGACAAAGAAGATCCCGCCGGCTCCAGCCAGAATACTGAGTACAAGCACGACCGCGGTGAATGAGACAGAAGTTCCCAGCCGGGATGATCCCGCTCCAATTCCCCCTAAACTGTGCAGCGAAGGAGCATCTGCGGAGAGTTTGATGGACCGCCTCATATCCATAGTGATCGAAGTCGTCACCGTCAGCAGAAGGAAAAGTGCGAACGCTGCCAGAAAGAAGCTGTCGACAGTCAGTACCGCGCTCGCCAGGATCATCATGAACGCGATAAGGGCCAAATAGGCGTGGTCGCGCTCGGTCTGCACGGAGAACAGCTTCACCACCATGATGAAAAGCACCAGGTGCACGAGCGGCCCAATGAAACTTCCCGATAAAAAGAACAAGTCGAAGAAATAAAAAAGTATGTATGCGATGGTCAGCCGGGAAGTGGTCTTTACCGGGATCGTGAGCGAGCGGCCCGTGGCGAAAAGAAAAGTTCGCAGACCCAATGCCGTCAACACGAACATGACTGACATTGTGTCTAGCTTTCCGGTTCCCGCCAGCGAAACGAATCCGGTCACAACCATCGCGAAGAGTGACAGTTCGAAGTAGCGTTGGATCCGCCAGCGGACCTGAGCGTCGCCGGCTATCGCGGAAATGTGGCTACTCACAGCCATGAAAAAGATTGTAGTCGAAGCTCTGCGGCCGCCTTCCGCAGAAGCGCAAACGCAGTGTTATCATCGATTGTGTCAGGTACTGGGTCCCACGCGACGCAATCCCGCCAACCCCGCCAGGTCCGGAAGGAAGCAACGGTAACGGGCTAGTGCGTGTGCAGTGGGGTCCCCGGTATCTGGCTTTTTCTTTTTGCGCTGAGCGAACCGGTGTGGGCGTCCTCCCAGCTATCTAGACAACCTTCCTTTTCGTGGTTCAGAATAATCCTTCATAAAGAAGGAGCCCTCATTGAAATCTTTGATCGGTGCAAAGATCACCGCCCTCGGCACTTACGTCCCGCCCAAACTCCTCACCAATGCGGACTTGGAAAAAATGGTGGACACCACCAGCCAGTGGATCACCGAACGCACCGGCATCAAGCAGCGCCACATCGTAGAGAAAGGTGTCGCCACCTCAGACCTTGCCGTAGAAGCCTGCAAACAAATATTGGAAAAGCGGGGAATCGCGCCCACAGAGATTGAGGCCATAGTGGTCGGTACAGTCACGCCCGACATGTTGTTTCCCTCCACGGCCTGCCTCATCCAAGACCGCTTGGGATGCAAAGGAGCCTGGGGTTTTGACGTCTCCGCCGCCTGTTCTGCGTTTCTTTATGCATTGCAGACTGCTGCGCAGTTCGTCCGCACCGGAGCCCATAAGAAAGTCCTCGCCATTGGCGCGGACGTGATGTCTTCCATCATTAATTACGAAGACCGCGCCACCTGCATTATTTTCGGTGACGGCGCCGGCGCTGTTCTGATCGAAGCTGCAGATCCGGAAGACCCAAATATCATGCTCGATTTCATCCACGAAGTGGACGGTTCAGGCGGATGTTCACTCTACATGCCAGCCGGCGGCAGCAAGCGTCCCGCCTCGCATGAGACGGTCGACAAGAAAATGCACTACGTTCATCAGGACGGCCAGGCGGTCTTTAAGTATGCTGTTAAGAAAATGGCTGAAGCTTCAGAGACCCTCCTCAAACGCAATGGCCTTACCGGCAAAGACATAGACCTTTTTGTTCCGCATCAAGCGAATCGCCGTATCATCATGTCTGCAGCTGAGCGACTGGGTATGCCAGAAGAACGCATCATTATTAACATCGGCGAATACGGGAACACCACCGCGGGAACGATTCCACTCGCGCTAGGGAGCGCCCGCGAACAGGGACGCTTAAAAAAAGGCGACTTGGTGTTGATGGCCTCGGTGGGAGCCGGGTTTACGGTAGGTGCCACACTGCTTAAGTGGGGCGCCGACTAAAGCCGCAAAAAACCAAAAGCAACAGCCGCAGCACTCGCAGTTCCTAACAAGTTCACCGCTTCATTGTTCAGCCATCCTCGACTTTCAAAGGTTGCGCCAAGAAGACTGTCTGCGAACATGCCTATCACTGCGGCGACCACAGGGATCCAGGAATGAAAACCCCGCATCGGAAGCATCCAGGCTGAAGCTGTTACTAAGAGGGCAGCCCCAACTCCAGCCAGTGTCCCCAGAATTGTGATCCCACCATTTGCCCCAGCTGAAATCTTTCGCATTGTCGTGATCGACCGGGGTTCGCCGCCGAAGGCTTCTCCGATCTCACTCGAGACAGTGTCAGCGCTGAGTTCCGCCAGGGCTGCCAGCAGCAAAGTGTAAGTGGTAGGCCTGGGATACAAGAGGACGACCATTGCGACCAGCAGATTTGCCAGAACCTGTGCTCCTGTTCGACCGCCAGAGTGTTCGTGCGATGAGACCTTTGTAGCTGCAAGCGTGAGAGCGAAAACGAATAGAAGTACGGCAAAGAGGCGCCATCCTCCCAGGCGATAGAAAACGAACGCTGCACAGCTTCCAGCCAGAGCGCCGCTAACGTCAACTCCTCGTAACAACCAGGCGATGACAGCAAATGTCAGGGAGACACCTAAGGCGGCCGTAACACTGGCTACTGGCCATGGTGAGAATGCCGCCAGCACGGCCGGTCCAAAGGCGATCACAACCGCAATAGCGTCCATCCGCCTACCTCTGGTCACTCTCATCCGGCAAACAGCCCCTCTCCCGACTGCATCCTACCAAATGCTATGGCTTCTCTTTGGAGCGGATACCTTACCTTCGGCCTTATCTCTATGCCCGTTCGGCTCTTTGCCGGGGCGCGCAGTGAGAATGTTTCATTCCACATGTTGCATCGCGACGATCTGGTTCGCGTGAAGCAGCAACTCACCTGTCCCGCGGAGAACAAAGTTATTGACCGCAGTGAGGTCGTGAAGGGTTACGAGTTCCGTAAAGGCGAGTACGTCGTCATAGAACCGGAAGAGATCAAGAAGATCGAACCGAAGACCGCCAAGGCCATGGAGATCCTGGAATTCGTCCCCGCCAAAGACATTGATCCAGTTTATTTCGAATCGTCTTATTTCTTGATACCGGAGGAAGCGGGGCGCAAGCCCTATGCACTGCTCGAGAAGGCGCTCGAAGAGACCGGCTTTTACGGCATCGCAAAGTTGACCATGCACAATCGCGAGTACACCGTGATCCTGCGTCCTTCAGATGGCGGCATCATGCTTCACACCATGTACTACGCGGATGAAGTTCGGGAAGTAGAAGGCTTCGGCGATCTCAAAGTGCAGGTCAAGCCCGCTGAATTAAAAGTTGCAACCCAGCTCGTCAACGCGCTTTCCGGCGAATGGAAGCCCGAGCAATACTCCGATACATTCCAGGAAAATCTCAAGAAAATGATCGCTGCCAAACTCGAGGGCGAAGAAGTCACTGCTGTGGAGAAGCCCAAAAAGCCCGCTCCGGTGGTCGATCTGATGGAAGCGTTGAAAGCTAGTCTCGCGCAGTCCGGCAAAGCAGGAAAGAAACCGGTGGCTTCCGAGAAGAAGACCGCGGCATCTTCAGAAAAGCATCGCAAGAAGCCTCCTCGCAAAGCAGCCTAGTTTCTGTACCGGATTCCCCGCGCAAAGTGGCGCGTATCGCCCGTTCTATTTACAATTGAGTGTTTGCACTCATAATCTTGCGGCAGGAGCGGGAATGCGCTTTAAGTCCAGGGCTGCGTTAGCGGCCATAGTCTGTTTTGTGGTTTTTAGTATCGGCTGTGGCGACACATTCAGACCCATCGCGATTCCCATCATTCAGCCCGGCGGCCAGCCACAATCACCGCGCCAGGCCGTCTTCCTTTCAACCGGCGGAACGGCTGCCGGCTCTCCTGAAGGTCAAACTCTCCACGTCAACGTTTCGGGTGACACAAATGTCGGGCAGGTGACTGTCGGCCGTGACCCAGTACAGGTCGCCGTGATGTCCACCAGCGGCTTTACCGTCGTAGTGAACCGCGCTGAAGAAAGCATCAGTCTTTATCCCACGATAAGTCCATCCAGCGCTCAACCGGCGGCATTTGTATCTCTTCCTACAGGCTCGGTACCTGTTTTCGCATATTCCAACGTTGCAGGGGCGGTGTACGTAGCTGAGTCCGGGACCAAGAAGGTGGCGGTCGTCAGCACTAGCGGTAATCCTACGGCGCTCACCGCGGAAGTATCGGTTGGCTCTACGCCCGTAAGTCTGGTGGGCACCCCTGACAGCACACGGCTCTTCTCCGCCAACAAAGGCGATAGCACTGTCAGTGTCATCGATACCGGCACTAACGCAATACTCGCTGGGAGTACTCCGATCAGTGTCGGCGGCTCGCCCGTGTATCTGACGGTAAACTCGAATGGGACACGCGTGTTTTCTGTCAACAATACCGGTAACAACGTGTCTGTGATTGACCCGTCTACGAATACAGTCGTCGCCAGTCTTGCAGTGGGCTCGGCTCCGACGTTTGCGTATTTTGACGCAGCAAACAACAAGCTTTGGGTCACGAATCCCGGCAGCAATTCGGTGAGTGTCATGAACGTCGATCCGAACTCCACTGCTCCCATTACGGTGACCAACATCCCGCTGCCCGCCGGCTGCACACCCAATTCCTTCGTTAGCTCCGGTTCGAGCCCTGTTAGTCCTACCATCACGGTGCTGGCAGACGGCTCTCGCGCCTACGTCGCCGGGACGGGATGCAATTCGGTGATCGTCATCAATGCGCTCAGTAACACAGTCGCGAAGACGATCCCAGTAGGCACGGCGCCGGTGGCGATCATCGCCTCGCCGGATTCAACAAAGGTCTATACCGCTAACAATGGTTCCGGGAACATTAGTGCTATTCAAACCTCGAACGATACCGTGATAACAACTTTGTCGGCCCCAGCAGGACAATCGCCGATCTACGCTTCGATATCTCCCTTCTGATTTCTTAATAAAAGAGAAAGGGCGGGGATTCATCCCCGCCCTTTTTCACTTCTAAGCTTTTATCTCCCCACCACAGCCTCGCGCTCCGTCTTTCTGCGCCGGTTGTAGTGCATCGCAATGTTCAGGTAGACGCTACCGCTTGGAGTATCCAGACACATGACCAATGCTTCTGTATCTTCGCTGCTCGCCATGCCTTGAGCATCGGTATGCAATTGTGGAGGTTCGATCTTGAAGCGGAATCCCTGGTCATTCAACGTCGTGACGGCGTTGCCAATGATCAGATTCGCCAGTTCGAACATGGTCTCTTTCACGACTTGATCGGACTCATTCACAGGCTCACCCGCCAGGGCCGTAGCGATCGCCGCCGCAGTCTTGCCGTCAATGTCGAGGATCACCCGGCCTTCGATATCGCCGTGGATAGAGATCAGCACCGCCGTACCCTTGCGGCGATAGGCTTCCTCTTCCATATTCACATCGCCGATGCTCGTCTGACATTGCAGCGTCTCAGCGAGTACGGCGTCCGCAGCGTTGATGAAGGGTTGGATCAATTCCATCTTCATGATTGTGCGTCTCCGGCTGCTGCGCCCTGCATGGAGACTGCCTCCTCACCCATCACGTACTTGATGACCTCATACAATACTTCCGGCTTTACCGGCTTCTGTACGAAGTGCTTTGCGCCTTTCTGCAGAGCGGCCACGATGTTCTCCTGATAGCCAACAGAAGAGACCATGATCACGCGCGCTTCCGGGTGATTGCGGATGATCTTCTCCGCCGCCTCAATGCCTTCCATCTGCGGCATGGTGATGTCCATGAGCACAACGTCAGGCTTCGCGCGGTCATATTCCGTGATGGCCGTGCAGCCGTCGCCTGCTTCGCCCGCCAGTTGTCCGCCGAATTGCTCCAGCATCTTGATGATGTTCTTGCGTGCGAACACGGAATCATCCACCACCAGATAACGTATCGGTTTGCGGTCTTTTCGCACTAACGTGTCGAACATAGTCACTTCTCCTTATTCCCCTTACATCCGTTCGTAAAGCCGAACTGTTCTTAAACGCTTGCCATTGATTTCGCGTTGCACTGAACCATGATCGCGTTCGGCAACATATCTAACGACACAACTCTTTGCGCGTATCCTCTTTCGATCGCCGCTTTAGGCATCCCGAAGACCACGCACGACGCTTCGTCCTGTGCGATGGTGATGGCCCCGTGGTCTCTCATCGCTCCGAGGCCCTCTGCGCCATCTTCACCCATCCCCGTCATCAGCACTCCCACCGCCCGCGGTCCGAACTCTTGCGCGACTGAATGGAACAAAATGTCTACTGAAGGACGATGTCCGTTTACTCGGTCTTCATCGCTCAACAGAACGACATCACCTAGTGGCATCCTGCGCACGCGCATGTGCTTATTGCCTGGGCAGATTAAAGCGCGGCCCGCCTGGAGGATGTCGCCCGACTGAGCTTCTTTCACGTGGATAGCACAGCATTCGTTCAGTCTTCGCGCGAACATCTCGGTGAAGCCCTCAGGCATGTGTTGCACCACCAATATCGTCCCCGGAAATTCCGCCGGCAACTTACTAAGAAGGTCCTGCAATGCATTCGGCCCGCCCGTGGAGATGCCGATCGCGACCATTCGCGAAGGAGGCGCACTCGGCGGCTGTGCAGCTTTCTGGAGCTTAGGCAACGAGAACGTCGGCGCAGTATTGATACGTGGCTGCGACTTCACTGCCGCTTTTATTTTGGCGATCAGCTCGGCGGCGATGTCCACCATGTGCGCGGAACTTCCGTCGCGCGGCTTCGCCACAAAATCAAATGCACCTAACGCCAGTGCCTTGAAGGTGGAAGAAGCGCCCTCCTGGCTATGCGAACTCACAATGATCACCGGCAGCCGATGCCGCTTCATGATCTGCCGCAGGGTTTCCATGCCATCCATCCGTGGCATTTCCAGATCCAGCGTCACGACGTGTGGATGCAATTCCTCGATCTTCTTCAGGCCAAACTCGCCATCCATAGCGGTGCCCACCACTTCGATCGAAGGATCTTGCGCCAACATCTGCGAGATAAGCTTTCGCATCAGCGCCGAATCATCGATGACCAGAACTCTCACCGGACTGCTCATGCCGTGGCTCCCGCACTTTTGATCTCTTGCGTTCTCGCCCGGCCCAGTTTCGATACGACCGCTTGTACATCGAGGATGAGCACCACCGTGCCATCGCCCAAGATGGAAGCGCCGCTGACTAATTCCGTAGAAACCAGATGATGGTCGAGGGCCTTGATCACCAATTCTTCTTCGCCCACCAGCTTGTCCACCAGCAACCCAAACTTGCGATCGCCCACCGCGACCACCACCACAAAGATCTTCGATTTCTTTTCTGATTGCCCGGATAGCCGGTTCAGCCGCACCAGAGTCAGCACTTCATTACGTAAGCGCAGCACTTCGTGCTGGTCCACGCGATGTATCTCCGCCTCGGTAGCCCGCACGATTTCAACCACTGAAGTCAACGGCACCGCATAGAGCTTCTCCGCCGAGCGGAACATCAGCGCCTTGATGATGGCCAGCGTCAGCGGTACTTTCAAGTAAAACGTCGAACCCTGCCCAACTTCAGTCTCGATCGCGACAGAGCCTTTCAGCCGGTCGAGCACGGTCTTCACTACATCCATCCCCACGCCGCGTCCTGCGACAGAAGTCACTTCCTCCGCAGTGCTCAGTCCTGAATGGAAAATAAGATTTAGCGCCTCGCCTTCCGTTAGGTTCTTGGCTTCGCCGGCCTGGATGATTCCGCGTTCGATCGCTTTCTTTATGACCTTCTCGCGATCGATGCCGCGCCCGTCGTCAGAGACTTCGATCACCACGTTGTTGCCCTGGTGATATGCATTCAGCCGGACGGTGCCGAATCTTTCTTTTCCGGCCACCGCACGCTCTTCCGGGCTCTCAATGCCATGACTGATCGCGTTGCGCACCAGGTGCGCTATCGGTTCGGCGAGCGTGTCTAAGATGCTCTTGTCGAGATCGGTGTTCTGTCCGGCAAGCTCGAGCCTCACTTCGCGTCCACAAGCCTTTGCCACATCACGCACGATGCGCCCGAATCGCCGGAACAGTTGCTCCACCGGCACCATGCGGACTTTCATGACTGACTTCTGCAGGTCAGCCAGTACTCGAGCCTGGAAGCCGAGCACATCTGCGAACTTTGCATGTAACGGATCACGTCCGAACTTCTTATCGAACTCGCTGATGCTCTGTGTGAGCATCGATTTGCCGATGATCAACTCGCCCACGAGATTCAGCACCGCGTCGATCTTTTCGGCATCCACGCGCAATGTTGACTCAGGTGCTGCGCTAAGCGACGCTGTGCCCAGCTCGGCAGGTTCACCGTCGTTCGAAGCTTCTTCGACTGGAAGGGAAGGCACGACTTTCGCTTCGTCCTTCTTCTCCATCTCAGCTGCGACCGGCGGCGCTTCAGATGCGCTCAATCGCTCAACCACCACGTCGCAGATCACCATGGGGATGCGGCACTTCTTCGCAACATGTTCGGCGTCGAAGCTGCTAGCGATTGCAGCGAACAGGTTGTCCACTTTCTCCATGCTCGCAGCATCTTCCGGCAACATGAGCAATACCGTGCCCAGATCCTGGAATGTGTTCTTCACCATCTGCCACGCCACGGCGCGCGTAGTGCAATTAGGATCGACTGCCAACGATAGCTGCAGCACTTTCAATCCACGACGTCCTGCATCTTGCAGAAGGATCTTTTCGTATTCAGACCACTCAAACTTATTGATGGCCTTTTTCGCCGGAGCAAGGACAGTCAGTTCCGGTGCTTCGATCCTGCTCACCAGCGCGCGGATCTCAGCGAACAGACCGGCACCACTCGGAGGCTCCGAATTCTTCCGGTACGCACGAAGCATGTCCTGGAACACGTCGGCAGCGCCGAGTACCACTTCTGCCACACGCTTTCCGCGTGCTTTCGCCAGTTCCGGCGTCAGCGCATCTTCCAATTCATGAGCAAGATCGCTCAACGCGGTGTAACCACAGGCAGCAGAATCTCCTTTGAGGGTGTGCACGGTGCGGCGCACAGAGCGCACCACCTCAGCGTCCGTCGGACGCCGCTCCAACTCCAGACCCTGTTCATTGAGCGCCTGCAACAACTCGGCGGCGCTTTCAAAGAACAAATCTTTGAGTTCGGACACCCGATCTTCGGAGAAAAAGCTCACCCCGCCACCTCAATACGCTGATACGCAGTGCCATTGTTGTCATGGATCATGCGGAACTTGTCGCTCAATCCGAATAACGATTCCGCATGGCCAATGAACAAATATCCTTCTGCATTCAAGCAGCGATAGAATTTACTGATCAACCGCTTCTGCTCCGCTTCGTCAAAGTAGATCATCACGTTACGGCACCAGATCACGTCATTACGCTGCGGCAAGAATTCCGTCTTCAGATTATGAAAGTCAAAATGGACAAGGTCTTTTACTGCTTTCTTGATCGCATACTTGTCGCCGATTTTGTCGAAATAACGCAGCCGGTATGCGTAGTCCACCGGTTCCATGTGATGGTCCGGATAGATGCCTTCCTGCGCCGCACGCAACACTGAATAGTTGATGTCCGACGCCAGGATCTCCACCTTCCACGGCGGCGGAATCAGCGGCTTTGGTGACGGCATCTCGAAGGGAAGGGGATTTCGCAGATAGTAATAAGCCAGTGCGTCGCAAACCACCATCGCCAGCGTGTACGGCTCTTGGCCGGTGGAGCATCCTGCACTCCATATTCGCAGGCTGTAATCCCGGCGCGACTGTTTCTTGTTCAAGATATCTTCGAGCGTTTTCTTGTGAAACAGATCGATCTGTGGCTTGTTGCGGAAGAAGCTTGTCTCATTGACGGTGAGGTTCTCTACCAAGGCTGCCAGTTCGGCACGGCCTTCACGGCTGGTCAGTAATTGGTAGTAGCTGTAAAAGGAATTCAGGCCCGTCGTCTTCAGACGACGTTGCAAGCGGTCTTGCAGAAAATGCATGCGGCGTTCATCAAAGAACATGCCGCACTCCTGATAGACCAGGGTTTGCAACAATTTCAATTCGGGTTCGGTGATGACCAGATTCAAGCTGGGTGAAGCCATAGTGTATGCGTCCCGATTTCCAGTAAGAGTTCTCTTTGTTCGTGCCGAACTAAGCCATCGCGCCGAGTTCGCCCAGCCGCTTCAGCTCACCCTTTTGCAAGACTTTGGTGAGTTCCACCAGGATGATCAGCCGGTCTTTCAACTTGCCAACGCCGGTCACATAATTCAATTCGCCATCTTCGAAAACATTCGGCGGATTCTCAACTTGCTCGGCAGACATGCGCAGCACTTCAGAGGCAGCGTCCACGATCAAACCCACCATCTTGCTTTCCACTTCCACCACCAGGATGCGGTTTTTCTTGTTCTGCGTGATCTCTTTCTCTCCGAAGCGTTTTCTCAGGTCCACGATGGAAACGATTTTGCCGCGCAAGTTGATCACGCCTTCCACGAACGCCGGCGCTTCGGGCACCGCTGTGATCTCCGGCACGCGCACGATCTCATGCACCAGGGAAATGGGCACGCCGAATGTCTCGCGTCCGATGCGGAAGCCGACTAGATGTAAGTCTTTGGCCATTGCGCGCTAGTTCCTGGACGCTGCCGCAGCTGCGTGATGTTTCGTCCCATTGCCGTTCATGCTCGAATCGAGCGCGAAGCGGTCCATCGAATCGAGCAGTGTGCGTGCCATCTTTGACATCTGCTCTGACGATGCCGCCAACTCTGTCGACCCGGAAGTAGATCGTTGTGTCAGTTCGCGCATCTTCTCCATCGCGCGGACGACAGCTTGTGCGCCCGAAGCCTGTTCTTCCACCGCCGAGTTGATCTCGTGAGTGATCTCGTTCAGGCGTCCAGTGGCTTTCGCGATCTGCGTTGAGCCATTCGACTGTTCGTTGGTCGCCGCCCCAATCTCTTGCGCAAACTTGTAAACCTCCGTCACTACGTTCGAGATCTTCTTGAGCGCCGCGCCCAGGTCGGTTCCAAGCGTCAGGCCCTCTTCCACGATGCCCGTGCTCTTGTCCATGTTCTCTACCGCTTTGCGTGCTTCTTTCTGGATGCTGCCGATCAATTCAGAGATCTCACGGGTCGACTGTGCGGATTTCTCAGCCAGTTTACGAACTTCATCGGCCACCACCGCGAACCCAAGTCCATGCTCGCCGGCGCGCGCCGCTTCAATGGCAGCGTTCAATGCCAGCAGATTGGTCTGCTCCGCCAGATCGTCGATTACTTCCACGATCTTGCCGATATCGTCAGTCTTCTGCCCCAGGTCGCTGATGATCCCAGCGGAAGCTTCGATCGAATTGTTGATGCGCGTCAGGCCGTTCGTGGCCTTTTCCATGGTCACGATGCCGCTTTGCACCTCTTCGCGCGACTTCTGCGAGATGTCCAGCAACACGCGTGCGGTGTCGGCCACGCGTTGTATCGATGCCACCATCTGGTCGATCGATGCTGATGTCTCACTTACGCTCGACGCCTGCGTCTGTGTGTTCTTAACCATGTTCTGCACGTTGATGCTCATCTCGTGCATGGTGCTGGTCACTTCGTCGATAGCAGTTGCAGCTTGCACGTTGATGCGCGCTGACTCGTCGGAGGCGGATGCCACCTGGTTCGAGCCACTTGCCACCTGCGATGCACCGTCACGCACGTTCTTCACCAGAGTGCGCAAGCCGTGTGTCATTTCCGTGAACGCTATCGCCAGCGTGTCGCGCGTCGAACGGGCTTGTACATCTACCGTGAGGTCGCCGCCGGCGATGGCCTCAGAGACTCCAGCCATCTCGCGCAAGTAACTCACCATGTTATTGAAAGTCTTCGCCAGTTCGCCGATCTCATCCTCGCTGGAGATATTCACAGTCTGGTTGAGGTCACCAGAATCCCCGATCTCGCGAGCTACGCTGATCAAATTCCCCAGCGGCTCCGTGATCTGTTTCGATATCTTGAACGAGATGAACAGTCCGCCGACGATGGTGGCCAACATTCCCAGGATGGAGACCAGCAGCACTGAATTTCCCGCCGATTGGCTGGTAGCCGCTTGGGCATCCGCCAGTTTCTTGATTTTGGTTTGGGCTTCGACGAGCGGAGCACGTGAACGCGTCAGCCACTCATCCGGACGCAGGCCCATATAGAAGATGCTGAGCTGGTCCATAGTCACATTGCCGGATTCCATTTCCTTGCGTTTCTGAGCCAACGGATCCACGAAATCGTTGTGCCACTTTCGCTCCGTGTCGAGAATATTCTGGAAGCTGCGACGCAAGTCTTCATCCGGGGAATTGATAATGAGATTCTGGACCTTCGTTTCCAGGTCAGACTGCCCCTTGCGAACATCGTCCAGCCCGCTGGGTACGCCGGTCAGCAGGTAGTAGCCCATGTTCTGATGGTTCTGCATCATCAGAAAGCCCACTTCGGCGGTGGAGCGCTGCATGTCAAACAGCGTCTGCATCTTGTGTTGCGCCGCTGTGTCATATGCCAGCACCGACCATGTGAAGATCGCCACGATCGTCACGAGCCCCAGCACCAGGCCGAATCCCCAATAAAGTTTTTTACCGATTGTCATTGCTGCCAGCCTCCAAAACTTCCGATCCGCTCAATCTCATCGCGAGTGGGTAATTATCCCCGTCATCTCGCATCCAGCACTCGGCCTATTTATCGGTATCTTGTTGCATTTGTTGATACCTAATGGCTCTGTTCCAATTCGGGTCACCTAACTGAGCGCACTACTGCTGAATCTCCGCAAAAGATATAAGCACGGTAGGTGCCAAGCTAGCGTTCGGCCCCAATAGACAGACAAGCACTAGCATAATCAGCAACTTACAAGAGATAGAGGAAGTTCAAAGGTAGCTGAGAGGAGCCGATTACGGAGGCACTCGCTGAGAATCTGTCTCACTATGAAACAGTGCCGGAACGTTACCATCGTACCCAACCCTCATCATCAATATCCTTGACTCATATTGAGATTCCGAACTATTGTCATCCCCTCTACCCGTGGTTCTTCAACGACTTAAGGAGTGGGATTGAACACATCAAACCAGGAATCCAGCGCCGGACTGTCTCAAGCACAGGCCGTCAGCGAATTGGCGTTGGAACTGGGCGTCTCACTGACACTTCCTGATCTATTGCAAGCCGTCTCATCGCGATGCTTAAGGATGTTCCAATCGTCCGCGGTGCTGATCGCTCTGTCTCACAACCGCTGTCCCGAAGCAGTCGTGCTCGCCACATCGCAGGAAGTTATTTCCGAGCGCAAATCCCTTACTCGATTCAATTCTGCGTTGATGGATTTTTTCGCTAAGGCCGGCAATGCCATCCAGACAGTCGTTGCTAATGATGTTTTTAGCGATGATCTTTTGCATGAACTCCAATGGTCGAAGTGCACCGTTGCTCTCATAAATGACAGTACAGGCGAACCGCTTGCCATGATGTGCCTCGCGGACCCATCTGAGGGAGATCAGAGCCTGTTAGGTACTGCCGTTCGTCTGATCGCCACCGCGCTAGAGAATTGCCGTCTGTTTTCGCAGATCACGCAGGCTAGCAAGCAGTGGGCCGAGATATTTGACTCGCTGTCTGACTTCATCGTTCTGCATGACGAACAACACCGGGTAATGCGGGTAAATCGCGCGCTGGCGGATTTCATCGGCTCGCGCCCGCCCGAACTGATCGGCATCCATATGCGCGACGTGCTGTCGAAGGGCAAGAACACCGGCATGCAGCCATGCCCATTCTGTTCGCAGAGCGCGCAAGGAGATGAATTTCGCCATCCCGCGCTGGATCGCTTTTATCTTTTGTCCACCTCGCGTGTCAGAGGTGCGTTGAATGAAAGTCCGCAGACGATCCACGTCCTGCGCGACATCACCGACCGCCGCGAAGCGGAGCGCCGCTATCAGCAGTTATTTGACAACGTGCAAGAAGGCGTCTTCTTCTCGACTCCCGCCGGGAAATTCCTCGAGGTCAATGATGCGCTCGTTTCCATGCTCGGGTATCGCAACAAGAAAGAATTACTGGCAATCGATATCCCCACCCAGCTCTATCTTTCGGTAGACGAGCGCATGCGGACGCACCAGGCCATGGCTCCTACGGGTGAACTCCATCAGAAAGAGATTCAGTTCCGTCGCAAGAACGGCTCGCTCATGCCTGCATTGGTTAACTCTTTCGCTGTGCGCAATTCGGCGGGCGAAGTTGTGCAATACCGCGGCATGATCTTTGACATGAGTGAGATCAAGCGCTTCCAGACCCAGTTGCAGCGCGAGCGCGATTTCAATCTTCAGATCCTCAACAACACGCAGAACATGATCCTCGTGGCCGATACCGCCGGCCTCATCAGCTACGCCAATCGCCGCTGCTTCGTTCCCCAGGCTTACGGCAAAACCGAACTGGTTGGCCACAAGATCTCCAGTCTCGTCGAGATTGCAGACCGTGAATCATGGGACTGCGCTTTTGACATGGCACTCCAGGGCCAGCCAGTGGACAACCTCGAAGTACAAATGGTTCTCGGCAACGGTGTCGTCGGTCGCTTCTCAGTGAACTTAAGCCCCATGCGCGACCAGGCGGACGCCGTGACCAGCGTCGTCATCGTGATGACAGACATCACCGAAGCCGCATTGATACAGGCGAAATTGATGAATACCGAAAAACTCGCCGCAGTAGGTCAACTAGTCTCTGGTGTCGCGCACGAAGTGAACAATCCACTCACCGCGATCATGGGGTTCGCTGACCTCATGCTTGAGAATCCCGAACTGCCGCAGTTTGCGCACCAGGACCTGCAAGTGATCATGCAAGAGGCCGAGCGCACTAAAGAGATCGTTCAAAACCTGCTCAGTTTCGCCCGTCAGACCCCACCGCACCACACCAACGTAGATGTGAACGCTGCGCTCCGCCGCACGCTCGCGCTGCGCGCTTACGATCTTTCCAGCCACAGCATTGAGGTGGTGGAAGACTTCGCGTCAGATCTTCCCCACACTGTTGGAGACGAACAACAACTCGTCCAGGTGTTTCTCAACATCCTGAACAATGCGTATGACGCGGTGACTGAGACCGGACGCAAAGGACGCATCCAGATCACTACGTCTTTTGACGACGGCAACGTGGCCATCGAGTTCAAGGACAACGGCCCCGGCGTAAACAATATCGAAAAGATCTTCGACCCATTCTTCACCACCAAGCCGGTAGGCAAGGGAACCGGACTCGGTTTGAGTATCTGCTACGGCGTGATCCGCCAGCACGGCGGCGAAGTGCATTGCCGCAACAATTCAAATGACGTCGGCGCCACCTTCGTTATCCGATTGCCCATTCAACCGCAAGCCTCAGCCGCCACTGCATCGAGGGCCACAGCATGAGCACCGCACCCGCGATACAGCAATATCCATTGCTCGTCATTGAAGACGAAGCTTCGGTGCAAGCATTCCTGCGAGCGGCCCTCTCACGCAATGGATTCCACTTCGAGATAGTCGGCTCCGGCGCGGAAGGTCTCGAAAGACTTAAGACGGGCCAATACTGCGGAGTGCTCTCCGATATGCGCACACCCGGCGGCGTCGATGGCGCAGACGTCCACGCCTGGTTGCGTGCGAACCAGCCGGAACTTATCCAACGCATGCTCTTCATCACCGGAGACATCGTGAATGAAGAGACGCGGCGCATTCTTCAGACCACCGGCGTGCCTTGTATCGAAAAACCATTTCGCGTGAACGAATTGATCAACGCTGTCAGGAAAGTATTGGGATAGACATGGAAGACATCAAAAGCCGTTTCCTTATCGTCGACGACGACAAAAACATCCGCCGTCTCTGCATGACCGTCGGCTCATCTCTCGGTCTTATCGTGACTGAGGCCGAAAGCGCCGAGTCCGCACTCAACCAGATCGAACTCCATTCGCCCGACATCATCCTCGCCGACCTGATGATGCCGCAGATGAGCGGCCTCGAATTCCTCGAACAAGTAAAGAAGCTCTTACCTCACACCGAAGTAGCCATCATGACCGGACACGGCAGCATCGAGACTGCTGTTCGTGCCATGCGCATGGGCGCCTATGACTTCATCACCAAGCCGTTCCGGATTGAAGAGCTAAAGCTCCTCCTAACGCGCATGGAAGAGAAAGTAAAACTCGTTGCGGAAAACCAATTCCTGCGCGAACGCGTAACGATTGATACGAATCTCAACGGTGTGACTGGCTCCTCCCCCAAGATCCAGGACGTTCTGCGCATGGTAGCGCGCCTTAAAGACACACGTACACCGGTACTCATCACCGGCGAAAGCGGAACTGGAAAAGAACTGGTCGCGCGCGCCATCCACTATCGCGGCACGCTCGCCAAGCGGCCCTTCATTGCGGTGGATTGCGGCTCGCTCGTGCCCACACTGATCGAAAGCGAACTCTTCGGATACGAAAAAGGCGCGTTCACCGGCGCACTTCGCGGGAAAGAAGGTCTATTTCAGGCAGCCAACGGCGGCACGATATTCCTCGACGAGATCGGCGAGCTACCGCTGGAGATGCAAGCAAAACTGTTGCGCGTTCTGCAAGAGAAAGAAGTCCGTCCCGTCGGGAGCAATGACCGCGTAAAGATTGACGTTCGCGTCATCGCGGCCACAAATCGCGATCTCGAACAAGCCTATAAAAACGGTAGCTTCCGCAAGGATCTCTTCTTCCGCCTTAATGTCGTGTCCATTCACACTCCGCCATTGCGCGAACGCAAATCAGATATTCCTTCGCTTGTGCAATGGTTCCTGGAAAAAAGCGCACCGCAGCGTGTCGTTCATGTTTCCACGCAGGCCATGAAGCTCATGCTCGATTACGACTGGCCGGGCAATGTACGCGAGCTAGAGAACTGTGTCGAACGCGCCGTCGCGCTGGGTGCAGACAGCGTCCTCGACGTGGCCGATCTCACCCCTGCCATCCGCGCCGGACAGCCCGGTGTCCCTCAGATCGCCCTCGCCGCAACATCATCGGCCGCCTCTTCTGACCTCGAAGAACTCGAGCGCGAAACCATTCAACGCGTCTTCGACCAAGTCGGAGGCGACAAGACCGCTGCCGGCAAGATTCTGGGGATCAGTCGCGCCACGCTATATCGCAAGCTGAAGCGTTACAACATCACCCACGCCAAGGCGATGACCGCGACCGCGTAAGCCGCAATTCTGCTGAGACAGCCCGTCTCATTGTGAGAAACGAGACGTCTTCAAACCGATCGCGGTCAATTAAATCAGCAGCTTACGTTGATGAATCTTTGGCGTTTCGCTTGCATATTAAGCCTCCGGGACATCTGCGCGCTGTCTACCGCGCCCAGATGCCATGTCTGAAGAAAAGAGATTATGAGCACAGCGACTGTCAATCTGACTGAAGTAGCTGCAATCTGGCGCAACGCTCGCCGCCTTTATCCGATCTATTCAGCGCTCAACCAGCAATCCGGTTACGGACTGCAGCCCTGCCGCGACCTCGAAAGTCCCATCGACCGCTCTGATCCGGAAGTCGTCCAGCGCGTTCAAGACTGGCTGAAGCAGGTGGACGCTCGCATTGAAGTGCATCAGATCCGCCAGCTTTTGCAGACCACCCACATCGCCACCGAGGACGGGCTGCGCGCCCTACTTAACCGCGAGCTGCGCAGGGAACAGAAAGACAACATCGTTCGCGACAAAGTGGATTACCTGCTGGTTCAGTACTACGCCTTCTGCTCTCCTGAGGACGCGCACGCCTCGACCATCGACTTCGCTCACGTTTCTCAAGTGCTGAAGCCCGTGTTGGGTGAAGTTTCCCGCTCGGTGCCGGAGTTCTGCAACGAACTAGACAAAATTCTCAGCGAACTCGATCAATGCGCCTCTCTTGGTGACTTGCTCAACAAAAAGATCATCGACAAAGCCCGCGCTATGAAAGACCAGGCTGGCGCTGAATATTTCAAAGCTTCGGTACTGGTCGCCTATGCCCGATTCAACTTCCTGCTGCGTCGCGGATTTTTTCGCCTCATGCACGCAGACTTGCACGCCATTCGCTTCGCTCTTCACGCCATGGAAGGCCGCGGACAGCATTCTTGCGATTGCACGTCCGTCGGGCTCGCGGCTGATCAGAATTTTGCCGAGCTGCGCGAGATCTGCCACGACTGGAAAAAACCCTTCCGCGCAGCTTATTCGCTCGGCAACACCTTCGAGCAGTTGGTGAAGATTCGCGCGGCTGTTGAGATGGCAATGTCGAAACCGATTCCTAAACCTGCTGTTCCCGTCGCGCCCCTTGCAACACCCGCTGCCGTAAGTGCACCGGCTGTCGCTCAGGTGCAAAAGCCCGCACCGCAGGTTACCGCGCCAACTCCAGCTGCGCCTCGACCGGCACCGCAAGCGGCACCAGCCGCTCCCGTTGCAGTCTCTTCAGCGGATTCTGCAGCCGAGGAATGCATTTCGCAGATTCACATCGCCGTGTCCACCATGTCAACTAAGACTGCGGCCATGTGCTCCTTTGTTCTCAAGGGAACGAAGATCATGCTCGCCTCATGGGAAGTAGTCGCATTTCAAAAGGCAAACGGCCCTGCGGCTATTCCTTTGCAGCGTGCAGTCGCGTCCCGTATTTTGCTGATACAGGCAGTGGAGGCCCGCAAGCGCGGCGAGGCCGCCGACGTTCCCGCTGCCATCGCGCATGCCCATAGTGAAGCGGCACATCTTCAGGCAGAGATCGCTTCCGCCAAAGATCGCAAAGATATCGATACTGCTGTGAACTTGTCCGCCACTGCCAAACGTTTACTCGCCTTGGTTGAGCAGGCAGAGAAGGGCAAATAGATTCATGTTCTCTGACGACAGATTCGTGCAAGACCGCGTGGTGCTGGTATTAGCGCAATCGTCTGCCTTTGCTCAGGCCCTCGTCGAGCGCTGGCAAGACCTTGCGCCCGTGCCAGAGTTTACAGTCATCACCTCGGCCGATGGTCACAATGGAAACCAATACAAAGCCTGCCATCTGGTGATTGTGGAAGCTGCCGCAATCCACTCGCATCGCAACTTATTACAGCGCCTTGATGCGGTGGGCACTCCCGTCATCTGCGCTTTGCCGGTCGCAGCTTCTCGCAATGCGAAAGTGAACTCCCGTGGACCCGAGCCGATCGTCTTCGCACCCACGTCAGACCAACTCCGCGCGGATTTTCCGCGCATGATCACCCTCAATCTCGTTGACCGCGAATCGGGACTCGACACGTTAGTCACGCTGGCGACCGAGGTTCTCAAGCGGATTGACGCTGTGCTTCGCGCAAAGAAGGCAGAATCAGACGCCGGTTCGCAATCAGCTCAACTCGCATTGGGCAAGTACGTAGCCGAATCCATGCACGGATTCAACAACGCGCTCACTGCGGTCCTCGGCAACGCCGAGCTATTAATGCTCGAAAACAGCGGACTTACTCCCCAGATGCAGGAAGAGATTGAGGCCATCCACTCCAATGCCATTCGTTTGCACGAGATGATGCAGCGGTTCTCCTCCCTCGAAGCTGAGATCGAGGCCGGACGCAAACAAGGGAAGAGTGCCGCCGCAGGCAGCACTCAGGCTTACCTTTCAGGTACCTAAGCTGTTCTCAGCAGAAGATTTACAACTGCCGAATGCTAGGCTTGGCAGTTGCGGAAAGTAAGACAAAGTACACATGAAAAAAATTCTCATCTGTGACGATTCCGTGGCTGAGGTCAAACTCATGCAGTCCGTGCTTGAGAAAGCCGGATACTGCCCCGTTGTGACCCACGATTCCACACGGATCGAGCAGATGATCGACGTACAGCGGCCCAACCTCATCCTCTTGGATGTCGTTATGCCGCAACGCAACGGATTCCAAGTCTGCCGTGACCTTAAAGGACACGCAGAGTACAGCCGTATCCCGGTCGTGGTCGTAAGTTCCAAAGACCAGGAGAGCGACAAATTCTGGGCCAAGCAACAAGGCGCGGATGGCTACGTGGTTAAGCCCTTCACGCCCGAGCAACTTTTGGGCGCGATAAAGATTTTGGTATAGGCGATGGACTACACAGCAGAGCAGGCAAAATTAACGGCGAAACTGGCGGAAGCCGCACAAGCGTCTGGCGCAGCAGCTGAGGCTGCCGCCATTGTTGAAGATCGCGCCGTGGAGATTCAGTACTGCATCTTCCGCGCCGGGCGCGAGCGCTTCTGCTTGCCCGTGCTCGATGTCGAAGAAGTAGTCGAATGGCCCAGCGTCACCGATCTCCCACTCTCGCCCAGCTTTCTGATGGGGATCTTCAACCTGCGTGGAAGCATCGTTCCAGTCATCGACATCGCTTTCACTGAAGGACGCCGCGCCGATCTTCCGCCCAAGCATTGCGTAGTCGCAATCACCAAAGGCGCAGAGGCAGGCGAGTTCTTGCGGCTGGGTATCGCGGCGGATGAAGTCATCGGAACCTTCAGTACGAGCGATCCTCTATTGGTGGATGAAGCGCCCGCTGACGTTCCCCACTGCTGCGGCATGTTGCGTCACGAGGACCGACTGGCTTTGGCGTTGAGCCTAAAACGGCTCACGGAATCATTTCCCGTGCCTGTGATTTAGGCTCGGGTGAGCATGGCGCTCGCGCTATATTGCGCGAGCAAAATGCGAGGGTGCAGCGCGAAGCGCGAAACCCTGGAATAAAGGTTTGAAGCATGGTGCTCGCGTTATATTGCGCGAGCAAAATGCGAGGGTGCAGCGCGAAGCGCGGAACCCTGGAATAAAGGTTTGAAACGGCTAACGGAATCTTTTCCTGTGCCGGGTGATTTAGTTTCTGTTGGTCTTGGAGGCTGTATATGAAGGGTCGGTTGAGTTCGACCATTTGGATGTTAGTCACGTTCAACGCGCTCGCGCTTTTTGGCGTGATCGTGTTGGCGTATATCGCGGGCGAGAAATCGCGTTTGCCGATCGCCAATGCTCTGCAGAGTGACGGTGCCACGTTCTTTTTGTCGGCCATCGTCGCCGGGCTGGCCATGGCGTTCATCGTGCTATTTGTCCTTGGCAACCGCGTGATCAAGCCGGTGAAAGAACTCACTGACTTTTCTGAGAAGCTCGCTGCCGGTGACTACAAGGCCAAGGCAGACGTCGATTCACAGGACGACTTCGCGCTTATCGCCGAAAATTTCAATGCGACTTCGGAAAAAGTCTCGCGCGCGGTGAATAACCAGGAAGCGCAAGAGTCGCTGCAGAAGAGCGTCACTGAGTTCCTGACCATTGTCAGTCAGATAGCCCGCGGCGACTTGACGCTGCGTGGCAATGTGACTAACGACGCGCTTGGCAATGTGGTCGATTCCGTCAACTACATGCTTGATAACTTCTCGCGCGTGCTCGAACGCGTGCGCAAGAGCGCCATTGACGTCGCCTCCAACGCCAATGAGATTCTCTTGTCGTCCGAAGATATGTCCGCGGGCGCTTCGCAACAGGACCAGGAGATCACCAATACCTCCTCCGCTGTCGAAGAGCTGACCGTCTCCATGAAGCAAGTGTCGAACAACGCTGAGGCTTCCGCAGAAGCCGCGCGCCGCGCGCTCGATGCCGCCGAATCCGGCAACCGCGCCGTGCGTGACACGCTCGAGGGCATGCAGCGCATCCGCGCCTCCGTGCAGGCCACCGCGAAGAAGATTAAGTCGCTCGGTGACCGCTCCCTCGAGATCAGCGAGATCATCAATGTTATTAATGACATCACCGAACAGACCAACCTGCTCGCGCTCAATGCCGCCATCGAAGCTGCACGCGCCGGTGAAGCGGGACGAGGATTTGCGGTCGTTGCAGACGAAGTACGCAAACTTGCAGAACATTCCCGCACCGCCACTAAAGACATCGCCGCGTTGATCAAAGCCATCCAGGCCGAGACGAACGAAGCGGTCGTCGTGATGGAAGAGGGAACCAAGGAAGTGGAAGTCGGCGCCAAACTGGCAGATCAAGCCGGTAAGGCTCTGGAAGCAATCTCCAGCGTCGTCCGTCAATCCGCGGAGCTTGTTCAAGAGATTTCGCTCGCGTCGAAACAGCAAGTGCGCGGTACTGAAGGCGTAGCTAATGCGATGCAGATCATCTCTAACATCACGCGCCAAACATCACAGGGAACCCGCCAGACCGCTCGCACCGTAGAACACATGGTGAAGTTGTCTGAACAGTTGAATGAAGCGCTCTCGCAATTCCGCGTCGCTTCATCCGGCCCGACAGAGATCCGTTCGGCTGCCGAAGTAGCTGC
>JAICLA010000060.1 GCA_025927695.1 Terriglobales bacterium | reverse complement strand
TTCACCTCATTCAGACCAGGGAGGTCTAGGGTATATACGTGGATGACGGCCCAAGGTTCCACGCTGTTACAAAATTTTCTGGGTAATTCAGTGGCGCTTAAAGTATTGAACGTCTTTCTCGTGCTTTTTTGCGGCCGCCATGGACTTAAATGTTCCCAAGTTGCGTCGCTTGCCGGTCTTGGGATTTTTTTTGCGCGAGTAGAGGCGATATTCGCCGGACTTGAGTTTGCGAATCACGGGTGGTGGGATGCCGGACCAATGTTTGAGTGTTTACTAGTTGATATCGAGCGTTTTCTTTTTTAATGGTCACCCTTTTAGAATCAACATGTTGAGCACGAAATATTCTTGTAAGTTATTGATAGAACACATAGTTAAATATGAAGATATCCCCAAACAAAGGACTTAGCGCCACTACCGCGACTGCCCGAACATGGGATCACGCCAGAGCTATCACATCAATCTCAACCAAACAGTCCTTGGGCAAGCGTGCGGCCTCGATCGTGGTGCGCGCCGGCGGTGGCGTGGGGAAATGCTTGCCATAGACCGCATTCATGGCGGCGAAGTCTGACATGTTCTTTAGGAAGACGCCGCAGCGGACGACCTTGTCCATGCCGCTGCCTGCTGCTTTGAGGACTGCTTCAAGATTTTTCAATGCGCGCTCGGTCTGTGCGGCCACGTCGCCTTCCACTAGATTGCCGGTCGCGGGATCCATGGGAGTTTGTCCGGAGCAGAAAACGAAACCATTGGCTTTGATAGCTTGTGAGTAAGGACCGATGGCTTGCGGCGCATCTTTGGTGGCGACAGCTTCGCGGGTAGGCATGAGAGCGGCTCCTTTAGGTGAACGTGCGATTTTCTCACAGGCGCTTGTTTCACATTGCTCGCCTGAAAAATTTTCAGGGGACGCGTCGTCTACGGTTCAGCCTGGTATCGCTCCGTAGGAGCGAGAACGCGACGGCTGCTGAAAGCACGAACAATGGGACACTTAGTTAACGTCGCACGCCTTCTTGATCCCAGCGGCAACTTGAAACCTGCTGCATGGGCACACTTCGACGCCATCTATTAAAATAGAACCAGCATGGTTCTGCCCTTTGTCCGTGAGATCCTCGCGGACGCGGAAAAATCCACAGCGTTTCAGCGTGCGGCCACCCTCCTAAAAGCCCGCGCGGGGCGGACTAGTGTCTCCGGGCTGACTTCCGCCGCAAAAGGCCTGCATATTCCTCTGCTTCATCGCGCGAGCGGCAAGCCGCTGATCGTGGTTGTGACGAACAATCGAGCGGCGGAAGACCTGTTGCCTCTAGTGCAGGCGTTCGCCGATCTGACCGGCGCTACCAAACCGGATTCCATAGTTATCTTGCCCGCGCATGATGTACTGCCCTTCGAACATCAGTCGCCGCATCCGGAGATACAAGAATCGCGCGCCAGCGCGTTGTGGAAGATCGTAACGGGTGAGGCTCAGATAGTGATCGCGCCGCTGGAGTCGGCGAGCATGCGGCTGCATCGCGCGGAGTTTTATTCGGATCTGGCGCGCGTGGTGCGGCGCGCAGATACACTCGATACCGAAAAACTGATCGAGCATCTGAATGTGCTGGGTTACTCGCCCGCAGACGTCGTCGAAATGCCGGGACAGTATTCGCTGCGTGGCGGCATTCTCGATGTGTATCCGCCGGAGGTCGAGCGTCCGCTGCGCATCGAACTGTTCGGCGACGATGTTGAATCCATCCGCCGTTTTGATCCGGCCACACAACGTTCTTCCACTCCCGTTGACGAAGCGGTACTGCTGCCGCTTTCAGAAACGCCTGTGAACGAAGATGTGCTGACGGCCATTCACGCCCGGCTGTCCGGCGCGCGAATGAGCGGGTCAGAACAGAACGTAACGGACGCGGTGACAGCAGGCGGCGTGACGGTTTTTCCCGGATGGGAATTCTTCGCTGCCATCGCTGGCGCCGACCAAACGCTCTTTGACCTGATGCCTAACGCGCTGTTGATGGTGAACGAACCCAGCGCGATCAAGACTGAGAGTGACCGCTGGTGGGAAAAAGTCGAGACAGCGCATGAACGCAGCGGGATCGGCAATCTCGTCCGTCCGGAAGAGATTTTTCTGCCGCCGCAGCAATGGGAACAGCTCGCGGTCACATTTCCCGGCGCTGATCTCGAAGAACTGAACCTAACCGCCGGCGAAGCAGCTAATGACCTGCGAACACAGCCAACCATGCGCTTTCAAGGCTCCGTTCCCGCGATGGTGGAAGAGGTAAAGAAGCTAAGCGCGGATGGCCAACGCGTTATCTTTGCCGCGGGCAACATGGGCGAAGTGGAACGCCTGGCAGACATCTTCAGCGAGTACGGAGTTCATTTCCGTCTCGGTTCGCGCGTGCAACAAGCGGGCACCAGCGAAACGTTTCTTGACGATCCTTCTTTCGCTACTGGTGACATGACCGCGACCACCATCGTGAAAGCTTCGGTCCCGCACGGTGTGGCGCTTCCAGACGCGCGCATCGTCTTCTTCGGCGCGCAAGACCTATTTGAAGATTCTGAGGTTGTCGTAAAGCGTCCGCTGAAGCAGAAGTCGGTGATGTCGGCTTTTCTGTCTGACTTCCGCGATCTCACCATTGGCGATTATGTGGTCCACGTGGAGCACGGCATCGCCCGTTATCTCGGTCTTAAAGAGATCGCGCAAGGCGATTCCACCGGCGAATTCATGGTGCTTGAATTTGCCGAAGCGGCGAAAGTGTATGTCCCGCTCACGCGCCTCGACCTGATTCAGAAGTATCGCTCGACGGAAGGCGGCGCTGCACCGCCGCTGAGCAAGTTGGGCGGTACGGCGTGGGCAAAGACAAAGGCCCGCGTGAAAAAAGCCATGCAAGACATGGCCGACGAGCTGCTCAAACTTTACGCATCACGCAAGGCGGCGCAAGGGCACGCCTTCGCGCCCGACAATCAATTCCAGCGCGAGTTCGAAGACGCATTCGAGCACAACGAGACCGACGACCAGTCCATTTCCATCGCCGCGATCAAGAAAGACATGGAGTCTTCCCAACCGATGGACCGCTTGCTGTGCGGCGATGTGGGGTTTGGCAAGACAGAAGTGGCCATGCGCGCGGCCTTTAAAGCGGTGAATGACGGAAAGCAGGTAGCGGTCCTCGCTCCGACGACCGTCCTGACGTTCCAGCACTTTGAGACATTCAAGCAGCGCTTTGCCGCTTTCCCGCTGACCATCGAGATGATCTCGCGCTTCCGCTCACCCAAGCAACAGAAAGAGATCCTGGAAAAAGTGGAGCAAGGAAAGATCGACATTCTTATCGGCACGCACCGCCTACTCTCCAAAGACATCAAATTTCCCGATCTCGGCCTGCTTATCGTGGACGAAGAACAGCGCTTCGGCGTCCGACACAAGGAACGCCTGAAGCAGATGAAGAAAGAAGTGGACGTGCTCACGCTCTCCGCCACACCCATCCCACGAACTCTGCATATGTCGCTCGTCGGCTTGCGAGACATGTCTGTCATCGAGACACCGCCGCGCGATCGTATGGCGATCCAGACGGTGGTCGCCGCATATGACGAAAAGCTCATCCGTTCGGCCATCGAACACGAATTGGAACGAGGTGGCCAGGCTTATTTCGTGCACAACCGCGTGGAAAGCATTTATGAGATTGCCGCCAAGATCAAAGAATTGGTACCGAAGGCGCGCGTGATCGTGGGCCACGGACAGATGGGCGAAGACGAGCTTGAGAAAACCATGCTCGGCTTCATGCGCCACGAAGCAGACGTGCTCGTTGCGACGACTATCATCGAGAACGGTCTCGACATTCCGCTGTGCAACACCATCATCATCAATCGCGCAGACCGGCATGGGTTGTCAGAGCTCTATCAACTGCGCGGGCGCGTTGGCCGATCGAATCGGCGTTCGTACGCATATCTCCTGATTCCAGCGGAGCAGGAACTTACGCCCATTGCGCGTCGACGACTCGCGGCGCTGAAAGAATTCTCTGACCTCGGTGCGGGATTCAAAATCGCGGCCCTCGATCTAGAACTACGTGGCGCAGGCAACATGCTAGGCGGCGAGCAGAGCGGACACGTTGAAGCCATCGGCTTTGAGATGTACACCACCATGCTGGAACGCACGGTGCGTGAGCTAAAGGGCGAGGCTGAAGCAGCGCAGGTCAACACCCAACTGAATCTTGCGTTGAACCTTCGCATTCCGAACGATTACATAACGGAAGAAAATCAGCGCCTGCGTATCTATAAGCGCATTGCCGGAGCAGAGACCGAGCAGCAACTGGCTGATGTTCGCGCAGAACTGGTTGACCGTTTCGGCGAACCGCCCGGGCCGGTACGCAACTTACTAGAAGCTTCTGCGCTTAAGATGTTGTGCCAACGCGTTGGTGTCGCGGGCATCGACCGCAAACAGAATGCGGCGCATATAAAGTTCGCTGAGAGTGCGGAGATTGACCCGTCGAAGCTGGCCCAATTTGTTGCATCTAATCGTGGTGCGCAGTTCTCGCCCGGCGGCACGCTGAAATTTTTGCTGAAGTCGACCGCCGCGGATGCGGTGATCGCACAACTTTCAGAGGTGCTGTTGCAGCTGGCACTTCTGCCCGAGCCTGTGAAGGCTTAGTCATACGCATGCATCTCTAGATTTCCTGTATAAAAGAAAGTTCGCTGCGCAAGTCCAGCGAGGATGACCTAAACGATGAAGACGAAGATGAAAGTGCGCAAAGCGGTATTCCCGGCAGCTGGGCTGGGCACGCGGTTCCTGCCCGCAACCAAGTCCATGCCTAAAGAGATGTTGCCGCTGGTGGATAAGCCCATCATCCAGTACGGAGTGGAAGAGGCTCTGGCCGCGGGATGCGACCAGATCATCATCGTCACCGGGCGCGGCAAAGCCGCAATCGAAGACCATTTCGACCAGAGTTACGAACTCGAAAGCCTGCTGCAGGAAAAAGGAAAGAGCGATCTGCTGGCTATTGTGCGGCAGATCTCTGACATGATCCACGTGGCCTACGTGCGGCAGAAGCAAGCACTGGGCCTGGGACATGCTGTGTTAATGGCGCGAGAACTGGTGGGAAATGAACCGTTCGCGGTTCTTCTTGCTGACGACGTCATCGATGGGCCGAAGCCGTGCCTGAAGCAAATGGTGGAAGCTTTCGAAGAGACCCAGTCTTCGATCATCGCCACCCAAGCGGTGGATGGCCCAATGATCTCAAGCTATGGCGTGATCGACGGCAAACAGATCAAAGGCGGGAAATTCGGCGGACGACTGTTCGACGTAAAGAACCTGGTGGAAAAACCCAAGATGGAAGATGCGCCTTCCAACCAAGCGATCATTGGCCGCTACATCCTCACGCCGGAGATTTTCAAAACACTCGATCGCACGCCGCTCGGCGCTGGTGGCGAACTGCAACTGACCGACGGTATGCGTCTACTGTTGAAGAAAGAAAAGATTTACGGATATAACTTCGAAGGCGTGCGCCATGATACCGGCGACAAGCTCGGCTTCCTCAAAGCCACCGTCGAATTCGCTTTGAAGCGCAAGGACCTGGGGAAACCGATGCGTGAATATCTGAAGGGTCTGAAGCTGTAAGCTTCTTTTACGGCATAGTCTCGGTCATCAAAAAGTCGTGCGGCCAGTCTTGTTTAAATCCAGCTGCGCGTAATGCTGTTGCCAGCTGTGCCCAATGGCGGACACTGTGCAGCAAGGAGTGAATAAATATCTTCTTGCGACTTGCGGAGAGCGTACCCGCTGAACGAGTAGGGAATTCCAAAACTACTTTCCAATCCTTTTCTTTGGCGGACGCAAGGAATGCGTGAAACTTCGCGAAGGCTTCGTCCGCGATCTTGAAGAGCGAAGGAGCGTCTGTGGGCAGAGCACTGTAGTCGGTGACCGGCTCCCCAAGCAAGCGCTGCGAATAACGCAGGTCCACTGCGATGATGTGTTGCACGAGTAAAGCTGCGTTTGTTGTCTGCGCAATGTCTGTCTTTACTTCCAACGCCGCGGGATTCTTCTGGAACCAGTCGCGCCATCTGTGTGATTCCACTTCGCAATAAGCCAACAGTTCTGAGAGTTTGAATGCCGAGTCCATATTCGCTCCTCACCATTGGATTGCGAGAGCCGTGAGCGGGTGCAACTAATCGTCAGCTAAAATGATGCTTTAGGTTTTTTGGAGGTTGATCATGGGTTCTGCTTCGCCATCGCAACCATCTCCGGCTCTTTTCTTTCAGATGGCAGGCGCTTATCAGGCCACGCAAGTGCTTAAGAGCGCCATTGAGCTTGGGATCTTCACCATCATTGGAAGCGGCCAGACCACCGCAGCGGCTATCGCTAAACAGGCAGGCGCCGCGGAACGGGGCGTGCGCATCTTGTGCGATTCCCTGACCGTACTCGGTTTTCTCACGAAGAAAGGGGACGTTTACGCGCTTACGCAAGACTCTGCGATGTTTCTCGATAAAAAGTCACCTGCATACCTCGCCGGAAGTATTGGTTTCTTGCTGTACGAGCCGCATGTCAGAAAGTTCGATGACCTTACGAATATTGTCCGTAAAGGCGGAGCGACGGGCAACGATAGCGCTGTCGACCCTGAACATCCCATGTGGGTGGAGTTTGCCCGCGCTATGGCGCCGATGATGCACATGCCGGCGCAGGCCATAGCGGAAGCAATCAACGCGAAGGCGGGAAAACCCTTGAAAGTGCTCGACATTGCAGCGGGACATGGGGTTTCCGGCATCACCGTGGCGCAACAGAATCCGAACGCGCACATCGTGGCGGTGGATTGGAAGAACGTACTTCCCGTTGCGCATGAGAACGCGCAGAAAGCGGGCGTAGCCGCGCGCTATTCAACGATCGCCGGGAACGCATTCGATGTGGATTACGGCAATGGATATGATGTGGCGCTCATCACAAACTTCTTACACCACTTTGACGTAGCCACATGCGAAAAATTCTTGAAAAAGGTGCACACAGCGCTTAAGCCAGACGGAAAAGCCGTCACACTGGAATTTGTGCCGAATGCCGACCGGGTGAGTCCGCCGCCGGCAGCCCTGTTCTCATTGATGATGCTGGGAACGACTCCGTCGGGCGATGCCTATACCTTCGCGGAACTTGATTCCATGTGCAAGAACGCAGGCTTCAGAGATAACAGGCTGATCGAAATGCCCGGATCTCCGGAAAGCTTGGTGGTGAGCACTAAGTAATCAGGAAACCGCGATCAACGGCTTCGCCTTCTCGGTGACGCTGCCAATAGCTATGGCCGGCGCTTTACTGGCGTTTAGTGCGCCTATCACCTCGGCTGCTCTGTCCTTCGCGACTGACAGTAGTAACCCGCCTGCAGTCTGGGGATCGAAGAGCAACTTGCGAGTCTCTTGTGGGACGCCGGTTGCGAACTCTACGCAGCCCTCCGCGAATTCTTCATTCGACTTCAGTCCGCCGGGAATGAAGCCTGCGCGGATGCAATCCATTGCGCCGGGCAACGCAGGGATTTTCGCCGCTTCAATGTGCAAGCTCACGTCACTCGCCAGCGCCGTCTCGCGCGCATGTCCGATCATTCCGAATCCGGTGACGTCTGTGGCGGCGTGAACCGCGCCGCGGAACTTCTCTTGCGTAATGACTTCAGCTGCAACCTTGTTCAGCGTCGTCATCGACTGCGTAGCCGCGTCGATCCACTCCTGCTTCGCGTGGCCCTTCTTGATCGCCGTAGAAATCACGCCGGTGCCGAGCGCTTTTGTGAAGATGAGCGCATCGCCGGATCTGGCTCCAGCATTCGCCAGCACGCGGTCGGGACGCACAGTTCCCGTCACTGCATAGCCGAACTTGATCTCTTCGTCGCGCACGCTGTGTCCGCCGACGACGGTACAACCGGCTTCTACCATCTTGGATAATCCGCCAGCGAGTATGCGCTCGAGGATGTCAGCATCTTGTTTTTCCGGGAAGCAGACCATGGCCAACGCGCTCAGCGGCTTGCCTCCCATGGCGTACACATCACTCAATGCATTCGTAGCGGCGATCTGACCAAAAGTGTAGGGATCGTCGACGATGGGCGTGAAGAAGTCCACCGTCTGAACCAGCGCCAGTTCGCCGGATAAACGATACACTCCGGCGTCGTCAGCTTTATCAAAGCCGACAAGCACATTCGGGTCATGTTGCCGGGCTAATCTCCCAAGCACCGCGTCCAGCACCGCCGGACCCAGTTTGCTCGCTCAACCCGCGGCCTTGGCATGCTCCGTCAATCGGACTGGCTTCTTGTCGGTCACGCAGCCATTCTATCGCGCAGAGAAAATATTCCTGCTGTTCTGCGAACTCGGGCTTACAATTCCTCAACTTACCGCAAGGAGTCTCTTATGCCTGACCTGAACTGGGGACACATCTGCCTGGCTGCCATTGCAGCTGGAATCGTGGGATCGCTGACGGATTGGGTCTTCTTTGGAATGCTGTTTCATTCCAAGTACATGGTCTATCCAGAAGTATGGCGCAAGCGCGCGGGCGGGGAAGGCGCGCAGATCGCCATCGCGTCAGTCGCCGGATTGATCGCTTCGGCGGTGTTCATCGTGTTGTGCGCAGGATTGAACCTGCACACTTATCCCGGCGTGATGAAACTGGCGGTAGCGGTGTGGCTGGCGGGGTCGATGCTGGTGATCATCAACGATCACGCGTTTATGAAGCTGCATCCAGCGTTGATCTTCTCGCACGGGCTGGGATATCTGGTGCGTCTGGTCGTATCTGCGGCAGCGTTTATGTTGCTGGGAAGATAAAGCTACTTCGCAGTGACGACCGTGATGCGCAGCTCGGGCTGCGCGCGGTTCCAGTCGCCGGAGATGCGTTCGAAGCTCAAGCGGAATTCGGCTTTCGCGCCAGGCTTTAGTGGATCCGCGGAGAGCGTTCCCACATCGATGGCAGGCTCGCGCGAGAGTACGACCCATAGGGGCTCGTTCTCGCGTTGCACCACTTCTCCCAAAGAATTCTTGAATGTGACTTCGACAGTCGCGCCCGTCACAGTCTTGTCACCGGTGTTGGTGATGGTTCCTTCCACATACGTGGAGGACCCGCCAAGCATGTTGTCAGCCGCGGAGATCTGCTCATCCGCGAGCTGCAGCTTTGCGGCGTAAGGATCCACCTGCGTGGCCGCGCCAATGACTTTGGGTTGAGTAGCTGCACGTTGCGGAGAAGTGCGGCTGGAATAGATGAGGAATCCAACGACGATCACGATGAGGACGAACGCGATGCCGAGTCCGAGCCACGGGCCGGAAGATTTTTCCTGTTGCGGCGGCGGCGTTGCGAACGGTTCAGCCATGATGTGGAACTAGTAGCGTAAAGCGAGGCGCTCAAGGATGATGCAGACGCCGACCACGGCCAGCAGTCCAATGATGATCCACAACAGCGCGATGGGTTCTTTCTGATAACTGGTGTGCGGTTCCTTTGCCACTTTGCAGTCCTCCAAATGACAAAACAGTATAACGGATAGAACTTCTGCGCGACGACGAAGCTACGCGCCGGCGATGGTCAGCCCGTCGATTCGGATGGTGGGCGACGCCAGCGCTGAACGGAATTCCAGATCATTGCCGATGGCAGTGATGTTCTTGAACATGTCTTTCAGATTTCCTGCGATGGTGATCTCTTCGACAGGATAAGCGAGTTCGCCGTTCTCGATCCAGAGGCCATTCACTCCGCGCGAAAAATCTCCCGTGACTAAGCTGACGCTGGAGCCGAGGAACCCGGTGACGTACAAACCTTGCTTCACGTCCTTGATCATCTGTTCGGGCGATTGCTCGCCGGGTTCTAAGAAGAAATTGCCTGCGCCGATGCCTGGAGTTCCCGCCAGCCCGCGGTATGCGTTGCCCGTTGTCTGCATGCCCAGCTTGCGTGCGGTGTAAGTGTTCAACAGATATGACTTGAGGAGGCCGCGCTCGACCACGACGGTCCGGCGCGTGGGCACGCCTTCTGAATCGAACGGAGAGCTGCCGAAGCCGCCAACCATGGTACCGTCGTCAATGATGGTGATGTTCTCGCCCGCGATCTGTTCGCCTAGCTTGCCTTCAAAGAAGGAGCTCCCGCGATAGATGGCATCGCCATTCGCGCCTTCAAAGAAATATTCGACAATCGCCTGCGCTGTCTGCTGATCGAAGATGACCGGCACTTTAGTAGTCGCGATTTTGCGCGCGCCCAGTCTGCGGATAGTGCGTCGAGCTGCTTCGCGGCCTACACTTTCGGGTGATTCGAGTTTGGTGATGGTGCGCGCGGCGGAGTCCCAGCCATCGCGCTGCATGCCACTTTCGTCGATGGCAATTGGAATCGCGACCATGGAGCAGAACGAACGCTGATAATCGCCGACAAAGCCCAGCGAGTTGGCCAGCACTTTCCGTCCGGTGGCGGCGTCAAATCCGGCACCGTCAGAGTTCTGGATGCGCGCGTCATAATCCATCGCGGCTTTTTCCGCGCGGCGCGCGTATTCGATGCGCTCTGCGGCGGGCAGCGAGTAAACATCTTCGTGATAGAGGTCGAGGTCAGTGCTGATCTGGCCGAACTGCGAAGCGTCCGGCAATCCGCCGAAGGGATCTTCTGAGGTCACGCGCGCCAGCTGAATCGCGCCGGACACCAAGTGCTCGATGCCCTGAGTCGAAAAATCGCTGGTGTAAGTATTCGCGGCGCGCTGACCGATGAACACACGCAGGCCGAGGGCACGCGCACCGGCTTCTTTCAACGTCTCCACTTGGCCGAGCCGGACCATCGTGGAGAACTCATTGCCTTCGCGAACGACGGCCTCTGCAGCGCTTGCGCCGGCGGCCATGGCTCGCTTGACTACATTCGCGGCGATCTCTCGCAGGTCAGTCTCAGTCTTGTTCACGGTATCAGTCGCCACTCGCGCCAGCCTTCTTCGCCGCCTCGTTGTATCGCGTATGGCTCTCCATGATGACCTGGTGCGCGGCGTTCACGCCGTGCCAGCCCTTCATGATGGCGCGCTTGCCTTCAAGGTCTTTGTAGGTGCTGAAGAAGTGGCTTATCTCGAGAAGAATGTGCGAATACACGCCGTCGTAATTGATCACATCTTCGTAGCGCGGGTCGCTGTCAGTCACGGCGAGTATCTTTTCGTCTTTCACACCCTGGTCGAGCATCTCCAATAATCCAATAGGGCGCACCTGCATCAGGCATCCGGTGAAAGTGGGATCGTCTACAAGAACGACCACGTCGAGCGGGTCGCCATCCTGGCTGAGTGTGCGCGGAACGAATCCGTAGTCGCCGGGATAATGCACGGGCGAATGAAGAGTGCGATCAAGGCGGAAGATGTCGAGCTTCTTGTCGTATTCGTATTTGTTGACGCCGCCAGCGGGAATCTCAATAACAGCATTCACGACGCGGGGCGCATTCTCGCCGAGGGGGAGTTGCAGATAATTTTGCATTATTTATTTTTCTATCCTTGCGCGGTTCCACCGACCGTGATGCTGTCCACTTTCAGAGTAGGAATACCGACGCCTACGGGAACGCTCTGCCCATCTTTACCGCAAGTGCCTACACCTTCGTCGAGCGCGAGATCATGACCCACCATGGAAACGCGCGTGAGCACGTCTGGTCCGTTGCCTATAAGCGTGGCGTTGCGCACCGGTGCGGTGATCTTGCCGTCTTCGATCAAGTAGGCTTCTGAAGCGCTGAAGACGAACTTGCCGTTGGTAATGTCCACCTGGCCGCTGCCAAAGTTCACCGCGTAGAGACCTTTCTTCACGCTCTTAATGATGTCTTCCGGCGAATCCTCGCCCGCCATCATGTAGGTATTGGTCATGCGCGGCATGGGAATATGTTCGTAACTTTCGCGGCGTCCGTTGCCGGTGTCAGGCATGCCCATCAGGCGCGAAGAAAGCTTGTCACTGAGGTATCCCTTCAGAATCCCTTTTTCGATGAGCACCGTGTTCTGCGTGGGCGAGCCTTCGTCATCTACGTTGATAGAGCCGCGGCGCGAGGGCAGCGTGCCATTGTCCACGATAGTGCACTTATCTGAAGCAACGCGCTTATCGAGCAATCCGGCGAATGCGGAAGTCTTCTTGCGATTGAAATCCGCTTCGAGTCCGTGGCCGATGGCCTCGTGCAGCAGGATCCCAGGCCAGCCGGGACCAAGCACGACTTCCATCTCGCCTGCGGGCGCTTCCACCGCGTCGAGCTGCAAGATGGCCTGCCGCGCCGCTTCACGAGCGAAATGTTCTGGAGTCTTTTCTGTCTGGTAAAACTCGATGCCGACGCGTCCGCCGCCGCCGTGCGCACCGCGCG
>JAICLA010000137.1 GCA_025927695.1 Terriglobales bacterium | reverse complement strand
TTGCCCAGGTAGTACATGAGCGCGAAGTCGCCGACGCCGTGCAGGTCAAATTGCCAGAACGCGATCCGCTTGCCGTCCGGGCTCCAACGGAAACAATCGTGCAGGTCGAGTTCTTCCTCGTTCACCCAATCTGAAGCGCCATTGCTCACAAGGTCAGAACCATCATTTGTGATGCGCTGGATTTTTCCGCCCGCTAGATCTTCCACGTAGATGTCATTCTTTTTGACATACGCGACCTTTGTCGCCTCGGGATTGAATTTTGCGTACATCAGGCTAGCCTCGGGAGCATCCCCGCCCAGCTTCTTCAGTTTGCCCGTAGTGCGGTCGAAGAGCCAGTAGTCTCCGCGAGAGTTGGTGCGCCATCCGCGGCGGGTATTCGTGAAGATCAAGACGCGCTGGTTGTCCTTCGACCAAATGAGTCCGGCGGTCTGCAAAGGCTCTTTTGCGCCCGCCGGGGTGAGCTGAGCGGCGGAGATCAGGACGTCGATCTTCTTGCCCGTCGCGGTGTCATATTTGACGAGGTCGCGCCCATGACCATCGGCCGCCGGCTCCGTGGTGATGTAGGACTGTCCTCCATCGAACCAGCGCGGCGCCGGCGCAGGACGGTCACTGAATTCGCCAGTAAAGATGCGGGTGATCGTGTCTTTTGGCGTTTCTGCCGCGGGTGCAGCTTGCTGCGCGATCAATCCCGCCGAAAACATCAGGACTGATAAAAAGGCAAAACGACGAAGGACATGTGCGGTCATGAAATTCTCTCCGAATGAGTTCGTAGAGGAGCGATGGTACGGAAGCGGGCGGAAGAATGCAATTTGGTCAGATGAGAGCTAAATCAGGCTGCGCTGGGTTCGTGAAAAATTTGGGCTGAGAACACTATCCGACGAAGCAAGCATTGCCGTAGTGTAAGAAATAGGGCACGACGTTCCCTTGAAAAACGTCGAGCATCTCGGCCTTTGCGCTCTCTACAAAGTCGAGCGAGATTTCCGCCGATGGGGTGTCGTAGTTGATGACAAGCACTTTCCTGTGCGTCGTTCCACACATTTGCGTAGCTGCCTTCTCAGCCTTGGATCGCACCTTGCCAATGAATCTAGCCTTGTTCAGGGGCTCGATTGTGTCGGGTCCTATTCCTCGCGTCATGAAGGCATAAGGCTCGCCTTTCTCCACGCCAATTCGCACAGAGAATTCACCCAAATGCAGTTGTTCGTTTGCACTTGGAATTCGGCCTTTTAGAGACCGTACGTATTCTTCGATTTCTCTGACCTGCTCGCCTGTAGGTGGCTCATCGGATGGATAGTCGACACACAAGCGATAAGGGTACATACCGGGCTGTTCAGACTCGAATTGCTGTATCGTTTCGCAAAAAATGTCAGCCAAGGTTCTATTCGAGCGAATGTTCTTCACCTCCACGTAAACGTGTTCTCCCTGTGAATTGACTGCTGAATAGTCGGCGGTGGTGCCGTCTTGTAGCCGTCCAGTAATCGGAAAAAACGAATGATACTGTTCGACGCTGAGGACTCTGACGGCATTAATCTCAGCAAAGAAGTCGGCGCACCCACCATTGAAATCCCGTACGGGCGACGCAATGCATCCTCGCAGGTCAGACCAGCACTTCCTTTGTGCATTTTCCGGATCGACCAGTTTCAAATAGTCGGCGCACTGCCCGTTGAATTGGTCTATTGGCCAACCATCTCGGCTCAGCAAGCCAAAAAGCCCACACGAATGGTTTACGGGCTCTCTGCTTCTCGCCTCAAGAGCCCGTCCGAAGATGAGACGTATAGGAATGTTTTCGGGACGCGACAGGGCGGCCAAAGCTGCAGGAATCACTAGATATCCAGGTTCTTCACATCCAACGCATTCTCTTCAATGAACTTGCGGCGTGATTCCACGTCTTCGCCCATCAGCGTGGTGAAGATGGTCTCGGTGGTGAGCATGTCTTCCAGCTTCACCTCGAGCAAAGTGCGGACTTCAGGATCCATGGTTGTCTGCCAGAGTTGGTCGGCAGTCATCTCGCCCAGGCCTTTGTAGCGCTGCACGGTGTAGTCTTTTTTGCCTTCGTTGACGACGTAGTCAAAGAGTTCGCGGGCCGAGGTTTTTTCCACGACTTCTTCTTCCACCTTGCGCTTGGCAAGCTTCGCGACGGCCGCTTTTTTCGCAGGCTTCTCAGCTTCGCCTGCGCCTTCCTCTCCGGCAGTTTCTTGTTCCTCGACTTCCGCCGCCGCAGCTTTCACCGCGCGCTCGATCACGAATGGAGGCTCCATGTACTGTTCGATCTGTTTGTACTTTGACATCATCTGCCGGTATTCAGGCGTATGCGCCATGTCCCAATTCAAGCGCCGCTCCGCGCCTTGCGAATCGGTAACGCGCATCTCCCAGAGGTTGTGCTCTTCGTCAAAGACCATCTCCATGGCCTTCAGGCCGAGGTCCTTGCTGACCCTCTTGAGTTCTTTTTCAAGCTTCGCGAGTTTGGCCGGCGGGTTCTTTTTGTCGCCTTCAAAATCTGTGCGCGCGGTGAAGCCGAACTTCGGCATGAGCGAAGTAATGCGCTCATCGCGGACGCGCTTGTCCACTTTGTCAAAGAACGTGATGTATTCGTTCAGCGTGGTCATGAACTTGGTGAGGTTCGCGCCATCGAGCTTCGCCGCGCCCTCGCCGTAGCGCACGGTCATGCCTTCTGACGCGCGCTTGACCATGACTTTCACGAACTCGCGATCATCTTTGATGTACTGCAGCTGCTTACCCTTCTTGATGCTGTAGAGCGGCGGCTGCGCAATGAACACGTGCCCGCGCTTGATCAGCTCCGTCATGTGGCGGAAGAAGAACGTGAGCAACAGCGTCCGGATGTGCGAGCCGTCCACGTCTGCATCCGTCATCAGAATGATCTTGTGATAGCGCAGCTTCGCGGAATCGAAATCGTCTTTGCCGATGCCGCATCCAAGCGCGGTGATCATGGCGCGGATCTCTTCGTGGCCCAGCATCTTGTCGTAACGGGCTTTTTCCACGTTGAGGATCTTGCCCTTCAGCGGCAGAATGGCTTGTGTGCGGCGGTCGCGGCCCTGCTTCGCGGTTCCACCTGCAGATTCACCCTCGACCAGATACAGTTCGCAGCGTTCCGGCTGGCGTTCTGAGCAGTCGGCAAGTTTGCCGGGAAGTCCGCCACCATCGAGCGCGCCTTTGCGACGAGTAAGATCACGGGCTTTGCGCGCAGCTTCACGCGCACGCGCCGCTTCGATCGCTTTGTTGATGATCCTGCGCGCTACCGGCGGGTTCTGCTCAAAGAACGCGCCCAGGCGCTCGTTCACGAACGCCTGCACGATGCCGGCAATGTCAGAATTCAGTTTGCCTTTAGTCTGCCCTTCAAACTGCGGCTGTGAAAGCTTCACGCTGATGACCGCGACGAGGCCCTCGCGAACGTCATCACCAGAAAGATTTTCTTTCACATCTTTGAACAAGCCCATCTGCTGTCCGGCGTAGTTGATGGTGCGCGTCAGCGAGGTGCGGAAGCCTGAAAGATGCGTGCCGCCGTCAACCGTGTTGATGTTGTTGGCGAAGCTGAAAACGGATTCTGAATAACCGTCGTTATACTGCAGTGCAATCTCCATGGCCACGCCATCGCGTTCGGCTTCCATGTAGATAGGCTTGTCATGCAACACAGCTTTGCCGCGGTTCAAATGCTTGATGAACTCCGCGATGCCGCCGGTGTATTTGAATTCGGTGGTCTTTGCTTCACCTGTCTTTGAATCCGTCGTCCGCTCGTCGGTAAGCGTGATCAGCAGGCCTTTGTTCAGGAAGGCGAGTTCGCGCAGGCGCTGCGCCAGCGTGTCGTAGTTGTATTCCGTCGATGTGAAGATGGTACGGTCCGGCAGGAAATGAACCTTCGTTCCGCGCTTCTTCGTGCTGCCCGTCTTCTTCAGTTTGCTGGTGGGTTCGCCCTTTGAGTAGGTCTGCTCCCACACGGTGTTGTCGCGCCAGATCTCAAGATCAAGTTGTTCGCTGAGCGCGTTCACGCAGCTCACGCCTACGCCGTGCAATCCACCAGAGACTTTGTAATTTGAGGAATCGAATTTTCCGCCCGCGTGCAACACGGTCATCACCACTTGCGCCGCGGGGATCTTTTCGCCGTCAATGTCCATGTCACCGGTAGGGATGCCGCGTCCGTTGTCTTGCACGGTGATGGAGTTGTCGATGTGAATGGTCACGTTGACGGTGTCAGCGTGGCCGGCGAGCGCTTCGTCAACGGAGTTGTCGACGACTTCGTAAACGAGGTGATGCAATCCCATCTCACCCGTAGAGCCGATGTACATAGCCGGACGCTTGCGCACGGCCTCCATGCCGCCCAGGACCTTGATCGAGTCGGCGTCGTAATTGCCGTTCCCCGCCCCATTACCGGCGGCTTTGGCCTTGGTCTGCTCTTTTTCCGTCTTTTTTTCGCTCTGGGCTGTAGCCACTGCGCTCTCTCTTGAGGCCATTTTAGGGGACTGCTCCGTTGGTCGTTTGCGGCCGGTTTTGGGACCTTTCAACACTTGAAAATGCCCCAGCTCAGGATACCGCGAAATCCGGTCAAATGCCTGAATTATCAGTGATTTACTGTACTTAGCCGCTGCTCTATTTTACCACGGAAACTGAGAACTTTGGTGTACCTGTTTTATGCGGTCTGTACCCTGTTTTTTGGAAAAGCATTCATAAAACTTTAGTAACGTCAAGCAAAAAGCACTTAGTTCGGTAAATAAAAAAAGACAAAAAAACATTTTGAAATCAGCGAGTTAACGCGTATTCTTCTCCGCGGTATCAACCACCACATTACTAAAGTTTAGGAGCACATCCACATGTCTAAGCTACTTCGCCTTCTCGCAATCGCGCTCTTCTTGATCGCAACCTTCGCCTTCGCCAGCACAAATGACAATGGCGGCTACATGGGTGACGGCGGCGGCCCGATCCAGACTTGCCGTCCTGGCGCGGATTGCCTTCCGTAATCGGTTACTTGGCGACACTAAAGTAACTTTCTAAGCGAAGAAATTCATTGTGGGTCTTCCCGATTTGGCATATGTTTCCAAGTCCGAGGCCCACTTATGTCTCTCTTTCAATATGCTCTTTGGCTGCTGTGTCCCGTAGGTCAGATCGGTGTTCTGATCTTCATGTTGCGGCGCAAGCTGCGCGCTGAGTTCCCTTACTTTTTCACCTACACCGCCTTTCAGGTGATCAGCTTTGCCGTCGAGTACTCGGTGTGGCATTTTTACCCCGACCATTATTTTGACGTCTCCTGGGCATCGAGCGCCGTCAGCATCATCCTGGGCTTCTTGATCATCCATGAGGTTTTCAGCTATGCAATCCGTCCATACGCCGGATTGCGAGACCTAGGCAAGATAGTGTTCCGTTGGGTCGCGATGCTGGCTCTGTTAGCCGCTTCCTTGATGGTCGTCTCCACATCAGGTCTTACCGCTCGTCACATGGTGAATGTGATCACGGACGTTGAGCGTGCGGTACGCCTGATGCAATGTGGCCTGTTGCTCTTCATCTTTGTGTGTTCCTCGTACCTGGGCCTGACGTGGCGCAACTTCGCCGCCGGAATCGCGCTTGGTTATGGCCTGTTCGCTTCCACTTCTCTGGTGCTCTACAGCCTACGCCTGCAATTTGGCGGCGGCTGGGACAAGACCATGAGCCTCATCAGTGGCACTGCCTACCTTCTCTCCGTGCTGACCTGGATGGGGTATTCGGCAATGCCGGATAAAGTCATGCAGCGCGTACACAATGATGTGGTCTACCGGCCCATCTTCGACCGCTGGAACCAGGCCGCAATGGTGTTGACCGCTCCCATGGCTCCGAACGAAGCCGCCATGATGGGCGGCGGACACACCTACCTCACCGAGATCGAACGCGCCGTGGACGACATCATGGCGCACAACATCCCGGCGGAGAATGTGGCGGGAGACTAAGCGAAGTTAGATATTGAAAAGCGAAAGGCCGGACCGAGTCCGGCCTTTTATTTTGTATCTTTCTAGCCGCCCATTTCAAAGTTAATGATTATTTGACTCTCGGTTTCCGCTGGGTGGCCTTTGATGGCGTAGGGGCGAAATTGCCATTGCCGTACTGCTTCCGCTGCCGCCCTGGCCAATAGTGGCGCGCCCTCTACGAGATACACCCCTTTTACCTTTCCAGATGCGTCAATAAGGACGCGTAGAATTACCGAGCCCGTCACGTACTGTCGGCGAGCCTCCTCTGGATAATGCGGCGGCACTTGTTTCGTGAGGTAAGCTCGAATCTCCTCCAGCGATCTTTTGGTCGACAAATCTATGCCCGGAAACTCTCTGTTAGCCAGCTTCTTCCATTCGCCCGAGCGAAAACTCATTGACAGTTCGGATTCGCGGCCGGTCAAGAATGCAGCCGTCGAGGCTTCCAGTAACGGGGGACTTCCAACCTCCATGATGGATCCGTTATTCGTTAGCAGTACTGCTAGTTGATCTTTTGGGTTAAGCAACCTCAAAGGAATGAAATACAGAGAATCTTCCTGGAAACCATCAGGTGAACTCGTTTTCTTTCGCTGCTTTCCGATGAGAGTCAATTGGTGAGACAAATCAACTTCTTCAACGTAGGCCGCTGATATCTTCACCTGCTCCTGGGATGAGTCGAAGCTTCGAATCAAGAGCAGGGCATTCCCATTCATCTTCTTTGATTCGTCCGAGTCCTTTGGCACAGCGATTTCGAAGACAATCACATGATCCCGGCCAGCCGGATTCTGCGTCACCGCTGCTCGCATCTTGGCCTCTAACCTATTCAACGCACAATCAGTTGCCGCTTGAGCAGTGAGTAACGACGTGCATGCAAAAATAGATAAGCCGAGCACCATCGCCCGGCTTATCTTCAATCTCTTTGTCATTCGCATCAGGGGGTTTGCCTTTCGCTAGCCATTAGACACTAGCAACTGTTCCTCATATCCGCATCGGCATAACTATATAGCGATACTTGAATCCCTCGCCGGCGTCCTCTGGACGCAGCTGTCCGGCACTCTGTGAGTCTTTCAGTTCCAGGCGCACGCCGCCGTCGCCGGCGACCTTCAGGAAGTCC
>JAICLA010000194.1 GCA_025927695.1 Terriglobales bacterium | reverse complement strand
GTCCGTCTTTGAACGGTCGCCATCAAAGTTTTGAATTCGCAGCTAGTCGCGAGCGCGGAACTGCGCGGCCGATTCGAGCGCGAAGCTAAAGTTGTTTCGCAGCTACAACATCCACATATATGTGTGCTGCATGACGTGGGTTCTGAGAACGGTGTCGAGTATCTCGTGATGGAGTATCTCGAGGGCGAGACGCTATCGGACAAGATCAAACGCGGACCACTGGCGACTGGCGAGCTGCTGAAGATTGCGGTCGAGATCGCTGACGCGCTGAACAAAGCGCACAAAGCTGGGATCATCCATCGTGATCTGAAGCCGGGCAATGTGATGCTGACAAAGTCTGGTGCGAAGTTGCTGGACTTTGGACTGGCAAAACCAATGGCGGCGAGTGCAGCTGCGGTTGGTAGTGGTTCGGCCTCAGTCTTTGCGGCGGCGGCGACGATGACCAGTCCGGCGTCGCCGCTTTCTTCCGCGGGCGCGGTAATCGGTACGGTGCAGTACATGTCACCGGAACAGATACAAGGGCACGAAGCCGATGCACGCTCTGATGTGTTCGCGTTCGGCGTGATGCTGTATGAGATGGCGACGGGCAAGCGCGCGTTCGAGGGCAAGACGCAGTCGAGCATCGTCGGGCAGATACTCGCAGTCGATCCGCCGCCCATCAGTGAAGTGCACCCGGTATCGCCGGCGGCGTTGAGCCGGCTGGTGAAGACGTGCATCGCGAAAGATCCAGACGAGCGTTTCCAGACCATCCATGACGTGAAGCTGCGCTTGCAGGAGATTGCGGAAGCGCCGGCGCAAACGAATCTGCAGGCCGCTGCGCCCAAGTCTCCGCTCTTGCTATGGACATTGGCCGCTATTGCCGTGATCGCGTTGGGAGCTTCGGCAATCCAATTTTTTTCACATCCCGCGGCGGAGCGAACTTTGAGACTCGCATTTGTGCCTCCGCTGAATCTGGAATTCAATGAGCGCTATCCTGACGCGGCGGTCATCTCACCAGACGGAACCAAAGTCGCTTTCAGCGCAGCAACGCCGGATGGCAAGTGGACGTTGTGGGTCAGTAGCCTCGATTCCAGTGACGTCGCGCAGATACCGGATAGTGATAATCCGCTGGAGCCATTCTGGTCTCCAGATAGCCGCTCCGTCGCGTTCGGCTCGCAAGGCAAACTGAAACGTGCGGACATAGGCGCTGGTACTTCAATCCTGTGTGACGCCGCACGAATGACGGGTGGCTCATGGAGCCCTAACGGCGTGATCCTATTCGGGTCTGACTATGGCAGCGTCTTATATCAGGTGCCTTCCGGCGGAGGTCAGCCGAAAGCAGTCACGCAAAAGATGGATGAGGGTGCCGACAACGGACACACCAGTCCTTGGTTCTTTCCGGATGGCAAACATTTTCTATTCCGGATCAACATAAATTCCTCACCACGCGGATTGTGGGTAGGCTCGCTCGATTCACAAGACCGGAAGCAGATTCTTACCGACAACACCGGCGGGATCTATGCGGCAGGGTATCTGATCTTTGTACGCAATCAGGCGCTTGTGGCCCAGCCGTTCGATACCGGCTCTTTTGAATTGAAGGGTGAACCAATACCGCTGGTTAAGCAGGATGCGGCCACCAACCAGTACGGCGCAGGCATTGGAAGATTCTCAGTCTCAAACAATGGTGTCCTGGTATGGCAAGGTACCTGGAAGACGCAATATCAACTCCGCTGGTTCGATCGCGCAGGCAAGGCGCTGGGCAATGTTGGCGAAGTCGCCAGCGTCAACAGCGGTGAAGAACCGCATCTCTCGCCAGACGGCCAGCAGCTATTGGTGAAGCGTGACAGCAACATCTGGGTGCTAGATCTGGCGCGCGGCACCGATATCCGTTTGACTTCACTGTTCAGCCAACTGCCATTGTGGATGCCGAATGGCCGAGAAGTCATTTACCAGTCGAGCGCAACGAATGCACCCAAGCGCGGCATCATGAGAGCCCCAGCCAATGGTGTTGGCCAGGGCGAGTTACTTTCAGAAGGAGTGAAATTCCCAGAGGACATATCGCCCGACGGCCGCTATGTGACCTACATGATGCGTGGCGAGAAGACCCGGCTTGATGTATGGGTGCTTCCACTGTTCGGTGACCACAAAGAGTATCCGCTGTTGAACTCTCAGTTCGAGGAACGCGAGGCCCGGTTTTCACCCGATGGAAAATGGCTGGCCTATGGATCTGATGAATCGGGGCAGCCGGAAGTGTATGTTCGTCCATTCACTACCGACGGCAAACTCGGTGACGACAAAAAGCGGGTCTCAACCAGCGGCGGATTCCAGGCCGTATGGAACCCGAACGGAAAAGAGATCTTCTATCTCTCAGCGGATTATCACCTCATGTCAGTCAGTGTGACGGCAAAAGGCGGCACGCTCCAGCTCGGAACGCCGAAAGTTTTGTTCGCGGCCAGAACGATGTCCCACTATGGGCTCTCTCACGAATACGACGTGACTCCTGACGGCCAAAGGTTTTTGGTCGGAATCGCCGTTGGCGATGCGAGAAAGCCGGCTCCTACGGTGATACTGAATTGGCAGGCAGAATTAAAGAAGTAATTTTTTAGTGGCCACACTTTATGCGGCCTTGTTCTTCGCCAGGTACTTGTCCTTACATTCGATAGAGCAGAAGTGCACCGCGCCGAATTCGGCGATGCGACGCTCGTCCCAGCGATCAAGCATGCGGATGGCATGCTGCATGAGTGACGGCGTCTCAGTGATCAGATCATAGCCCTGGATCCACGGCGCGTGGCTGTTTCTCTTCTCGGTGTTGGGGCGGGCTTCCGCCTTGCAAGTGTCGCAGACAATGGTGACCATTGGGGTTTCTCCTAACTTGGCCAGATGAGGGTGTATAGATAGATGGGCGCGAGCGGGTAACTGTTGGCGGATGTGCGGCGGAAATCGCGAGTGGCTGAAGGGCATTGGCCTATCGATACTGCACCATCAGCTTCCGTATCTTTTACAATAGAACAGACCCTGGTCAGGCTAAATACATGGAGGAATTCCCATGCATTCCACCTCGCGAAAGATAGTCATTGCCCTCACAGCGGGGGCCATGGTCACCGCAGTGGCCGTACTCCTACATACATGGCTGGGCGGCACGATCGACCGTCACGCGTTCGTCGCCGACGTGATCGCCGGACTCATCAGCGCCATCTTTGCGTTGGGTATCCATCTTTATTATGAAAGCCTCTATTACCGGTTCGCGCTGGAGCGCGCGGCTGTGTTCTCGGAAGTAAATCACCACGTGCGCAATGCCATCTTTCCATTGTGTTTGGCTGTGCAGCGCCATGATGACGTCAACGGCCAGAAGCTCTGTGACGATGCCACCAACCGGATCAACCTCGCGCTGCGGGAAGCGGTGACGGATGTGTTCTCGCAGAAGGTGACTAGCGCAGGAGTGCCGAAGAAGAAGGCTACGGCGGCGTAGCGGGCATGACTATCAGTGCCACACCATGCCCAGCATGCCTGAGGGTTTGAGGACGAGCCATCTTTCTGACGTATAGGTGTCGATCTTGCCATCGAAAGGTCCGAGGTCTATCGCCTCAAGCGGCTGCCCTGCTATTACATGTTCATCCAGGCGAGTCCCGTTTGGTCGCGGGTAGCCGAGGCGAAAAAGTCTGCCACTAGATTGAACGACAACGTCATTTTCGCTGGTCTCATACTCGAGAATCGGCCAGCCGTGGGCATCCGTCCACTTCCAGAATGTGCGACCGGTCTCCATGTCGAATTGAATGACGTGCGAGTTGACGGTAAGGAACACTAGTCCGTCATCGACTATCACGTCGCCCATGCTGTGACTGTTCTTGCCGTTCGAATGTTCGCGCGTTGGTGACCACTGAACTTTCTCACCGGTAAGCATGTCAGTCTTGACAGTGAATGCAACGCCGCCACTATTTCCGCGGATGACATTCAGTGGCAACGCGCCCTGTTGCGGCATGTTTGCGACCCACAATGCCAGGAACGCCCCCTTGCCATTTTGGCGGACCTCGCCAGGTATAAAAGTTGTCCAGTTGCAGGTGTTGCCAGGTTCGCAGCCGGAAGGGGACTGCCGATCGTCAGCCGAGGTGGCCTTGAGTACTCCTTGATACTGGTCCAGCACTTTCCATTGGGGTTCACCTTCGGGCGTCACCCTCAATAATTGCAAACGATGGTCGATCTTCAGTTCTGAATCATTGCAATCGGAGGAGACTTCGTCGTGAAGGGAGGAAACTTCTACATAGACATTCGTATCTTCAGCGAACATGGGCCGGGTAAAAAGAGTCTCCACGGCGTGTGAAGTGCGAGCTCTCGTCACTTGGCCCAGCGGGCAGGGAGTGGCCTCATACGCAAGACTGGCGGGAAAAGGGATACTCCACAACACTTGTCCCTCTCGGAAATCGAGCGCGATCAGGCTGTTCACTCTGCCGCTGCCCACAGTCTTCCGCTGCACCAGGTATACGTTACCGTTGAAAGCGGTCACAGGCCCCACAAGTTCATCGTCTGAATCATAGCGCCAGGCCTGCGCGCCTTCAGACGTGAAGCGAACCACAATGCTACTGCCATTTTTCCGCCTGAGCAGTGCGATCAGCCCGCTATCTGCGTTTTCAGCAGCTAGACTCACCTGCTCTGCCGTCACAGGCAATGAAGCCTGCCATAGTTCCTCGCCCTCGCTACCGAAGGCGCGGATCACAGACGGTTCTTTATGGTCCGTCTCAGACGCATAAAGCATCGGTAAGTCGGCTGCGAGCGGAGTCACCTTTATATAGTCTTCGAACGTGCGTTCCCCGTGCGGGTAGAAACCCCAGTTGAACAAGCCGTCGGCATCATCGTCGTCTTTGCGAACCTCGTAGCAAGCAGTGGCGGATTCGCCTCCGCTCTCCGCCGTGACTTGCACCAAGCCGGGCTTCAGCGGCCGGATGATGGGACGGCGTTCATCATCAGAGTCAATAACGGCTGTGCTGGGATCGCTGACGTGCCAAACAGCTTTGCTCTCAAGTCTTTCGTCGCGAAAAAGTTGGAGGCGCTGGGTTAAATGGCTATCCAGCTTCAGAGTGGCGATGAGCGGATGGACAGAGAGCGATTTTGGGTGCGGAGGGATCGCGCAGTGCTGGAGCGGGGGTGAGTCCTGCGCCTGCAAGCAGACAGCCGGGAGCAGAAGAGCCCAGAAGCAAAGGACGCGCGAGGCTACCCTCACACCGTCATCACTTCTTTTTCCTTGTTCTTGCACATCTCTTCCATCTTCTTGATCTCGTCGTCGGTCAGCTTCTGTATCTCTTCGAGCGAACGCTTCTCGTCGTCTTCTGAGATCTTTTTGTC
>JAICLA010000030.1 GCA_025927695.1 Terriglobales bacterium | reverse complement strand
TCGCGTCCACTGACCATCCCATCATGGCGCACATCATTCCCATGCGCCGTTGCAACTTGAGCTGCACCTATTGCAATGAGTATGACGACGTTTCGAAGCCGGTGCCGCTGGAGACCATGTTCGAGCGCATCGACAAACTGGACAGCCTGGGCACGGCCATCATCACCATCAGCGGCGGCGAGCCTTTGCTGCATCCGGAGTTGGACCAGATCATCGGGCGCATCCGCAAGAATGGCGCCATCGCTGGAATGATCACCAACGGATACCTTCTGGTGGAAGAGCGCATCAAGCGACTGAACGATGCCGGCCTCGATCACATGCAGATCTCCATCGACAACGTCATGCCGGACGATGTGTCGAAAAAGTCGCTGAAGGTTCTGGACAAGAAACTTCAGCTGCTCTCAGAGTTCGCTGAGTTCCATGTGAACATCAACAGCGTAGTGGGCGGAGGGATACATAATCCGCAAGACGCGCTTACGGTAAGCAAGCGCGCCATCGAGTTGGGATTCACTTCGACAGTCGGCATCATTCATGACGGTGATGGGCAGCTGCGACCTCTGAAGCCGGAAGAGATCGCCGTGTATGAAGAGATCATGAAGTTTGAGAAATCGAACTATTCGCAGTTCAACCACTTCCAGAAGAATATCGCTTACGGCAAAACGAATGACTGGCGCTGCCGCTCCGGTGCGCGCTACCTCTATATATGTGAGAACGGGCTGGTGCACTGGTGCTCGCAACAGCGCGGCATGCCCGGAGTTCCGCTGGCGACGTATTCACTGGCGGACATCCGCCGCGAGTTCGTTGCGGAAAAATACTGCGCTCCGCACTGCACTATCTCCTGCGTGCACCAGATCAGCTATATCGACCACTGGCGCGCGCCGCAGAATCCGCTGAAGAAGGCGAAGACTCCGCCGCCAGCCGCGCGGACGCCGGAATCCAAAGAAGAAGAGCTCGTTCAGATTAAATAGAGGTGAGCGCCGACTGCGCGTGATGGGGCGCGAGTGCGAAGTCGCTTGCTTCGACCTATAAAAGACAGCGCCCGCGACATGAGTCAGCGGGCGCAATCTTCGGCAGTCCTCCCCCAGGCCTGCCTACGTGAGGAACTATAGGTTTCCAAACTGGAACCGGCAAATGCCCAAAGTAACCGCTGCGTAACCGCAGTAACCTTGCCAGAGTAGTTGCCGCCATTTACCCACGGCCAGCCTTGCGACTTTCCATCACCCAAGCGCATCTGATACAAGTATTAGGCGCAGAAAGAGGGAGACGAACATGGCAGTGCAAGCGATCATTGAAGCCACAGACGCGAACTTTGAGCAGGAAGTGTTGAAGTCAGAGCAGCCGGTGCTGGTCGATTTCTGGGCGGCATGGTGCGGCCCCTGCAAGGCGATCGCTCCGACCGTTGACGCCGTAGCCACCTCTTATCAGGGCAAGGCAAAGATCATGAAGATGGATGTGGACAAGAATCCATCCACGCCAATGCGCTACAACGTGCGCGGCATTCCCACGCTTCTCGTTTTCAAGGGCGGACAGGTGAAGGAACAGATCGTTGGCTACGTTGCTAAAGATGTGATCGAGAACGCGATCAACAAGCACCTGTAAACGGGAAGATTTAGAAACAGAAAACCCAGCCACTCGGCTGGGTTTTTGTTTTGCGGGAGGTTTGGCAACGAGCCGCAGCAAACCTAATCTTCATTGCGCTTGCGATCTGAGCATTCGGATGCGTCTTCTAGCAGCATGCGCACAATGGCTTCAAACTCTTTCTTCGCTTCTTTCTCCGGGATGTTCAGGTCGTTGCACATAACGATTTCCCACTTTCAATACTTCCTCAGAACGCCGATGACGCGTCCTTGGATCTGCACCGCAGCCGCGGAGACCATGATCGGCTTCATCATGGCATTAGACGGTTGGAGACGTATTTTGTCACCCTCGCGGTACATACGTTTCAGCGTGGCATCCGTGCCATCTACAAGAGCCACAACGATTTCGCCGTTACTGGCGGTCTTCTGGCGCTCGACCATTACGTAGTCTCCATCAACGATATGCTCGTCTTGCATGGAGTCGCCTGTGACCTGCAGAACGAAGACTTCTTTCGAGCGGGTTACATCATTGAGCGAGATGGTGGCCGGCGTTTCTAACGCTTCGATCGGTTGGCCGGCGGCGATGCGGCCCAGCAGCGGCAATACGCCGGCAGTGCTGAGCATCATCTCCTGCTTCATCTTGCCCTTGGGCTGGATTACGTCGATAGAGCGCGAGCGGTTGTAGTCCCGCTTGAGCATGCCCTTTTTCTCAAGGTTGGTGAGGTGTTTATGCACGGTAGCCAGCGAGCTAAGCCCCATGCCTTCACCGATCTCTTCGAAAGAGGGCGAATAGCCGTTCTTGGCCACGAACTGTGAGATGAAGTCGTAAATCTCGCGTTGCCGTTTCGTTAGTGCCATAGGTTGAAGGGTCGCGGAGGACCGGTATTGCAGAGCAAAGCCATGATGGGCGAATGGAAGGCGAATGTCAACAGGAAATTTTCGCCGTCTGTTCGGGGGCATCACATTGATTAATATCCCGAGGCGCTTCGCAACAACTGAAACATTTCTGAACGCTTGCTACTTGTCCGCAGTCATACACTTTGAGAGCTGAATCATGTGTGGGATGGCAATACCAAGTGAGCCGACGATCGAGATGACGGTGACCGAAGAAACGGCCGGTAACGTTCATCAGGTAGTGGAAGGCATGGTGCATGAACATTCGCGCCTGGTCTTCCGCATCGCCTATTCCATCCTGCGCAACCATGCTGACGCTGAGGATGCCACGCAAGACGTATTCATTCGCGTGCTGCGGAACAAAGAGAAGCTGGCGGATGTCCGCGAACAGAAGCTTTGGCTGGCGAAGATTGCGTGGAGAGTGACGCTGGATTGGAAGAAGTCAGTGGACCGGCGGCGTCCGGCGGATGACAGCGAGTTGATCTTGGATGAAGTTTCCGCGCCGAGCGCTAACGCCGAGCAACTAGTCGCCGGAAAACAGATGACCGCCTTCCTGGAAAAAATGATGGCCACCTTGCCACCTGACTTGCGCGAACCGTTGGCGCTTTCAACTGTGCAGGAGTTGAACTCGACGCAGATCGCGGAAGTGCTCGGCATCGCTGAAGGTTCGGTACGCACTCGGTTGATGCGCGCGCGAACCATATTGAAACAGAAGATGGCGGCGGTAATGGGTGAAAGCAATGAATAACAAAGAACGAAAGCTCGACGAACTTCTCAATAACGCTCTGGCGGATTACTCCAATGTTGAGCCGCGAGCCGGGCTCGAAGGCCGAATCCTCGCGAACCTGGCAACGATGCAGCCCGAAACGGGGTCGCGGTTTCGCTGGTGGCCCGCGATGGGATTAGCGGCGGCAGCGGCGATGGCGCTGGTTCTGTTCCTTGCTGCGCCACACGAGATCAGGAAGCCTGCGACACTGGGGGTGAAATCGCCTGTAAGCACTTCACCCGCTGTCATTCCTGAGGTTGCGACCGAGATTCAGGCTTCGCGACCCCACATGGCAGGCAATTCTAGCCGTCACTTGCATGGACCGGTTCGCCCAGCCCACGTAGAGTATTTAGCCGCATCTCATCCCGCGCAGCTGGCCGTCGTGAAGCAAGACGTCTTCCCTGCCCCATCGCCACTGACTTCGCAAGAAAAAATGCTGTTCGCTTACTTGCGTCGCACACCCGCGACCGAATTGGTCGGGCAGACGAAGCCCGACGATACACCTGACGTTTTTCAGCCCACGCAGAACCGAGTTCAGAATTACCGTCCCACAGATTCAAACGCTGCTAGATAAGGAGAAATATGAAGACTGCAATCAAGTTTCTGCTGTTCATCGCGATGACGGGCTCTATGTTCACCGCTTTCGCGCAAGATACGCAGACCCAGTACAAGCCGTCCAACGTTTACAACGTGCGGTTCGTCGTTTCCGAATTGGACAACGGCAAGGTCACGAATCAGCGGGTTTACATAGCCGTAGTCCGTGAAGACCGCAAGGGAGTGCTCAAGACGGGGAGCCGAGTGCCGGTCGTGACTGGTTCGAAGAGTTCAGATGCGCCCATGCAATGGCAGTATCTTGACGTGGGTTTCGACGTGGACTTCATGGTGTCTGAGCGCGAAGGCCGCCTCGACCTGGATCTCTCGGCCGATTTGAGCAGCATGGCGCCGCCAGATCCGAACTCACCCACTCCGGGGGGCAACCCGGTGGTGCGGCAGGTGCGAGAGGCAATGAATACGACCTTGGTCGAAGGTAAGCCGACGGTCGTGGCCAGCCTCGACGACGTCAACAGCAAGAAGACAGTTCAACTAGAAGTCACCATTACGCGCATCAAAAAATCGTAGCCAGCAGACTTTTCCACCCTGATCATAGCGATCAGGGTGGAACATCACTTCCGACTTTCATCACTCAGAGACTTCTTCCACCGCTGTCACCGCCGCGTGCAACTCTTCATCCGTCGTATAGAAATGTGGCGACATGCGCAGTCCGGCTTTGTAACGGAAGTCCACTACGACATCGCGCTTCAGCAACTCCGCGCAGATCTCCTTGCCGTTCGGCAGGTCGATGGACACCGTTCCGCCACGCTGCTCGCGGTCGCGGGGTGTCTTCACCGTCCAGCCACGTTCATCGGCAAGCTTGATGAGGATCTCGGTCTGGCGTTTTGATTTTGCTCGAATGCGTTCCATGCCGGCTTCGCGAATGATCTTCAGACCCGGTCTCGCACAGTACAGCGCTGCGATGTTGGGCGTGCCGTTCATGAAACGATAAGCGGTGTCATTTGTGTATTGCGTCGCGCCGATATCAAAGCGGAACGGCTTCTCGTGTGCCACCCATCCGGTCAGCTTCGGCTTCAGGGTCTTCGCCAGATCCGGACGCACATATAGATAGCAAGTGCCGGGTCCACCACAGAGCCACTTCAGCACGCCACCGGTGGCGAAGTCCACGCCGAGCGCTTGCACGTCTACCGGCATGGTACCGACCGAATGGAAGCAATCTAGGAGCACCAGCGCGCCGACTTTGTGCGCCTTTTCAACGATCGCTCTCGCGTCCTGAATGTAGGCGCTGCGAAAGAAGACATGAGAGATGGGAACGATCAACGTCTCTTCATCGATAGCATCGAGCACTTTCTGAAGCGGCACGGTGACATCGTCTTCGGTCTTGATCATCTCGATGCGCGCACCGAGTGTTCGTTGAGCTTCCCAGAAGTACATCACCGACGGGAAATTCATCTCGGTGTACACCACCTTGTTGCGCTTGCCGGAAAAATCCAGACACGAGCCAACGATGGCTTCGCACTGAGTCACGTTCTGGTGACAGCTGATAGTGCCCGGCTGCGCGTTCATAAGTTGGCCGATCTCATCACCAACAACGCGTGCCATGTCCCACCATTGCTCTTCCCATGCGCGAACACCGCGGCTGGCCCAAACGTCACAATATTCGCGGGTAGCGTTATACACGCCGCGGGGCATGGCACCGAGGGAATTGCTGATCAGATAGACGCTACGCTCCAGAATAGGAAATTCTTTGCGCAGTTCGAGCAGTGCTGTTTCGTCGGCGCTTTGGGGATTTCCGGATGTCATAGGGGAATTGTACCCTCGCGCCTCGGACGCATAACCGCGGCATTACACTGATTGCCGCACTTGCTGTGAACGCTTACAATACGCAGACTGACAATCCCATCGACACATGGCTGACACGCAGAAACGTCTGGAAAAAGCGGAGAAATACCTGCAAAAGGGCAAGCAGGAAGATGCCCTTGAGGAGTATCTCGGCATCCTGGAGGACGAACCCCAGAATGACAAGGTGCGCCAGCAAGCCGCCGACATCTGCGTAACCTTGAATCGCACTCAGGAAGCATGCGAGATGCTTAGCCAACTCTTCGATAAGCAGGCTGAGATCAATGATTCCGCCAAAGCGGTCGCCAATTACAAAAAGCTGGCGAGGTTAGGTACTCCGAACGTTGATCAGACTTACAAGTTCTCTCAGCTAATCGAGCGTTCTGACCGTAAGGCTGCGCTCGAGGGCTACGAGTTCGCCATCAATTCTTTTCTCGCCGGCAATCGGCAGAATGACGCCCTGGGCGCGCTTAAAAAGCTGGTGGCGCTCGATACTTCAGCCGCGAATCTCAAACGCATGGGCGAACTCGGCACTTCGCTCGGCGACAAAAAGGGCGCCGCTTCCGCCTATCTCAAGCTTGCAGATTGGGAACCAGATCACGCTGAGCAGCACCTCGCCCAGGGATACGAACTCAATAACGCCGATCCGCAGTTGGCCCTTGTCTACGCTCGCGTGTTGGTAGAGGCGGGTAAAGGCGACAAAGCTGCCGAAGTGATCGCACCGCATGCCACAGCAGCCAATGCGGCTCCTGAATTCCGTGAGACCTATGCGCGCGCATTGATGGCAGCGAATCGTCCGGAAGATGCTGAGCCGTTGATCTGGGAACTGCTGCAGAAGAATCCGAAGCAGACCGAGGACATAGGCCGCCTCATCGAAGCGCTGATCGTGAAGGAGCATCATGAGCAGGCACTCACTGCGGCCCAGAAGCTCGAAGCCACAATGAGCAAGCAGAACCAGCGCCGCGAGTTTGTCACGCTGATGAAAGAAACGCTATCCAAGCACCCGCCGGGGGCGGTGTTCCTTGAATATATGGTGGGCGTGTATAACTCCGCCAATCGCGAACAAGATTACTGCGAGACTCTTATCTCCCTGTTCACCCTGTACTTCGCGGCGGGGAATTTCCTGAAAGCGGCTGATTCTCTGGAGCGGGCGATCGAGGTGGACCCGTATCAACAGGGCAACCAGAAGAACCTGGAGATGCTGCGCGGCAAGATCGATCAGCAACGCTACAACGCCATATCAAACCGACTGACGACTGTGGGCGCCGAGGGCGAGCAGCAAACTAAAGATGCCGGCGGCGGACAGGAAGCCTTCGACAAAGAGCCCACCGTCCTCGAAGACTTTATGCTGCAGGCGGAGATCTTCATTCAATACTCAATGCGCTCAAAAGCGATCGAGCGTCTGGAGCGTGTTAACAAGCTTTTTCCCCACGAAGAAGAGAAGAATGAAAAGCTGCGCAATCTGTACATGAACGCAGGCTTCGTACCTAAGTACGAAAAATCTGCAGCATCACCGGCTCCAGCGCCTGCCCCGACTGCTACAGGCGGCGTGGCCGTACCACTGTCGCCCTTCGGACAAGCGCCCAGTTATGGCGGCGGCACGCAAACGGCAGCAGTCGCGCAACCTACGCCGCAAATGAGTCACGATGAAAACGCGGTAGATAACTTTGGCCGCGTGACAGAGATCACGCGCAATATATATCGTCAGTCCACGGTCAAGGGTGTTCTCTTCACAGCCGTGAATGATGTAGGCCGCCACTACGGCGCCAGCAGGTGCATCGGCGGATTGTGCTCACCGGGCAAGCCGCCATCCGCGGCGCTTGAATATTGCGCTCCTGGCATCAAGCAGTCTGACGTTCAACACATAGTGAAGTTGCTCGCCGCGGTACAAAACCTGGCTATGGAGTCAGGCATGGTCTCAGTGGACAACGTCGCGGGCTCACCTGAGCTGGCGTCCGTTCAGGCTTCAATCACTGCGCTGGGAATCAAGTCGCTGCTAGCAGTCCCGCTTGTAGACAGCTCTAACGACGAACAAGTCGGAATTCTGATGCTGGAGCAATGCGATCATCAACGCAATTGGCGACAGACTGACGCGGTGGTGTTGAAGACCATTGCCGATCAGATGGTTCTGGCGGTCAACAATGCCAAGCTGCGCAGCTTGATGAAGAATCTGGCGGTCACGGACGAGAAATCCGGCCTGCTAAAGCGTTCTTCATATCTTGATGTACTACTCTCGGAGACCAAGCGCGCATTCACGCAGAATTCCACCGCGTGCGTCTTACTGCTGCACTTCGGCAAAGCGTCTGCCATGGTGAAGGAGATGGGCGAGCCAGCCGTCGAAGCGCTTATGCAGCAGATCGGGCAGGCGGTCTGTTCGCAAGTCAGGCAGAACGACGTAGCCGTTCGCTATGAACTGACCACGATCGCGCTCATCCTGCCGGACACTACCGACAAGAACGCCTTCTTTGTGGTGGAAAAGATGCGCAAAGCGCTCAACGCTATAAAGGTCGGCAATGCGCAGAAGCCCGTATCGATCGCGGTCGGTATCGCCGAACTCGCTATGCAGACGCAGTTCGATCCTCTTGACATTGTGACCGAGGTCATCAATCGTGCGGAGTCAGCTCTCGAAGCCGCCCAGGCAGAAGGCGTGAATTCCGCAAAATCTCTCGCTCCGCAGATGGAACCCGCCGCCGTCGCGTAGCACCTCTCCGCCTTAACTCCGTAAAACTTCTGTAAAGGTGCTTCGGCATTCGTTGCGGACTTTCGGCTGCGCATCCAAATGCATATGCGTAAGTTCCTGCTTTCGACGGCGGCATTCCTCTTAATTGTCGCGGGCAGTTCCGCCTCAGCCCAAATCAGCGGACAGATCAGTCTCTCCGCCATCGTTGGCAACAACACCAGTGCAAATCCCAGTTATGGGGCTCCGGGTAATGTCAGCAAAGTGCCTCTCTCAAAGCTTCTCTATCCCGGCGCTACCACCAAGATCTACGTCCGCTTCATGCCGTGGTTCGGCGAAAAGAACCACACCCTCGCCCAATACCATTCGGACGATCCGCAGCAGGTCCGAGCGCAGATCAATGACATGCAGAGCCGAGGTATCGCAGGCGCGTTCATCGCGTGGTACGGGCAGCGAGATGACTTCAAAGACAAAGTCACCACTCGTTTCATGCAGGAGGCCGAACGAGACGGTTTCCAATTCGCGCTTTCTTATTCAGGCACTCTGGACCAATGCGCCAAAGATCCCGGATGTGATGTGACTGAGGCCATCGTCTCAGAGATCAATTACGCGAACAAGCGCTACATGGACTCACCGGCGTACGTGCATGTGAACGGTCGTCCGGTCTTTTTCATCTTTGACCTGACGAAGTACTCCATCGATTGGAACCGCGTGCGCAATGAGGTGCAAGGGCAACCGCTCATCCTCTTTCGCAATTCCGGCGGATTCAACCACTCACAATCCGATGGAGCTTACGCATGGTTAGCCCCAGAGGGTTCCAAAGGCGGCGATCCGGCGAGCCTTGAGTATCTCGATCGCTTCTACAAGGCGGCCTCGCAGAATCGCGACCGCGTCGTCATCGGCTCGGTCTACAAAGGGTTTGACGACTCCAACGCCAGCTGGGGGAAGAATCGTCATATTCCAGAACATTGCGGCCTCACATGGCTCAGCACCTTCGCCGAGGCTGACCGCTACTACTCGGCAAAGAACCAGCTTCCCATGCTGCTGATCGTTACGTGGAACGACTATGAAGAAGGAACGGAGATTGAGACCGGCATCGACAACTGCGTCTCCGTCTCTGCCCAAGTGCAAGGCACAAATCTCACTTGGCGCACGACCGGCGACCCGCGCACCATCTACTCATATCGCATTCTTGCGTCGCAAGATGGAAAGAACGCAATCCCGTTACAAGACTTCGCCGCAGAGCGGAACAGCTCTCTTGACCTTGCGAAACTCCTTCCCAGCAGAGGACCGTGGACCGTTTACGTCGAAGCCGTGGGCCAGCCCGGTTTGCTGAATCATCTCTCCAATCCTGTACGGATCAACGTGCAATGAAAAAAGGCGCGCCGGAATGGCGCGCCTTAGATAGATCACAAAGTTGCTACGAGAGCTTCACGATCCACTTATCTGCCCAGAGCGAGTAATCGTCCTGCTTGGAGTCGCCGTTGAGTTGGATGTGGGTTGTCACACCGGACCAGCCTGACGGGCAGCTGCGAGCGTACATCGTCTTGTTCAGGTAGTGCTTTGAGCCGTTGATGGTGAGCGAGATCAACTGAACTTTGTTGTCAGAGGTGCGCGCACCTTCGAACTGCACGTGCATCCACGAGTAAGCCTTGGGAGCCGGGCAGGAGATGCCGGTCGACGCCCAATACATTTGTGACATGGTGCTGGTGGAGCTCTTCGGCGCTGAGTACTTCCACACGCCGCCGTCTTTGATCGAGCAGGTGAACCCGTAGGTATAGCCCTTCTGGTTCGAATAGTTGGTGATATTGAACTCGAGGCCCTGCACCGCGCTCGGGTTCGTCACGTAGTAATAAGCGTCGAAGACAAAATGATGATAGTTCGCGGAACTGGACACTTTCTTCGTCCACATTGCGTCAGAGTACGGTGTGCTTCCGCCCAGGAAGAACTGGGTCGACTTGCCGTCGAGCGAAGGGGACGATACGCCCTGCTTCATCCAAAAAGAGGCTGCAGTACCGTTTCCGCCAGAGCCTGCGCAGGTGCTGCAAGAGGTGATGCCAGACATCGATTCGATGTTGGAGTAAGTGGTTTGCGACATTCCAATGGTCGCCGCTGCCAGGATCATCGCTGCCAATATGCCGAGTCTTTTCAAAACAAAATCCCTCATAATCTTTCTCGGTTTAGTGTTGCTTCATTGAAGATAAGGGCTACTCGCCACATCCACAACGGAACACAAGCCCATAACAAAATTCGGGAATATGAGGGTGTAAGACCGTGTTAAGAACGGCACTTAGTCCCGCGCGGCGATTCAAAATCAAGCGGAGATAAAGGAGCGTCCTGGCCTTGATTTAATGAGGTTTCATGGCAGCAAGGACCGTGCGCGGTTTGATCGCGATGGCGCCTCGGGGATCATTCGCTGTGCCGACCTTAGCCCGAATAGCGCAATTGCCGGAAGCGCCAACCTACAGATTGAAGATCCTGCCGATCTCAAAATCATCACCGGGCGCAACCACTGCCGCTACGAAGCCTTCCTTTGGCTCAAACGAACGCAATGACCAGCCCTCACCGCCGCGCAAGAATCCGGCATTTTCATTTGGCGAAAGGGAAACTTCGAATGAATCGAGTGGCGTGCTCATGCCCGCGCCGGTGGCTTTGATGAACGCTTCTTTCCTTGTCCAACACTGGAAGAACCCTCGAGCCTGCTTGTCGGCTGGTAATGAGCGGAATGCCTGTATCTCTCGTGAAGCAAAGAAGCGCTCTGCAATCTTCAAGTGATCGGAGTCGTTGCGGACGCGCTCGGTATCGATGCCAACCGCGTCCATGGACGTAATGGCGACCAGCATCAGATCTTCACAATGGGTCAGATTGAACTGCAAGGGCGTGCCGTCGTCTTTCAGGCTGGGCTTGCCTGATTTTGCGTACTGGAACTCGAGTTCGGCTGGCCCGCATCCGACATATTCGCTGAGCACCCGGCGCAATGCGCGGCGTCCCAGCTCGAACCTGCCGCGGTCTCGTTCGCGCACGAACTTCGCGGCTCGGTCAGATTCGTCAGACGACAACCTGATTTCACCCAGTTGACTGCGCAGTTCTTCGTCGTCCAAGGAGATTCTCCAGACTTCAACACCCTGCGGAACCGGTTTGCGCGCAACGGTCATTCAGCTTTCATCTTCACAGGGAACGATTTTAGTAGCAAGGAAAGCCCTATTTTTGCCCTTTCCCCTTGTACAAACATTTTCACTATAAGAAGATAGAGGTTCGTACCCCAATAATATGCGCCCCCTGAACGAACTTCCCGGGCCGGCTCTGCCTGCTACCGAACAAGTGCGCCGCTGGATCGAATCCCCTGTCGAGCTATGGGAAGAGTGTGCCCGCGAATACGGGCCGATGGTGGCGTTGGATCTTGGTTCGGTAGGCGCGGTGGTGCTGATCTCTGATCCGCAATGTGTGAAAGAGATATTTCAGCTCTCGCCTGAACAGTTCGAGTGTCATCAATTCAATGAACACTATCGTTATGTGATGGGCGACCATTCTGTCTTGTTGCAGGATGGCGAGGGACATCGCCGGCAACGCAGACTTCTTGCGCCTTTGTTGCGCCAAAGTTCCGTGCCGAAAGTCGCTGTGATCAGCGAGATCATGCGAAATGCGATGAGGGGATGGCCGCGCAACGAGGCATTCAACCCGCGACCTTCATTTCATGAAGCTAGCTTCCAGATCATGCTGCTGCTGTTGTTAGGTGAAACGGAATCCGAGACCAGCCAGACTTTCGTTACCGGATACCGCAATACTGTTGTGAGACAGAGCGGGTCGTGGGCGCCGTGGCGGAACTTTGCACGGCTGCAACCGAAGATGCGCGAACTGCTTGTGGCAGAGATCCGGAAGCGGCGTGAAGACTCGGGGATTCCAGGAATTCTGACTGCGATTGTTCGCGCGAACACTCCAGATGGCAATCCAGTTTCCGACGTGGAATGTGAGGACCATGTTTTCTCGATGATGGTGGCGGGCGTCGACCCGACGGCCATTACCCTGACTTGGGCGCTTTATTGGCTGTGCAAAGAAAAGCTTACGCAAAAAACGCTGCAGCGCGAGGTGGATGCGCTCAGCGCGATTAATGACGCGGTCATGCAGTTGCCTTATCTAAACGCGGTTTTTTGCGAAACATTGCGCATGTATCCGGTGGTGACGACACCGTCCGGCCGCAAGCTGACCCGTGATGTACAGCTCGCCGGCCACTTATTTTTTGCCGGCACTACGCTGGTTCCCTGCCCTTACTTGATCCATCGGCGGAACGATCTGTATCCGCAGAGTGAAAGCTTTAAGCCGGAGCGCTTCTTGGACCGCACCTACGCTCCGTTTGAATTTTTCCCTTTTGGCGGCGGGGCCCGCGCCTGTCTCGGCGAGACAATGGCAGAGATCGAGTTCAAAGCTATCATTGCGACTTTGCTCAGGGATTTTTCGGTAACTTCGTCGGGTACTTCGGCCGTGCCGCAGCGTCACGGAACACTGCTCGCTCCTCCAGACGACTTCAATATCAATGTTCAGCCTCGGGTGACGCAATGAGCGCGACGCAAAGAACTTCAGGAGCGGCAGCCGCGGCCAATGCGACCATCACGATGATCGCTGCTAACCGAGCGATCAAACACCCCACCGCTCTCGCCTACACGTATCTAGCAGACGGCGGAACAGAGGGTGGAAGCTTCACCTACGCGCAACTCGACGCTCGCGCGCGCGAGATCGCCGCGCAAGTCTTGCAGTACGCGCAGCCGGGCGACCGCGCCGTGCTCGTCTATGAGACGGGCGTGGATTTCGTCAGCGCCTTTTTCGGTTGCTTGTATGCCGGCGTGATCGCGGTGCCCATTCCTGCGCCCGAAGCCAGCCGCCTCTCCGGTGCGCAGCGCAGGATCAAATCTGTCGTTGAAGACTGCGGAGCAAAGGTACTGCTAGGGAATCCTCGGTCACATGAGCTTTTGCGCGAGAGCGATGTCGGCGCGGTGCTTCAGGGGGTGAGATGGCTTGACACGCAACAATCCGTGGGCGGCGCAAAGCTGGAAGAGTTGCAGCGTACCTCGCTAGATTCGGTCGCGTACTTGCAATACACGTCCGGCTCAACCACTTCACCCAAAGGCGTCGTGCTGACGCACGCTAACATTGTTGGGCATCTCTCGCAGATGCAGCGGGCTTTAGGCTATGACGCGTCCAGCGTATCTGTCTGCTGGATCCCGCATTTCCATGACTATGCACTGATCGAAGGCTTTCTACTGCCGATGTTTAATGGAACGCCGTCATATTTCATGTCGCCGTTCGCTTTTCTAAAGCGTCCATCAGCGTGGCTGAAGGCGATCTCGAAGTATCGGGCTACACACAGTCAGGCTCCAGATTTCGCGTTTCGATATTGCGGGCGCAGGATCAGCGATCGCGAGCGAGCGGACCTGGATCTCAGTAGCTGGCGCTCCGCGGGCAACGGAGCCGAGCCGATTCATCCGTCGTCGGCTGAGATTTTCAGTTCTGCGTTCGCGTCTTGCGGCTTGCAGCGCGAGGCATTTCGTCCGGCTTACGGGCTGGCCGAAGCCACGTTAATGGTGAGTGCGCTGGAAGTCGGAAAGGTCTCTAGCATCGGCCGATTCAGTTCTGCTGCTCTCGAGCGCGGCGAGGTTGTGGCTGCCGAGAGCGATGCAGATGCGACCTTGCTGGCGTCGTGCGGAGTACCTCTCCCTGAGACGGATGTGGCTATCGTGGATGCTGCGAAGTCTCGAAGACTCGGCGAAGATAGAGTCGGCGAAGTGTGGGTGCGTTCGCCCGGAGTCGCTATCGGATATTGGAACAAAATGAAAGAGTCCGATGACACCTTTCACGCGACCATCGCGGGCGAAGATGGCAAGTGCTATCTGCGCACGGGCGATCTCGGTTTCCTGCACAAAGGCAATCTGTACATCACCGCGCGACTAAAAGACCTCATCATTATCAGAGGCTCGAATTACAGTCCCCAAGACATTGAATGGACTGCGCAACATGCTCACGACGCCCTGCGTCCGGATCATGGTGCCGCGTTCAGCATCAATGCAGGTGGTGAAGAGAAGCTGTGCCTGGTGCATGAGATTGAACGAGCGAAATATTCGAATGAAGAATTCGAACAGGTGCGCATCACGGTTTCCCAAGCGATCGCGAATGAACACGGCGTGCCTGTGCATGCCTTGGTCTTCATCAAGCGCGGCTCTTTGCCTAAGACCTCAAGCGGAAAAGTGCAACGTCAAGTCTGTCGGCAGATGTATCTTGAAGGCTCGCTGAAAGAAGAATACGGGTGGAAAGCGGCGGAAGCTAGCGTGGCGGAAGACAAAACAAAGTGGGACGACTCTACACGCGCCGATGCCTTGCTGGCTTGGCTACGCGAATACGCAGAGACGCGGATCAACTCACGATTGATCGATGAACGTCGTTGCGTGCCCCCGCACATTATTTTGGATTTGGGCAATCGTGGCCTGTTTGGGTTGCAAGCTCCGCTAAGTTATGGTGGTTTGGATCTCAGCCACGCCGAAGCGACGCGTGTGTACCAGCAATTGGGGGCGATCGACCTCACGCTGGCAATCTTCCTTTTTCTGCATAACACGAATGGTATTTTGCCGATCCTGCGATTCGCGCCCGCAAAGTTGCAAGACGAACTGATGCCTGCGCTGGCGCAAGGGCGCGAGATCGCGGCCTTCGCTCTTAGTGAGCCGGTGGCGGGAAGCAACTTGGGCGCGCTTGAGACTGTAGCGCTACTCTCCGGAGCGGGAACGTGGAAACTGCGTGGCGTGAAGCGTTGGAACGGATCGGCATGGTCAGGCGTTACCAGTGTGTTCGCGCGCATTCCCGATGGTGAAGGCAAACTGCGCGGGCTGACTGGATTTGTTGTTGGACAAGGTGAGCGCGGTATTCGGATTGGCCCGGAATCACTGACCATGGGCGTTCGCGGGATCATGCAGAATTCGCTCGTGCTCGAGGACGTGGAAGTCGGCAACGACCGTCTGCTGGGCGAGACCGGCAAGGGGCTTGAGATCGTCGAATACGTGCTGTCTCGCGGACGATTGGCCACGGCGGGGATCGCCCTCGGTGCGATGCAGCGATGCGCACAACTTATACTTCGCTATGTCACGCGACGATCGGTAGAGACCGGCATTCTTCTCGAGAATCCCCAGACCCAGATCAAGAGCAGCGAGCTGATGCACCGCATCGCACTGACGCATGAAACGCTGCAGCACGTCGCCGCCGGTATGGATAGCGGCAAAGAGCTAGAGCCCGAAGTGGCGATGTATCTAAAAGTGTTCTCAACCGACTCGCTCAACTTCGCCGCAGACCTTCTGATGCAAACACTCGGCGGACGCGGATACATGGAGAACAACCTCGCCCCGCAGATCTTCCGCGACGCACGCCTATTGAGCATTGGCGAGGGAGCGAATGAGGTGATGGTAGCAGCCATCGGACGCAGCCTGCGTTTAGCGGCTAGCTCGCCCGCATTCTTGCGTGAATCTTTGGCTGCGGCGGATCTCGCGAGGTTCGAGCAATTGAAGCAACAGATCGCGGATTTGAAGCCGCCCGCAGCCTTGCGCTCGGACGCGGCTCCAGCATGGCGTGATTGGCTGTATGGTCGCCTGATCTGCGAGACCTCAGGCTTCGCTTCTGCTACGAGGCTTGACGCCAAAGGCAACGCCGCGGTGATGCTGTGGGCAAAGGATCGGATGGACGCATTCGCGCATGAGATCGCTGCTTATGGCGTGGACGGCAGCACGCTCGGCGCGAATGCGATTCGCGCGACCGTACGCGACTACATGAAATCGATCGGTGATTTGGAACCGCTTGCCGCCGATGTCGACTACGAACTTGATCCGCTCCTGAAGCGCGACGCCCCGACAAAAGTTGCTATGACGCAGAATGTGGACAAAGAAGAATTGAGTAGTGAGGAAAAACGCAGACGATTGCGTGAAATTTTAAGTCGGAAGAAGGAATAGCGGAGAAAGCGAATGAATTTGGACCAAGCAGGATTGTCTGACTGGATCAGCGGATGGTTAGTGCGTGAGTTGAAGTTGGGTAGCGCCGCTCCTGACCGTGACGCGACATTCATCGCTTATGGGATGGATTCCGTCCACGCTATGATGCTGGTGGGTGATCTGGAAGACCTTCTGAACCGCCGTCTGCCGCCCACCCTCGCGTGGGACCATCCCACGGCGAACAAGTTGGCCGCTCACTTGGCGCAAGCTGCGCCCGCGCAAGCGTCCGGCAAAAGTGCTAGTGCTGGCGATCTGCTCGCGCGCATCGATCAAATGACCGACGCCGAAGTGGACGCGCTTCTGCAGGAAGAATTGAAACAACGCACTCCTCAGAAGTAACAATGACCGTTATCCATGCCAGAGTTAACACAACGCGAAAAACTGAAGAAACTCTTAGAGGATAAGGCCGCTTCAGCGGAGCCCTCCGATGGCCTTCGCCTCGCGCCGGGTCAACTTCGGTTGTGGGAGATGGAACGCGGCGCGCTGGCGCCGAACATTCACGTCTTCTCTATCGCCTACCACCTCAGCGGACCGTTGATTGTGAAACTGTTGGAGCAGTCGCTCGCCTTTATTGCGTCTCAATATCTTGGATTGCACTCACGCATAGTTGAGAATGACATCGAACCGTTTTTCGAGCGGTGCGAAGCACCCACCGTTAAGCACATTGACACCACCAGCGATGTCGCTGACTTAACCGCCACGCTTCGGCGAGAAGCCGCTGTTCCCATCGATCCTAACGCGGCGGCGTCCTGGCGATGTGTTCTGATCCGGCGATCTGCGCAGGAATATGTACTACTGCTGTGCTTCCATCACATCATCGCTGACAGATGGTCAGTAGGTGTCTTGATCGAGCAACTCGGTGCGGCTTACGCTGTCCTTCAGGAAGGTACCCAACCGGCGGTTCAATCGCAATCTTCGGTGCCGAACGATGAACCCGACGAAGCCGGACTTCGCTATTGGCAGAGCGTTTTTCAATCAGAGACTGAAACTGTGCGTCTGCCTCTGGGCCATGATCTCGAAAGTTTTGGCGACTATGCCGGCGACTGCCTGGAAGCGGAGATTGACCCACACACGGTGAGCATTCTCAAAGATCTCACGCGCGTGCACTCGATCACGTTATTCCCTATCTTGCTCTCAGCGTTTGCCGTCATGTTGCGCGCTCATACCGGGCAGACCGAACTGTTGATTTGCACTCCTATGACGGGTCGAACGCGCTCATCCGTCCGTAACGCCGTAGGATATTTCAACAATATTGTTCCACTGCGATTGGATGTGAGCGGCGATCCGGCCTTCGTTGAGCTAGTCGGACGAGTCTCCGCAGTCGCTCGTGGCGCGTTCGAACATCAGACCGTGCCCTTCCAGACCATCGCCGCGCTCCGAGGACTGCAACGCGTGCGCGCGTCGCGATGTTTGTTCTCGCTGCAGAACATTCCCCGGCTGCAACTACGCCTGCCTGAAATCACCACCAGCTACCAAGACATTCCGAATGGAACGGCGAACTTCGATCTCTCGCTTTTCCTGGAAGAAAAAGACGGCAAGTTGCACATTGTGATGCCGTACAAGACTCATCATTTCTCCGCCGAGAAAGTGTCGAAGTTGAATCGGCGCTTTGTGGAATGTCTGCGGAGACTGGCCGCTCATCCCACACAAAACATCAGCGTCCTACTGGAAGAAAAACGCGATTGGCAATCTTCTCCAGCGACGGAGTCCCGGGTGGCTACGTCGAACGAGGGTCGGGAACCTGCACAGGAGGTTGTGCAACGCGTGATGGAGATCTGGCGAAGCTTGTTCAGCGGCGTCCCTTCTGAACAAGTTCACAGCAGCTCAAACTTCTTTGAACTTGGCGGCGATTCCATAATCGCCGCCAAACTGTTCACGCAGATCAGAAAAGAATTCAACGCCGACCTTCCACTGACCACTTTATTAGAAGCGCCTACTCCGCGAAGATTGGCGCAATGCTTGAACAATGCGGATTCCAATGCTGCATGGGCCCCGGTCACCGCGTTGCGCACGACCGGCTCGCGTCCCAATCTTTTCTTCATGCCCGGTGGTGGCGGCAACATATTGTCATTCCGCAAGCTCGCGGAGTTACTAGGCGACGATCAGCCCGTCTACGCGTTGCGCGCGCAGGGCCTCAAACGCGGAGAAGATGCATTGGCGACGGTGGAAGAAATGGCCGTGGGGTACCTCAAAGTAATCCAGAGCGTTCAGCCGCATGGGCCTTATATGTTCGTGGGACATTCCATCGGCGCCGCAGTCGCCTACGAGATGGCGCAGCAATTGATCGCCAAAGGTGAAACCGTAGCGCTAGTGGGACTGCTCGATCATTCCGGACCAGACATCAAGTTTCGGGCATCTGACTGGCTCCGATTCAACCTGATGAGCCTCACACAGATGAATGCCCGCGAACGCATGCAGTTCATTTATCGCGGAGTGAGATGGAAGATCATCAGCCGCCTCGCTAACCTGCGCGCGCGTGGCGGCGACCAGCACCTCAGCTCAAAAGCAGCTTCGGAGTGGAGTTCCATCGACGTGATCGAAGGATCGATGCAGGCGCTGCGTAACTACAAAGTCAAACCGCTCGATGGAAAAGTGGTCCTGTTCCGCTGCGAGATCGGCTCTCCCAAGATCCGCGCGGATCGCTTCGGCGGCTGGGGCGGCGTAGCCAAGCGCGGAGTGCGCGTCTTCGAGGTGCCGGGCGAACACATGACCATGCTCGCAGAACCGCACGTCTACGGACTCGGCAAGGCGCTGGCTGAGAGTATTGAAGAAGTCTTAAGCGGCAAACAGCTTCAGGCGACCGCTCAAGCGCGGTCGTAATGC
>JAICLA010000297.1 GCA_025927695.1 Terriglobales bacterium | reverse complement strand
AGGATCCAGACGATCGCTGGCAGACAGCCCATGACGTAAAGCTGCAGCTAAAATGGATCGCCGAAGGTGGATCTGCTGCGGGCGTGGCTGCGCCGGTGATAGCGCATCGCAAACATCGCGAGTGGACGGCGTGGATCGCAGCAGGTATCTGTCTTTTCGCTGTGCTGGGTGTCTCTGCCGCTTATTGGAATGTGTCATCGAAAGCGCAACGCCTGGTCATCAGTTCTCTTTTGCTTCCTGAAAAGGCGCAATTCACTTTGATGGGACGGAACGGGCCGCCGGCGATCTCAGTCGACGGCAACAAAGTCGCTTTTGCCGCCACGCGTGACAATCAACACCTTATTTGGGTCCGCGAACTTAGTCAGAAAGACGCGAAGCCTATCAACGGCACCGATGGAGGCTATGCGCCGTTCTGGTCGCCGGATGGCCGTTACCTGGCGTTCTTTGCAAACGGAAAGCTGAAGCGAGTGGACATTGCCGGGGGCGCACCGGAAGTGATCTGCGATGCGGACGATGCCCGTGGCGGCTCCTGGGGAAGTAAAGACGTGATTGTTTTTGCGCCCAACCGGTTCAGCAACCTGTTCATGGTGCCCGCTTCTGGAGGAAAGCCCGAACCGGTCACCGATCTGGGTGAGGCCCTCAGTAATCGATGGCCCCACTTCCTGCCGGATGGTGAACACTTCATGTTTGTCGAATCACCCACGGGTTCAGCTTCAGTGGATAACAAGTTGGAGATGGCATCCATCAAGGACAAAAGGGTGAAGGTAGTGCTGGAGGCGACCTACAACTTCGACATTGCTGACGGAAAGATCTTCTTCATGCGTGATGGTGTACTCAACGCCCAGTCCTTTGACGCTTCAAAGGGCGAGGTGAGCGGCCCTGTGACTCCCATTGCGACTGACGTACAGTCAGACTCGCTCTACAGCGACGCACTGTTCTCAGTCTCTGCGGCGGGAACGCTGGTATATGCACCGGGCTCAGTCTCAAATCTTGCCGAGCTCGCTTGGTTTGACCACCACGGCAAGTCTTTGGGGTCGCTCGGCCAGCCGAATCTATACATCGAGGTAGCTCTCTCTGCTGATGAGAGCAAAGTGGCCGCTATTGAATTCACTAAATCAACCAGTATTGACGTATGGATCTACGAGTTAGCACGCGGAGTGCATTCTCGTTTTACCACCACGGGAGTGAATCGTTATCCGATGTGGGCTCCGGATGGTTCCGCGATCATTTACGGGTCCAGCAAAGGCGGCCAAAAGTTGAGCCTCTACCGCAAGCAGGTGTTGAGTGATTCCGCTCCGGAGCTTCTCGCAAGCGACCCTGCTGGGCTCGTTCCCACGGATTGGTCACCCGATGGACGCAATGTCGCCGTTGTGACCAATACAAAAGACACGAAGAACGACATCAGCATTTTTTCCCTGACTGACAAAAAGATGACTCCGTTCCTGAATACGCCGTTCAATGAGTTGTCGGCGCGTTTCTCGCTGGACGGCCGGTGGCTCGCATTCGCTTCCGACGAATCAGGTCATTACGAGGTATATGTCACCCCTTTCCCGGCTGGCGGACGCAAATTCCAGGTTTCTACGGCGGGCGGCAATCAACCATTGTGGGCCCGTGATGGCAAAGAGCTTTATTACTTTGCGGCAGACAACATGATCACATCAGTCTCATTTTCAGCCGCAGGCGGCGAACCTAAGTTCGGGATCCCTACAACCTTATTCCGTGCACATCCACGAAACTTTGACGCGGTTTATCAGGTCTCGAAAGATGGACGCTTCCTCATCAGCAGCGCCCCGGATGAGAGTACTGCGCCTCTTACGCTGATCAGCAATTGGCCGGCAATGTTGAAGAAGTAGCTGCGTCACTGTTCGCGTCCAGGCCGTACTAAATTCCCATTATCCTGTTTAAGTCTGCCGTGGTGGTGACGCGGTCAATGAAGCTGAATGTGCCTTTGCCATTGATCTCGCTGATCGCGTCGAGCAATCCTGTCATGGCCGCGCGGTAAGGCGACGTAGCCGTACTGACGCGCTTCACTCCGGCATTGGCAAGTTCATGCAAAGGAAACGACTTCCCTTTTATTCCTGCCATAAAGTTGAATGGCTTGGTGATGGCGGAACAGGTGGTACGCACCGCTGCGATGTCTGCTGGGCCAGGAGCGAAAAGGACATTGGCTCCTGCTTTTTCATACTCTTGCAAGCGGCGGATGGTCTCGTCAAGGTTGTTGGGCTCGTACAGAAGATGATGCGCGCGCGCCGTTAGCATGAATGGAAATGGCAGTTTGCGCGTAGCTTCCGCCGCGGCGCCGATCCGCTCGACCGCGAGACTGAAATCGTAAAGAGGATGCGCTGCGTCCCGCGTTGCATCTTCAATAGTGCAACCGGCGAGACCGGCGTCGGCCGCGAGACGAATAGTCTCCGCGACAGCATCAGGCGAGTCACCGAAACCATTTTCCAGATCAGCTGACACTGGGATATCGACAGACTGCACGATGACGCGCGCATGCGCGATGGCTTCTTCGCGAGTGAGTTCGCCATCTTTCTTCCCGAGTGCGGCCGCAGCCGCTGCACTGGACGTTGCGATGGCTTTAAATCCCGAGCCGGCCATCAGGCGCGCGGAGATCGAGTCCCATGGGTTGGGAATGACGAAGATGCCGGATGACTCATGGAGTTTTTGAAAGGCGACAGCTTTTTCTTTTTGCGAAATGGGCATGGTTGAAAGATTTTGCTGATGTGAGGAAGGATTCAATAAAAGCGGCGGCGATGCGGTCTTTAGTCCACGCCGCGATCTTCTGCGGTCATGAAGATGCCCGCCGCGCGTGCCGGCACTTCCACATGCAATCGCCGTCCAGTGAGAGGCGCGGTGGAACCATCGCCACCGGACGTGGCGAATCCAGACGTAGGGTCCATGGGCGCCGGGATGATGTTCGGTAATT
>JAICLA010000142.1 GCA_025927695.1 Terriglobales bacterium | reverse complement strand
TGACTCTGCCAAGCAGATTGACGAGGTCGCCGCAAAATCTCTCGCCGCCACCGGCGTGCCCAGCGCTTCCATCGCCGTGGTGGTGGATAACAAGATCGTGTATCAACACGCGTATGGCGAAGCCAATCTTGAAAAGCACACACCCGCCTCGCCGGACATGCGTTACAGCATCGGCAGCATCAGCAAACAGTTTTGTGCTACCGCAGTCCTGATGCTTGCCGAACAAGGCAAGCTCTCGCTCGACGACAAGGTTGGCAAGTGGGTTCCCAACCTTACCCGCGCCAATGAAGTCACCATCCGCGAACTGCTCTCACACACATCGGGCTATCAGGACTATTGGCCGCAAGACTATGTAATGCCGGAGATGCTCAAGCCCACTACTTCGCAACAGATCCTGAACAAGTGGGCCAAGATCCCGCTCGATTTCGATCCCGGCACAAAGTGGCAGTACAGCAACACCAACTTCGTGATCGCCGGCCTCATCGTGGAGAAAGCCGGCGGCATGAAGTTCCTCGACTTCCTCTCGAAAAACATTTTCACGCCGCTGCAGATGAAGAGCGTGATCAACATCGACCAGGACAATCTCACGCAGACTGACGCCACGGGTTACATGCGTTACGCGCTCGGCCCGCTTCATCCCGCGCCCAAAGAAGGCAAAGGCTGGCTCTTCGCCGCCGGTGAACTCGCAATGCCTACAGGCGATCTAGCCAAGTGGGATATCGGCATGATCGAACAGAAATTGCTTAAGCCTGCGTCATACCACCAACAACAGACTGATACGTTGCTCAAAGATGGCCGCGATACCGGTTACGGATTAGGCGTGGACGTTGGCACCAATCACCGTCATCGCGCCATCTCCCACACCGGCGAGGTTTCTGGCTTCACTTCCGCCAACATCGTCTTCCCAGACGATCGCGCAGCCGTGATCGTTCTCACCAATCAGGACGCCGCCGGCGCCGAGAGCCAGATCGCAGACGGCATCTCTGGCGTGCTCTTCCCCACAGCCCAACAAGCGCCTGCGGATGTGATGACGAAATATCGCGGCGTCTATGACGGCTTACAGCAGGGCAAGATCGACCGCGCGCTGTTCACTGACAATGCCAACTTCTATTTCAACGACACAGCGCTTAAAGATTTCGCTTCCAGCCTCGGCCCGCTCGGTGCGCCGGAATCGTTCGCTCAGACAGGGCAGGGTCTGCGTGGCGGTATGACCCTGCGCCGCTTCGTGGTGAAGTATCCCAACCAGACGCTGGTCATCACCTGCTTCGAGATGCCAAACGGCAAGATCGAACAGTTCCAGATCGCCCCGCGGTAACTCTTCAGAATGTGCGCGGCATCAGCCGCGCACAAAACTTCTCGCAATCGACGTAAATCGAAGATTTGAGAGAGCAGCGGCTTGCAGCCGTGCGCAATAGGCGCTTAAATACTCGCTTTAGTCTTCAGGGGTCGGTTGCCGATTCGAGAGGGCACCGGCTTCAGCCTTGCCGTAATAGCCGCTAGAAATCCCGGCTTTAGCCGCTGAGGATGCTCTCGTCGGATAGGCGGCGAGAGTCTGCTAACGAAATCTTGGCGCCTCACATCTATAACAGAGGGGGGAATCATTGTGACTCGAAAATATCTGTTGAGTGTATTTGCGATTTTGTTCGTGGCGACCGCCGTGTCCTTTACCGTCTCCCATGCTTCGGTCGGACGTCTGCGCGCTATTCCCGCAATGCATGCGCGCCGTGCGGACCACACTGCTACTCTGCTGCCAGACGGACGAGTGCTGATCGCCGGCGGCATGGTAGAAAATGGTGTCTTTCTTGACTCTGCGGAACTATTCGATCCCTCGAACCAAACATTCTTGCCGGCAGCGAACATGCTGTCCCGCCGCGTCGGACACACCGCCACACTTCTGCCCAACGGCAAAGTCTTGATTGCCGGCGGATCGGCTGGTCGTCTCTCGGAAGGCGGCCCCGGCATCGTGGCCACCACCGAAATATTCGATCCAACTACAGGACGGTTCACTGCAGGCCCCATGATGACTTCACCCCGTAACGGCCATGCAGCAGTGTTATTGCCCAACAATAAGGTGTTGATCATTGGCGGCACTGACCAAGATGAGCGTCCGCTCAAAACCGCGGAGATCTATGATCCCGCCACGAATCGTTTTACCACGACTGCATCCATGAACGTGGCGCGCCTGCCCCGGCCTGCCGTGCTCTTGCAGGATGGGCGCGTCCTGGTCACCGGCGGTTGGCAAGGATCCGGTATCGCATCTCGCGCCGCTGAAGTCTTCGATCCAAAGACTTCTTCTTGGACGGCCGTGGGTGACATGACCGAGCCGCGCGAGAAACATGCGGCCATACTGTTGGCCGATGGGCGAGTTCTGATCATTGGCGGCGCACATGAGAACACTTGGCGACCCGTTGACAGCATGGAAGTATTCGACCCGGCCACCAACCGGTTCACCGCCATAGGCAACATGGAGGCAAAGCGCTTCAAACTGCCGGACGGCGCGGTAGCTTTGAAAGATGGCACAACGCTCATCGCCGGTGGCGCGGCTGAGATGGAACTCTATGACGCCGCCACACGGACCACGTCCAGAGTAGCCTCACTGCCCGATCCAATCTACTTTGCGTCAGCTACACGCTTGCACGACGGTCGTGTATTGATAGCAGGCGGCTACGGTTCGGGCATCAATCGCGCCAACGGGCCCCTTTCTTCAGACCGTGCGTGGATTTATCAGCCGCAATGATCTTTTAATGATCTCCCTGCGGTCCCGCATGTTCATGACTTCATCCGGCGACATATCTTCAACGGCGCCCTCACACCATGATCGTGACAACGCTGCCGATTTGAGAGGGCAGCGGCTTCAGCCGTGACGTATGAGGCACTCAAAAACTGGCTTTAGCCGCAGACGTGCTTTTCGCGGAACACTTTAAACGCTCTAGTAATCTCCGCCCCGATCCCGCATGCGGATCACTTCATCCAGTGACATATCTTTGTGCTCGCGTATCAACGAGGCACTCACTCCATGGTCTTTCAAACGGATCAGCTCTCCCGGCGAGATATTCTCGCCCGGCCGCGCCTCGCGAACTTCACGCACAAACTCCGCATTCACGCCGTGGTCGCGCATCCGCGTCAGGTCTGACGGCTCAAGGTTTTTGAATCCCAGCGCGGACATCTCCTTAGCAAACTCCGGTGTCACCCCGTGGTCACGCAGCTTCACCAGGCCGGGCAGATCAGCAGACGTGTAGCCCAACTCTTTCCATCCCGCGATGAAGTCCGGCCCAACGCCGTGGTCACGCGCTTTCAGTAATTCGTCCGGCGTCAGGTTTTTGAATCCAGCTGCCGCCATCGCGTCAATGTAGCCCTTGGTGATGCCGTGGTCGCGCAGCTTGATGAGTCTGTCAACCGAATCAAACTTATAGCCCGCGGCGTTAAGGTCATGCAGGTACTCAACGCTCACGCCATGATTGGCCATCTTCACCATCGTGTGCACATCAAAGGTCCCATAGCCTTCTTTCTTCAGCTCATCAAGTAGGGCCAGCTTGAAACCCGACATCGTAAGTTTGAACTGCTCGTCTTCGGTCGGCGCATCGAATCCGCGCTGCTTCAACTCCGCTGAAAATTGCGGATTAGGGACGTAATCGAAATGCCCCGACCCTTTGCCGTTGGCGAACCATCCTTCATTCTGCAGCGACCCCGCATCCTGCATGATCTTGAACTTCACGTTCGTGCCGCCCGACTTCAGATCAGCCTCAGTCAGTCCCGACAGGTCTTGCAAATCCACCGCGTGGCTCTGCGTGCTCCCCCAGTCTCCCCAACCGTCATAGCGCTCGTTCTCCCCGCGCTGGTTGTAGCGCAGCGTGAGCTGCAAAGTCTGCGCTTTGTCGTTACAAGGCTCGATCATCCATTGGCCGGAAAAAGCATTGGCGACTTTGGTTTGCGCAACCAACAAAAGCGTGCCACAAAGCACGCAAAGAATACCGATGGAGAACTGGACCTTGCGGGATGACATAACAAACTCCTGAACAGTGGGGATAAGACCAACAGCCTCGATCTCTACCATCGAATACCGGATGAACAGGGAATGGTTACGCGAAAAAGTTCCTCGCACCCTCTTGACATTAGGCCTCATCCAATCTATTAATAGATATTAACTAATAGTTCTATTAACTGTAAGTTATATCAAGGCACGATTAAAGTGGACTTTTGTAAGTGAGGCAAACAATGGACCTAGCGCTAAGACGCTGATTCTAATGGACCGACATAAAAAATATTTAGTTTATTATTTTCAACGACATGCATCAGTTTCGCGAAACATCCATTGTTTTCACGAATTTGCAGCTATGTATTTGAAAACGGCGAATTTGCGCCGACAAGGGCGAGGGGGCGTCGGTTAAGACGAACCCAAGGACGAGCCGCTGTCTTCCCACGCCGACGCCGCGATCGCAAGCAGATCTTTGGCTATCTGCGGAAGGCCAGAGGCAGAAACGGCGCTGTTATAATGAAGTCACCCCAGCCGCCGAGTCCTCGGCGGCGTTTTTTCCGGCAAAATAGTCGGGACGTGGCTCAGCCTGGTAGAGCACTCCCTTGGGGTGGGAGGGGTCGGCAGTTCGAATCTGCCCGTCCCGACCAATCTGTTCTCACCCCATTATTTGGAAGATCAGGTCGCAGCGTCCTATCGCGGAGCGGGTTGCCAACTGAGAATGATGGTATGTCCAGAGTTCTTGTATTGCAGCGACTGGGCTTCGATTTCAGCGGTTGGCGCCGCGCGAGCGCATTGCGGTTGCACATGCGGACTGAAGACCAGGATCTTTAAAGACGCGAACTCACGCGCGTCGCATTCAAGCACGCCGGTATGAGCGCTGAAGTAGTAGGCGCGCGTAGGTTCGGCCCGGAGATAAAAAAGCAGACGGTCGTCACTGCCGTGAAAAAGTTTGACGCCATCTGAGAGACGCCCGTCTACGGTGACCTCTGCCGTCTTGTTCTTTACCCAAAGCCGAGGGCGCAATATGATGAATGCGCCGACCAGCACAATCAAAAGTGCGATGACTGTTAGGATTCGCCGTCGGGATTGTGATGCGCCAGACAATTCTGTCTTTAGTCCTTCTTTGAGCCGCTGTTCAAGACGCTATTGATTCACATCTTCTCACAATTTCTATTAGGCATTGCCATCATTGGGACGCTAGCGAGCACGGTGTTCCTTGGGTTGGCGCTAGTGGCTGCGCGAAAACATTTGGCGCAGATGCGCGCGGCTCGTGCCACGCAGTCGGCTGTGTTTCCTCCCGTAAGTGTGTTGAAGCCAGTGCATGGCATGGAACCGCGCCTCGCAGAAGACTTGGAGAGCTTCTTTTTGCAGGATTATCCCGGCCAGTGGGAGCTGCTGTTCTGCGCGCGGCATGAAGGGGATGCGGCGTTGCAACTAGTGCGCGAGATCAGCGGTCGATATCCACAGGTGAATTGCCGCGTCCTGACTAGCGGCGACCCGCCTTGGCCGAACGCGAAAGTGTATTCACTAGACAAGATGGTGCGTGAAGCCAAGCACGACATCCTCATCGTCAGTGATAGCGATGTGTGGGTCGCGCCGACTTATCTGCAGGACGTTGCGCCACCGCTGGCGGATGCAAACATCGGCGTGAGTACATGTTTGTATCGTGGGCTGCCTGTCGGCGGATTGTGGGCGCGGCTCGAAGCGCTGGGCATGAGCGTGGAGATGACTTCGGGGGTACTCATCGCCAACATGCTGGAGGGAATGAAGTTTGCTTTGGGGCCCACGATGTCAACGCGCAAAGATGTGATCGCGAAGATCGGTGGCATTGCGCAGATGGGCGACTATTGCGCAGACGACTATGTGATCGGCAATCTAGCTGATGCGGCTGGGTATAAGAACATCATCTCCACGCATGTGATCGACCACGTAGTGTTGAGCCGGTCGTGGGCTAACAGTTGGGCACATCAAGTGCGCTGGATGAAGAGCACGCGGTATTCGCGTCCGAAAGGACACTTCGGCAGTGGGTTAACGTTCGCGGTGCCATTCGGGATTGCGGGATTAGTGGGCGGATGGCTTTCTGGGTATCCGGCGGTTGGCTGGGCACTCTTTGCCTGGGGGTTGCTCAATCGCGTGATCCAGTCGGTCGCGATCGGCTGGGGTATTGTGCGTGATCCGCGGGCATTGTCATTCTGCTGGTTGTACCCGGCACGCGATCTGCTGGGGTTCTTCCTGTGGGTGGCGAGCTATGGGAGCAATGTCATCGACTGGCGCGGAGAGAAGTACAGGCTGGAATTTGGCGGGAAGATGAAGAAGGTCGGCTAACAGAGGAGACCTATTGAGGTGTGTATTCCTTCGGTAGCCCTGAGCCGCCGCCAAAGAAATAAGCGTTCATCTGTTCGGCGATGAACTCCTGCGCCTCCGGCTTCCAGGGTTGGAGACGATATTCATTGAGCAACATCTTCATGTGCTCCATCCACTGGGCCCAAGCCTCTTTTGAGACGTTGTCGTAGATCTTTTGTCCGAGCGGGGAATCGAAGGGCGGCTCATCGAGGCCTTCGGCTTCGCGGCCTAGCTTCACGCATTTCACCATGTGGGGCATGGATTTATTTTAGCAGGAGGAGCGAAGGCTGCCGCTCCTACGGAGCTGAAGTCTATATGCACTCGGGAGCTATAAACGCGGCGCCCTATGGGGCGCAGAATCAACGTCCAGGGCGAGGTCCCTCGACTCCGAGCTTCGCTCTCCGCTCGGGATGACAATGCTTAGAAATTTCTGCGCTTTGTCTTCTTGTGGTCTTTCTTCTTTTGTTTCTTCTCACGTTTTTGTTGCTTCGCTGACTTGGGCTTCGTTTGTGCGAGGCGTTCTTGTGCGGGCGCGATTTTCTTTG
>JAICLA010000284.1 GCA_025927695.1 Terriglobales bacterium | reverse complement strand
GAGACGAGGCGCATCATTGCGGAGAATGTGCATCGCTCGCCGATGTATAGCGGACAGATCACCAGCACGGGCCCGCGGTATTGTCCTTCGATCGAAGACAAGATCGTTAAATTCCCTGATAAGCCTACGCATCAGCTCTTTCTCGAGCCCGAAGGACTGCACACGCACGAGGTGTACGTGAACGGTATGAGCACCTCGCTGCCGGTGGAAGTACAGGAAGCAATGATCAAGAGCATTCCGGGACTTGAAAATGCGGTAATGCTGCGTCCGGGATATGCGATCGAGTATGACGCTGTCGACGCGCAGGAACTTGACCGCACGCTCGCGGTGAAGAAGTTTGATGGGCTTTATCTCGCCGGCCAGATCAACGGCACCAGCGGATACGAAGAGGCCGCGTGCCAAGGCTTGATGGCGGGCATCAACGCGGCGCTGAAGATCAAAGGCGAATCGCCGCTCGTGCTGGACCGCACGGAAGCATATATCGCCATCTTGATCGATGATTTGATCAGCAAAGGGACTAACGAGCCTTATCGCATGTTCACGTCGCGGGCTGAGTTCCGTTTGCATCTGCGCATTGATAACGCCGACCGTAGGCTGACGCCGTACGGTCGGCGGATCGGGTTGATCGATGATGCCGCTTGGGCTGATTTCAACGCGAAACAGGACCGCGCGAATGCGATGGTGAAATTGCTTGAGAGCGAACGTGTGCCCGTCGGCTCGGAGTTGGCTGAAAAATATTCGAGTTCGGCTGGCACGACTTACGCGCAGTGGATGCGGCGTCCGGAGGCGGGGATCGAAGAGCTGGTGCCGATGCTGCGGGAGAAGATGCCGGGGTTCTTTGAGAGGCAGCCGTCAGCCGTTAGCCTCCAGCCCTCAGCAAACGGCAAATGCATAGACCCTTCGACTCCGCGCTCGCCTTCGGCTGCGCGCTCCGCTCAGGGTGACAGTTCGGTGGTGGGAGCGGCCAGTGGAGTGTCGCACTCGTCGACTTATGATTTTTCACCCGCAGCGCATTTGCGGGTGAGCGAGATCGCATCGAGCGAAGAGTTGTTACCTGTTGCGCTGCCCGCGTTCGCGGTGAAGCTGGAATCGAAGTCTGATGAGCAGGCCGCTCGTTTGGGAATCACCGCCGAAGTGCGCAATGAGCTGAAGGCGATCGAGACGGAAGTAAAATTCGCGGGATATCTGCAACAGCAGCAGCGCGCTATGGACCGCCTGAAGAAAGCCGAGGCGCGCAACATTCCTGAGTGGTTTGACTACAAGAGCGTAAGCGGGCTGTCACGTGAGATGAATGAGAAGCTGGCGCGGGTGCGTCCGCAGACCATTGGACAGGCGCTGGGTATTCCTGGTGTGACTCCGGCGGCGGTTTCGCTGATCAATATCTATATTGAGATTCAAGGCAAGCAGAGAAGCAGCCACCAGCCAACAGCCATCAGCATTCAGCCGTAGATGGTATCGCAGATTGAAAAGCATTACATACTTATCGCTCGGCTCCAACGTTGGCAACCGCGAGGCGAATCTGCGCGATGCGATCAGTTGTCTTGCGGCGCTGGGCACTGTTGGCAAGGTTTCGTCGTTTTATGAAACCGAGCCGGTGGAGTTCACGAATCAGCCGTGGTTCCTCAACTGCGTGGCGGAGCTTGATACGGCGAAATCACCGCACGAACTGATGCGCGGGTTGCTGGAGATCGAAAAGCAGATGGGGCGCGACCGCAATGCGAGCGCGCCTAAAGGGCCGCGCAAGATCGATATCGACATTCTTCTCTTTGGCGACCAGGCGATCGATGATCCGGGACTAAAGATTCCGCATCCGGCTATGCATAAGCGACGGTTCGTGTTGGCACCGCTCGCGGAGATCGATGCTGAAGCGATGCATCCTGTTTTGGAGCGCAGTGTGGGCGAGTTGCTGGATGAGTTGCCTGCGGATGCGGGCTTGGTCCGACGGCTATAAATCTAGGCTACGTTCTTGGCAGGCTTCGGTTCGCCGCCTTTGCGCTTCGAGCGTTTTCCCGGCTTATCTAGATGCAACTTGCCGCGCTTTTTCTGCACATACAGGAAGATGCCGCCGGCGATTCCGCCTGCTACCAGCAGGATGGTGAACGTCCAAAGGAGCGGCTGGTAGTAATGGTGCAGTTCCTGCATGATCCAACGTCCGTAAAGGAACGCGAGGAATGTGAGCCCCATGTAGCGGATCGCCCGTGCAATGGTGAGATAGACAAAGAATTGTTTCTGCGGGAAATTCAGCGCGCCCGCCGCGACCAGGAAAGGCGCGGTGGGGAAAGGAGGCGGAAGGATGGCGGGCACAAAAACCGTCAGGAATCCGCCCCGTTCAAATTTCTTATAGACCTTTTCCATGCGCTCAGCGCCAAAGCGCTTGTCGAGCGCCTCTTTGCCGCCTTTGCGGCCTACGCGATAAGAAACATAACCGCCGATCACTGCGCCCACGACGGCCATAAGCCCGTAGTACCACCACAGGTCGCGATGGCGAACCGTGAGGATGATGGCGAGGATGTCCATGCCGCCGGGCGTGGGAATGACGGAGTTGTCCGCCAAGCCGACGAGGATCATGCCCGGGCCACCGAGGTGCCAGAGCCATTGCCAACCGATCTTCGCGGCCAGCGTCGTTGGGGTGAACAGGGGCATGCGTACTGATTGGATGCGGTGTGGCTACGCGCCGACAGCCTACAGGAACGGGCATTTCCATAGCCCAGGACGCAAAGACCGCGAAGGTTGTAAGATAGTTTCTCCAACATTTCTGAACCCATGCGCGCAGGGCGTCTTGTAAACGCGTCCGCGCATAGCTGAATAAGGCTTCTTATTCAGCCACGGGGAGGAGAGACATCATGTCTGAAGCATCCGGTTCCATCCAAGTAAAACTGCCTGACGGTTCCATCAAACAATTGCCTAAGGGCTCTACTGCGCTCGATGTGGCAAAGTCAATCTCGCCGCGATTGGCGGACGCGGCGATTGTCGCGTCTTCCAAAAGCATGAATAACGGCGACGAGCCGCGGCTCATCGATCTGAACCGTCCGCTGGAGAAAGATGTTGAGCTGCGCATCCTCACGGAGAAAGATCCGGAGGCGCTGGAAGTGTTTCGCCATTCGTCTGCTCATTTGCTTGCGGCGGCGGTTCTGGAGCTGTTTCCTGAGACCAAGCTCGGGCATGGTCCGCCGACCGAGAACGGTTTCTTCTACGACTTCTATCGCGAGAAGCCCTTCACTCCTGAAGACCTCGCAAAG
>JAICLA010000232.1 GCA_025927695.1 Terriglobales bacterium | reverse complement strand
GGCCCAAGCGTTCGCCCTCTACTACATATGATGTCAGCCAGGCGAAAACGGGTTCCAAAGAAAATATGAGAGCTGTGTGAGTGGGAGGCGTGAACTGCTGAGCCCAAGACTGAACGGTGAAGGCCAGAGCAGTGCAGAGGACAGCGGTGACGGCCACGGCGATCACGAGGCGCGGTGTGAAGTGGACGAATTGAGATGGTGCCAGAGGAACAGCGAGCGACATGAGCAGCGCGGCTACTGCGGTCTGGATGAAAGCGATCTGCGCGAAAGACACTTGCTTGGTGGCCTTGCCGAGAAAGATGATGTGCAAGCCGAACGCGATAGCGCAGCCGAAGGTGAGCATGTCTCCGCGATTGACGCTCGACCAGTCAGCTAGTGCTTGTGTACCGGCGGGGATGGTCATGAGAGCCAGGCCGATGAACGCGGCGGATACGCCGAGTGCAGTCCATCGATTTACTTTGCGCTTCCAGAAAAGAATTAGGAAGACAGGAACGAGAACGACTGAGACGCCGGTGATGAATGCGGATTTTGAGGGGCTGGTGAGGCGGAGACCGGTGGTTTGAAATTCATAGCCGAGAAAAAGCAAGACGCCCACGATGGCGCCTGAGCGAAGTGCTTGCGCGTTGATCCTTGGCAGTTCGCGGCAATAGACCGTGGCGAGGACGAGCGTTGCAAGGAGCATGCGCAGCGCGTTGAAGAGAAATGGTGACGCATCTGCGAGGGCGTTCTTGATGACGATGAAAGTGGCGCCCCACAGGAACGTGATGAGCACCAGCAGGAGATGAGCTTTGAGCGAGCGCGACACGAACTACTTGGCAGCCGCGGGCGCTTCGTACACGGTTTTGCCGCCGACGACGGTGCGCAGGACTTTCGTTTTGAGGATCTCCGCGGGCGGAACTTTGGTGATGTCACGATCGAGCACGACGAAGTCAGCCAACATGCCAGGGGCGAGAGTTCCCTTCTGCTTTTCCATGAACTCGGCATAGGCGGAGCCGGTGGTATAGGCGGCTATGGCCTCGTCAATGGTCAATTTTTGGTTCGGATAAAACTCTTGCGTTCCGGCTTCGTTCTTACGCGTGACTGCGGAGTAGATGCCGCGGAATGGATTGATGAACTCGACGGGAAAATCCGTACCAAAAGCGATGGGCACTCCCGCGTCTAGGAAAGACTTCCAAGGATAGGAAGTGGAGGCGCGTTCTTTGCCGACGCGGTCCGTGACCCAGCGCATGTCTGTCAGGAGATGGCTGGGTTGGACGGAGGCGATGATACCCATTTTTTTATATTGCGCGATCTGTCTTGGTTCAATGATCTGATCGTGTTCGATACGGAAACGCTGTTCGGGCTTTGCACCGGCGGCGGCAAATGCATCAAGCGCCATTTGTGCTGCTCGATCGCCGATGGCGTGGAAGCCGATCTGGAATCCTGCGGCGGCGCGCTCTTTCGTCATCTGATTCAAGTCGTCTTGCTGGAAGCGCGTGATGCCGGAGTTTTTCGGATCATCGGCATAGGGCGCAAGCAGCGCGGCGGTGCGCGAACCGAGTGAACCATCCATGAAACCTTTGAGGAAGCCGGTGTGGAGCATCGGATCAGTTGCGGAGTGATGGGCGCGCTGCTGTTTTAATGTGTCGAGCGAGTCGCCGAAGGTCAGCCACTCGCTTATGCGCGCGGTGAGTTTGCCTTCTTTTTCTAGTTGTTCGAGCGCCAGGAAATCTTGCCAGTCGGAGTAATCCTGCACGGATGTGACGCCGTTCGCAGCAGCTTCTTGAAGAGCAAGCCGCATTGCTTTGATGCGCTTCTCTGCTGAGGGCGGCGGGACTTTGGCATATACCAATCCGGTGGCTGGGCCTTCACGCACAATTCCGGTGGGCTCGCCATTGGCATCGTGGTCGATGGCGGAGCCGTTGGGGGCTTTGGTGTCTTTGTTTATTCCGGCCGCTTTTAGCGCGGCGGAGTTGGCGACGGCGATGTGTCCGTCAACCCGACCGAAGATTGCGGGGTGATCGCCGGTGACTTTGTCGAGGTCTTGGCGCGTGGGCGTGGTCTTTGAGGGCCACATCGTGTGGTCCCAACCTTCGCCGACGATCCATTCGCCCGCGGGCGTGGTTTTTGCGCGGTCGGCGATGCGGGACTGCATCTCTGCTAGAGATCTGCAGCCGACGAGATTGACGTTCAACTTTTCCTGACCGCCGCTGGCCATGTGGGCATGAGCGTCGTTGAATCCGGGCATGGCGAAGTGGCCTTGGAGGTCGATGATCTTGGTGTTGGAACCTTGGAAACTCTTGGTGATGTCGGTGTCTTTGCTGCCGTAGCCGATGACTTTTCCGTTGGCGACCGCGAGAGACGTTGCGTGATCTTCTTTGACGGCAGAGGCGGCGTTAGTGGCACCGAGATAGAAATCCCCGTGGATAAAAATGACATCCGCTTTTTGTTTTTCTTTTTGTTGGGCTGCGGCTGCAATGCAAAGTACGAGGGACACGAGCAGAACTTTCTTCATTCACCTACTCCAGCGAGAGTGAGAGTCGTTAATAGAATGCGTTTGAGGCCGAGGTCGCGCCCGGCGGGGTCATACCATTCGTGGATGGTATGAGCGCCGCCACCAGTACCGCCAGCGCCAACGCTGATGGCATCTTTGCCGAGAGAGAGCGGGATGTTGGCATCAGTGGATGCGCGACGAGTCTGCGCGCGGATGTCGAGATGCGAATCGACTGCTCGCACGGCGGCGTAGGCGCGCGAGTCTGGCTTTAAGTCTGCGGCGGGGCGCTCGCCGATGACTTTGATATCTGCATTAACGATTCCTTTGCGCGACTTCGCGTCTTGTACTTCACGCACGGCATTATTGACGGCATCGCGCAGATTTTTTTCCAGCGCATCGATCTGTGTAGTGGATGCCGAGCGAATGTCGACGCGCATGGTGGCGGATTCAGGGATGGAATTCACCGAAGTGCCACCCTGGATGACGCCTACGTTGAAAGATGTTTTTGGATCGTTGGGGACTTGCGACTCGCTGAAGCGCGAGATGGCACGCGCCAGCGTGACGATGGGATTGGGCGTGCCGAAATCTGCCCATGAGTGTCCGCCAGGACCGCGCACGGTGATCTCGAAACGCTTGCTGCCGAGCGCTTCTGTGACGATGGAATCAACGCCGGCACCGTCGAGCACGATGGTTGCGCCGATCTTGTCGGCCCATTTGGATTCCTGAAAGAGATAGCGCATGCCGCGGAGATCGCCTTCGCCTTCTTCACCGACGTTGGCGACGAAAAGAATGCCGGCGGTATGTTTCACGCCGGAGACTTTTAGCGCTTGCGCGATGGCGAAGAGCCCGGTGAGTCCTGCGCCGTTGTCACCTATGCCGGGGCCGACTAGTTTGTCGCCATCGGACTTGATGTCGAGCACGGTATCGATGGGAAAGACCGTGTCGATGTGTGCAGTGAGGGCGATCAGCGGGGCTTTTCGTTTTGCTCCGCGACTGAGACCTATCACATTGCCGGCTTTATCAATCTCAATGTCGTAGAGTCCGAATTCTTTGAAGCGGTCACGTACCCAGAGCGCGCGATTGGCCTCGCCGAAAGGAGGTGCGGGGATCTTTGTGACTTCGATCTGTAACTTGCGAAGGTCACGCTCATGAGATTGAAACCATTTGAACGCTTCGTGGACTTGACGCATCTCGGCGAGCTTGGCGACGTCTTGCGGGCGTGGTTGTTGCGGGTCAGCGAGTGCGCGCGTGTTGAGAGAAAAGGCCATGGGGGCGAGCAAAGAACATAGTATAGCGGCGAGGGCGCGGCGTCGCATGGGATGGTTGAAAGGATACAGGAATGCAGTAGCTGGTAGTAGTTGTTAGTAGTTAGGAACCTTGTGCGGGCTGATTGCAGAGTGATAGGGGTCCCTCCCCTTCGACTACGCTCAGGGTCGGGGGTGACAAACTCAAAAGGTTAATTGCTTGCGGCAGGTGAGGCTTTGCAGGCTTCCAGAATCTCGTGCTCGGTCAGTGTGTGGTTCGAGGATTTCGCTAATTGGTAGATACGTTCGACCAATTCATCTGTGGCGGGAATGCTGTGGCGTTCCAGCCAGAAGATTACGTTGGATTTGCCGGACATAGGGCCGATGTCGATGACTTGTTCAAGGCCGAAGTAGTGAGCGGGGACTCCGGAGTAGACGGTGTTGGCGAGCACTGGATCATTTTTCTTGAAGGCTTTGATGACTGCAGCAGCGTGTACACCGGTGGCGGTGCGGAAGGCGTCGGCGCCGAAGACCGGGTAGTTGAGCGGGATGGGAACGCCGGTGGCT
>JAICLA010000206.1 GCA_025927695.1 Terriglobales bacterium | reverse complement strand
TTCAGTGAGTCGGCCGGCGTCTGCATTGGTGAATGGAATCGAGTTGAATGGAGTATCCACATCACTAGCCATGGCGCGCTGACGCCAGGTGGTTGCCGCTTCGAGGAATCCGCCCGGGGTGATCGTCATACCTTTGTAATGCCATGAGAGCGGGCTCTCGATCGCCTCGTTATATTTCTTTTGGTCTTCTTGGATACTACTCATCAGGCTGGTCGAGTTCGTTTTGAGATCAGAGACCTGGGAATTGACCGAATCGACTGACTCTTTAGCTTGGACAGCTGCCGCGTTGGCTGCGTCAGCTGTGCTGGCGGCGTCCCTCGCCTGCTGCAATGAACGATTCGCGGCCTGCTGCGTCTCTTGCTGTGCACGGTCTCGTTCTGTCGCCTGCTGTTGCAGCTGATTGATCTGCTGCTGCTGTTGCTCGATCAGTTGCTTCAGTTCCTGGATCTGTTCGGAAACAGTCGGGCCACCTGTCTTATGCGGAGCGGCTTTATGTTTCTTCGCCGTCGTCTTGGCGGTACCTTGATCCTGAGCCATGGTTGTATTCACGGCAAGCAGAGCGCAGGCAAGTATTGCCAACATCTTCCAACTCTTTCTCATACATCTCCTTTTTTCACATTGCTGCTTGCATAAAATTTTATTTGATAGAAGCTATAGTCGCTTTCACTTTCGTCGTAACTTCTGATGGAAGCAGCGCATGATGTCAATTGCGTGGTCTCTTTTGGCCGTCAGTTACCAGTCAGTTCAGAAAGTCGATGATTATCTTCTGTTTGTTTGCGTCCAACAAGATGCTTCCAGGAAGGGATTATGAGATGCGGAAGGGATTTACCAGAAAACCAACAACGAACGAACCCGCGACGACAGTCAAGAATTACATAACGCGAGACGGGCTGAAGCGCCTCAAAGATGAACACGAGTTCCTCCTCACCAGGGAACGCCCGGCCGTGACGGAGGTGGTGGCATGGGCTGCCAGCAATGGCGATCGCAGTGAGAACGCTGACTATCAGTATGGCAAACGGCGGCTTCGGCAAATCGATGGGCGGATCCGTTTTCTCACTAAGCGAATCGAAGCCGCGGAAGTGGTCGACCCGGAAGCTCCGAGGTCGGGTCAGGCGGCGATTAGGGCGTTTTTCGGAGCGACCGTTCGCTATGCGAATGCCACCGGGCAGGAGCGAGAGGTGAGCATCGTTGGCACCGACGAAGTCGATCTAAACCGCAACCACATCAGTTGGGTGTCACCGCTGGGGCGCGCGTTGATGAAGTCTGCAGCGGGTGACACGGTAGTCCTACAATTACCGGACGGTACAACATCCCTGACCGTGCTGGAAGTTCGTTACGTGCACATTCCCGTAGAGCCGTTTCGTGAACCAGCTGGATCAGAGGCCTCGGCAAAGGGACTTCGTCGCCGAAGCTGATTCATCTGACGACTGTCTGTAAGGGACTGTTTACGGCATTCTTTTCGCGCCTCACCACAAAAACAGAGCGCGACTCTGGTGACCAAAGCAAGTTCCTTACGTCACTAAGTTGGACACAACTCTCAACTCAGGACCATCAACATGACAATCAGTCGCCGCAAGTTTATTGAACTCGCAGCTATGCTCGGAGCCTCGGCCGCTTGGGGGCACGCTGTTCCGAAGCCTTCAGCAAGCCACTGGCGCGAACGCCGCGACATCTTCCCCGAGGGCGTTGCTTCCGGCGATCCAGACAGCAACAGCGTCCTTCTCTGGACGCGCCGCGCTCCCGGCACCGCGCCGGCGTCGCGTCTCACATTGGAAGTTGCGCTCGATTCCGATTTTCAACACGTTGTGTCCGAACAATCCGTGCCTCTTACCGCAGATTCCGATTGGACCTGTCGCGTCCTGGTCGGGCATCTCAAACCTGCAACGGTCTACTGGTTCCGCTTTATCGACCCCGAGGGAAACGGCAGCAGGGTCGGTCGAACCATTACCGCTCCCGCTGAAAACGATCCGCGTAGCGTCCGCTTCGCATTCGTCAGCTGTCAGAACGCGAACTTCGGCGCGCAGAATGCCTATCGCCGAATGATCTTCGAGGACGAAAAAGCTCCCGAGAACGAACGTCTGGGATTTGTTCTGCACCTCGGCGATTTCATCTACGAATTGGTTTGGTATCCGGAGGACCGGGCGACGTATTACGACCGCAAGATGCGTGACATTGTGCGTTACCCACACGGAGAAAAGATTGCGACATTCCACATTCCCACCACGCTGGAAGACTATCGCTTGATCTACAAAAACTATCTACACGATCCTGACATACAAGACGCGCGCGCGCGGTTTCCTTTCGTGCCTATGTGGGACAACCATGAGTTCAGTTGGTTCGGTTGGCAGGGCATGCAGATTTTCAACGGGAAGACGCGTCCCGCACAGGCGGTCAAAGTGGCAGCGAACCAGGCCTACTTCGAATTCCTGCCCGCGAGAATGGCCAAACCTAGCGGTCCCTCTCTGGAACGCTTTGATCCTCCTGCCGTTGTGACCACTCCTGTCACTACATTCGACGAGCATGGACTTGGCACCGAGCCCAACAATTTGGCGGCGATCAACAGCCTGAAGGGATACCGTAGCCTGCGCTGGGGGAAGAACGTCGAGCTGATCATCACTGACCAGCGCAGCTATCGCTCTGACGATCCAGCCGGCCGGCCGGAAGGTGACCCTCTCGGAGACAAAGACTATTCCCAGTTCGTTCCGCAAGAGGTCATGGAAATCCTCGATGGCGGGCGAGCCTACAACGGCGGAAAGCCTCCAGACACGATCACCTACGGCGTCACGATTCCTAATTTCCGTCGCAATGAGCCTCCTCAGACGATCTTGGGTGAAGAGCAGAAGGCGTGGTTCCTTAAAGAGCTCTCCCGGTCTAAAGCCACGTGGAAGATCTGGGGAAGCACGACCGCAACACTTCAAATGCGTACAGATCCACAGAACCTGCCGCCGGAAATGATCAAGAAGTGGCCGGGAGAAGGGTATGCCAATACGAATCGCAATGAGATGGCCGAGGCGATCTATGAACTCGGCCAGATCTACGATCACGTTCGCAAGGAAGGCATCACCGGATTTGCCACCGTGGCGGGCGATCGCCATAGTTTTTGGGCGGGCCTTGCCGCCAGTGAGCTCCCGCCCAAGCGTTTCCAGCCGGTAGGTGTGGCGTTTGTCGGAGGATCGATCTCAACTCCGGGCGGACTGGAGGCTTACGAGCATAATCTAAAGAAAGACGCCCCGCTCCGCGACCTGTTCCTGGCTCAAGCCAAGACGGATAGTAAACCGCAACCGACTTTCAATATGCTTTTCCGCCATGGCGTCCGCAGTTGTATCGAGTACGCAAAGACTGGTGATGTGAACAAAGCACGTCAACTCAGCAACCCCGAACTGTCTCCGCATCTCTCCTTCGTCGATACCGGCGGACACGGATACGCAGTGGTTCACGCCAGCAGCAACCAGCTCGAGACTGAGTTCGTGTGCATTCCACGTCCGATAGAACGTGCACAAACCGCGGACGGCGGACCGATCTTGTACCGCGTGCGTTTCCTCTCTACCCTTTGGAGGAAGGGTGAGAGCCCGAAGCTGAAGACCGAGATCGTTGAAGGCGATCCGCGCTTCTCTATTTAGATTTCCGACGTTATGTGTTTCGCAACGTTCTATGCCTTCATCAATACGATTGATGGCGCTCGTCTGGCGAAGCGCGCATGGGGTCTGCATCCACCAACTCAGCGACATCTACTTGGCAGTTGAGCAGGCCTTCTCGAGTGTGCGGATCTCATCGAGTTGAGCTTTAACATCGGGCGTGACATGTCGTGAGGCAAGCGTCCATACTCCCTCTTCGCCTGCGAGAATGAAGTCGCGGAGGTGAGTTGGATCGTTGCTTTCAGCTTGCAGCCAAAGTGCGACGGGGAGGGCTCCCCACTTTTGATCAAAATGCCCGCTCGAAATATTCTTTGAAAGCTGGGATGCATTTTCTGAACTGGCACAGGCAAGAGCTGCAAGCCGTGTGACCAATCTGGGTATAAGCACATTCAAAGCTTGCGTCGCCTTCGTCGAAGGTTTGCCATCCGCAGGCTCCCACGCATCAGACAGCGAATAATAATTGCCCATGCCTTCCAGCCACATGTCAGCGAGCGCCGCGTGAAGTGGAGTTTCAGTAAGCAGCGGATGGTCACGTACCCATGCTTTTTGCAACAAGTGCGTGTACTCGTGGTGAAACAGATGGTCAATGAGCGCGGAATTTGTGTCTAAGTCGGCACTTCCATAGAGGGTGTTCAAGCGCTCGACGTCGAAGCCGATCGTATGTGGGTCATGCGTAAATGCGTCTTCACCGCCGCGGTTGCCGAGCACGATGCTGGCGTCTGGCGCGGTAACGGGACTGAAGGGAACAGCCAGTCTCGAAAGCTCGTTATCCCACACCGGCTGTCGCGATTCGACCAACCGCACCCAAGCCGACTCCGCGGGAGTGTACGGTTTGGCGAGTGACTCCACGTCGTGGAACTGTGCAGGCGTCAGGCGCTTAGCGATCATCTCCTGCCATGTTTGTGTAGCGCGGCCGGCATCGTCCACACCGCGCAATACATGCAAATGTGACTCGCTAGCGAGCAGGGAAAGCGTTATGAAGAAATTAAGGATCAGAGCACTAACAAGGCGTAACCGCATTCAGGATTTGTATCACGTTCACATCACGGGATTCGACCGAATGAACGCTCAGTACGTGATAATCGCGAATTACCGAACATCATCCCGGCGCCCATGGACCCTACGTCTGGATTCGCCACGTCCGGTGGCGATGGTTCCACCGCGCCTCTCACTGGACGGCGATTGCATGTGGAAGTGCCGGCACGCTCGGTGGGCATTCATGACCGCGGAAGATCGCGGCGTGGACTAAAGTCCGCATCGCCGCCGCTTTTATTGAATCCTTACTCACATCAGCAAAATCTTTCAACCATGCCCATTTCGCAAAAAGAAAAAGCTGTCGCCTTTCAAAAACTCCATGAGTCATCCGGCATCTTCGTCATTCCCAACCCATGGGAC
>JAICLA010000119.1 GCA_025927695.1 Terriglobales bacterium | reverse complement strand
CACGCTTTCAAAGCGCTTCGGATTTGCGGCCATCGTCTCGGTGATGCCGGGCGGCCCAGCCGACAAAGCGGGATTGCAGGACGGCGACGTGGTGGAATCCATCAACGGCAACAGCACGCATGACATGTCACTGGCGGAGATACAGCGCGAGATGGCCGGCGACCGCGGAACGACGATCACGTTCTCAGTGGTGCGGCCGAATAAAGCCGAGCCGCAGAAGATCATTGTGACGCGCGATGACTATTCCGTTCCTGCAGTGAGCGAGAAGATGCAGGAGAGCAACATTGGCTATATCAAGACGGTGAGCCTGCAGAAGGGCAAAGCGCAGGAGATCGCCAACAAGATCGCGACGGAGACGAAGAACGGCGCCAAGCGCATCATTCTTGACCTGCGCGACGTTTCTGACGGTGACGAGACCGAAGGCGTGGCAGTCGCGAACCTTTTCCTCGACCACGGCACCATCACTTCGCTCAAAGGTCAGAAGTTCGCCAAACAGGATTTCAATGCTGAACCTTCGAAGGCTGTAACGAAACTGCCGCTGGTGGTGCTGGTGAATCGTGGAACGGCGGGTGCGGCGGAGATCGTGGCGTCGGCAATCTTGGCGAACGCGCGCGGTGACGTGCTTGGCGGCAAGACGTTTGGCGTGGGCTCAGTGCAGAAGCTGATCGAAGTGCCGGATGGGTCGGCGATCATCTTGTCGATCGCGAAGTACTACACGCCGGACGGCAAAGCCATTCAGGATGCAGCGGTGACTCCGAATATCGTGGTGGCTGATCAGGATGATTCGGACAACTCAGTTGACGACGATACTGACACCACCCAGCCTGAGACTAAGCCGGCGGCTCCGAAGGTTGACCTGCAGCTTCAGCGTGCAGTGGCGGTGCTGAAGACTAAGAACTCATAAGTTCAGTCGGGTCTTGAATGAGATCGCGGGCTTTGGCCCGCGATTTTGTTTGTTGGCCACGCGGATTCCACCTTAGTGGCAGCTCCGCATAAAAGTGCTATGCTGGCGCTGAAATCACCCTCCATGAAGACTCTTTACCCCATCCTGCCGCAGGTCAGCTTTGCCGGCAAAAAGCTGGTGGGCCGAGTCGTGTTCACGCTGCTGATCATTGCCTCAGCAGCGATCGGCGCGTTGGCGGGCATGTTCCTGGTGTATTCCACTGACCTACCGCAGATCGCGGAGCTGGAGACTTACCGTCCCAATGCCATCACCGAGATCTATGACGATCAGGGGAACGTGATCGGCAGCTTTGCGTTGCAGCGCAGGATCATTGCGAGCTATGAGGATTTCCCGCCGGTGCTGCGTGACGCGGTGACTTCGATCGAAGACAAAGATTTTGATCATCATTGGGGCATCGACCTCGGGCGCATAGCGGGCGCGGCATGGCGCGATGTATCCACGCACAGCCGTTCGCAGGGCGCGAGCACGCTGACGATGCAACTCTCGCGCAATCTGTTCCTGTCGAGTGATCGCAACTTCAGCCGCAAGTTTCAGGAGATGATGCTGGCCATCCAGATCGAGCGGCACTTTACCAAGGAGCAGATCTTCACGCTCTACGCCAATCAGATCTATTTAGGACACGGCGTGTACGGCTTTGCTGCAGGCTCGCAATATTATTTTGGCAAGCCGGCGAAGAATCTTACGGTCGCCGAAGCGGCTGTGCTGGCTAGCTTGCCGAAGTCGGCGAACCAGTATTCGCCCATCAATTACCCGCAGAAGGCTTTGCAGCGCCGCAATCTGGTGCTGAACGCGATGCTGGAAGATGGCAAGATCACCGCCGAGCAAGCGAACGCCGCGAAAGCTTTACCCATCACGCTGCATCTGCAGACGCAGACAAATGCCATTGCGCCATATTTCGTGGAAGAGATACGCCGCTACCTGGAAAAAAAATATGGCAGTGAGGACGTGCACCAGAACGGTCTGCGCGTTTACACCACGTTGAACCTCGCATGGCAAAAAGCAGCGACACATGCGGCGCTCGATGGTCTGGCAGTGTATGAGCGTCGCCATGGATGGAAAGGCAATCTCAAAAACGTTCTTTTGAGCGAGCCGGTAGAAAGCTACCAGCACCCTGATTGGGTGGACCCGGTGGCACCGGGAGATTATGTTCACGCGCTGGTGTTGGACGTGTCGTCTTCTTCTTCGCGTGTGAAGTTCGGCCAATTCACGGCGACGATCGCGCCGGCAGATATCAAGTGGACGGGAAAGCAAGCGCCATCGGACATTTTGCACGCGGGTGACATTGCTTATGTGAAGATCGTGAGCTTGCCTGCTACGCCCGGCGAGAGCGCGAAGGTCACGCTGGAACAGGATTCCGGCACACAGGTCGCGCTTATGGCGGTGGACAATGCTACTGGCGATATCAAAGCCATGGTGGGCGGCCGCGACTTCCACGAATCGCAATTCAATCGTGCGACGCAGGCCCTGCGGCAGGTGGGGTCGTCTTTCAAGCCGTACGTCTATACCGCGGCGATCGACACTGATACGCTTTCGCTCAACGACTACATCCTGGACTCGCGGACTACGTTCATGACCGCGGGCGGACCTTACACACCCGGTAACTATGACGGCAAGTTCTGGGGCAATCTGCCGCTGAAGGTGGCGTTCGCGAATTCGCGCAATATTCCTGCGTTGAAGGTTGCGGAAAAGGTAGGCATCAAGACGGTGATAGACTACGCGCACAAGTTTGGGATCACCTCGAACATTCCTCCGTTCTTGCCGGTGGCGCTCGGGTCTGCGGAAGTCACGCTCTTCGAGCAGACCGCAGCGTATTCCACCTTCCCGAACGACGGCGTGCGCGTTCTGCCGCGCTACATTCGCAAGGTGACAGACTACGACGGGCACGTGCGTGAAGAGAACTATCCCGAAGTACGTGACGTGATCGGCGCGAAGACGGCACGCACCATGGTGACGCTTCTGCAAGCGGTGGTGCAGCAAGGAACGTCGACCGCCGCGCTCAAGTTGAAGCATCCTGTAGGTGGAAAGACGGGCACAACGAATGATTTCACTGACGCGTGGTTCATGGGCTTTTCACCGTCCGTGACCTGCGGAGTATGGGTGGGCTTTGACGAAAAGAAATCGCTCGGTCCTAAAGAGACCGGCGGACAAGCGGCGCTGCCCATCTGGATCGACTTCATGAAAGTGGCGATCCAAGGCCGCGACAATGAGATGTTCGCCAAGCCGGAAGACTTGCCGGATGAACCTGATCTGCGCTCGAAGATGCTGCTGGCTACTTTACCGCGCAGCGGCGATGCGGAGGCGGGCGGCGTTTCTGCAGCAGCTGCGCCAAATGCGGCTCCGCGCGCTGGGCATGCGCAATCGCGTAATCGCTAAGACGACTCAATGAAGACTTTCTTACGCTTTGTGCTGCTCGCGCTGATTTTAGTGTCAGTGGCGATGGTGTCTGCGCTGACCGCGATGCGATTCGCGATTCACGGACGCGAAGTGGCGGTGCCCAAATTGATCGGGCTTTCGCAGGCCTCAGCGGAACAACAGGCAAATGCTGACGGTCTGATCGTTGACGTTGAGAACCATTTTTACTCGGCTGACATTGCGGAGGGCAGGGTCATCTCGCAGTCTCCGGCACCGGGCAGCCTGGTGCGCCGAGGATGGAAGGTGCGTGTGGCAGAAAGCCTTGGGCCACAGAAGGCTGAAGTCCCTGACTTAGTAGGCCAAAGCGCGCGTGCGGCGGAGATCAACGTTCGACAACGCGGGCTGGAGGTAGGCTCAGTCGCGGTCGCAGATCTGCCGGATGCAGCGCAGGATGAGATCGTGGCGCAGAGTCCGCCGCCGAATTCGGGAATGGTGGAGTCGCCGAAGATAAGCGTGCTGGTCGCGGGCGAGGAAAAAGATCAACAATTCCTGATGCCGGATTTCGTGGGCAAACGTGTTGGCGAAGTACGCAAAGAGATCGAGGACGCGGGGTTCACCTTGAGTGTCCGTGATCCAGGCTTTATCGGCGGCGTGGGACAAAACATGCCCAATATGTCTAAGGACGATGCCGAGATCGTTAAACAGATTCCATCTCCTGGGCAACGCATCAAAGCCGGTTCCGATATAACCGTCGAAGTCAGCCATCCTATGGTGCCTCTTGCTGCGACGTTTCAGATGACGACTAAGCCGAAACGCTGACCTTTTCCAGCACCGCTGCGAAGAATCCATCACAAGGATGAACGCCGGGAAGCGTGCGCAGGAATGGGCTGCTAGTGATGGAATCGAGGTCTTGCCAGGCGAGTTCGTGATTTTGCTTTAATTCGCGCAGTACATCTTTGACAGGGACGATGCGAATGTCTTTGCTCGCACTCAATATCTCTTCCACCACTTTTTCGTCTTCGTCGCGTTCTAATGAACAGGTGGAATAAATGACGCGAGCGCCGGATGCAGCGCGGTCTAGCGCCGCTGACAGTATTGCCACTTGCCTACGTTGAAGATCGGCGAAGTCTTCCGGCTTCAGTCGCCACTTGATCTCAGGATTGCGCGCGAGAGTTCCGGTGCCGGAACAAGGTACATCGGCTAGGACGCGGTCGAAGGGCTGATCTACTTTTAGTGTGGCGATGTCTGCGGCGACGATCTCAACATTTTTAGCGGTAACGAGATCGCGCATAATGCGTGCGCGCTGCGGATGAAGTTCCGCTGCAACGATGTGCGCCTGCGGATTGCGCGACGCAATGGCCTGCGTCTTACCGCCGGGTGCAGCGCAGCAATCAAGGATGCGCTTACCGCGCCCGACGAGAGCGGCTACGAGTTGCGAGGCTTCATCTTGAATGCCAACGCGCATTTCTCGGAACTCAGCCGCGGAAGTTATGTCACCGGAGATAACTCGGCGCGCGTTAGTCATGAGCACGCCGGGCGACAGTTCGATTCCGGCATCGCGTAGCGCGGCTTCTGCTGCGGCGATTTGCGTTGGGTCGGCGGGCATGCGAAGCGAAGTGGCGGGCTGGGATTGATTTGCTTCGCAGATGCGGCGAGTCTTTTCGAGCCCAAAGTCGCGTGCCCAGCGTTCCACTAGCCAGAGCGGGTGCGAGAGTGAATCGGCGAGGGCTTGCGGAGAGTCGAATGGTGGTGCTGCTTCAGGCGGAGCTTTTGTCAATTTTCGCAAGACGGCATTCACCAATGGGCTGGCGGAGGTCTTGCCCGCGCGTTTCACGAGTTGCACGCTGTCATTCACGGCGGCGTTCGCAGGAACGCGGTCGAGGTGGCGCAACTGGTACGTGGCCATGCGGAGTGCGATGCGGACTTCGGCGTCGAGTTTGTGAATCTCGTTCTTGCCAGAGAGAAATCGCGAGAGCTCCGAATCAAGCCTTGATTGCCAGCGCAGCGCGCCCATCACGATCTGCATGGCCAGGTTACGGTCGCGAGCATCAAGCATTGTGACTTTGTCTGAGTGCAGAAGTTCGGCGGCGTAGGCTGATTCTTTTTCCACGCGCAGAAGCACATCAAATGCCGCGATGCGCGAGGGCGAGATGGGCACGCTAATCTCCCGCGCCGGCCGCGGCGCCAAGGCGTTCGCCTGTCTTTGGCTTGTAGCCATTGGCAAAGTCGTGTGCGCTCATGCGACTCTTGCCTTCGAGTTGAAGCATAGCGATCTCAAGCAATGAGTTCTCGCCGCAGCCGGCCAGCAGGAGATCGTCTGCTAGAGCAACTTCGCCTGGAGCTAATCGTGCGACATTCGCTGCGGGCTGTGCTGCGATGATGGTCAGCGTCTTTCCGCGAAAGGTGGTGAAGGCGCCGGGCCAGGGCTGGAATCCGCGCAGGCGATCGCATATCTGCGTGGCAGTGCGGGAGAAGTCGATGCGGCCATCTTCTTTTTTCAGTATGCGCGCGAGCGATGACTGCGAGTCATCCTGCTTGCGCGACTGGATGGATCCGTCTTCCAGACCTTGCAATGTTTGGATCACTAACTCGGCGCCGTTGGCGGACAATCGCGGGCCGAGGGTGAGGGCTGTGTCGTCGTCAGCGATGTGAGTCTCTTGCTGCAGCAAGATGTTGCCGGTATCGAGGCCGGCATTAATGAGCATGGTGGTGTTCCCGGTGACTTTTTCGCCGTTGGCGATGGCCCACTGGATCGGAGCGGCGCCTCGATACTTCGGCAACAACGACGCGTGCAGATTGATGTTGCCGAGTGGCGGAAGGTCGATCATCCATTGGGGGATGATGCGTCCGTAGCCCACGACGATGATGGCTTTGGGCGCGAGGGACTCCAGTCTCGCGCGGAACTCGGCATTGGACTTGATCTTTTCCGGCTGGGTGATCTGGAGGCCGAGCGCGAGGGCCGATTGCTTCACTGGCGAGTGCGCAAGCTGCATTCCGCGGCCACGCGGGCGGTCTGGCTGCGTGACCACCAAGCGGATATTGTGTCCGGCTCCGGCCAGCGCTTCGAGCGTGGGAACAGCGAATTGGGGAGTGCCGCAGAACACCAAATCCATGCAGCCATTCTAAACAAGAGTGCGGTTTTGGCTGGTCGAAGCCGCGTTACCTTACAACTTGCAACTCTGGATGGCGCGCGGGAATCTGTATAGCTTCTGCTGGCCACGCGCGACGGCCACGCAAAGGGGACCTCGATGTATTGGGCCAGGCTGTACACCTCTGTGGCATGCGCGTGCATGCTCGCTTCCACCCTCTCCGCACAAAAGATGCAACTGAAACGGCCGGCAAAAGTCGGCGACTACTCCATCGGCGATTCAGGCGAAGGAGTGAAGTATGGCCGGTTCGCCGCCATGGGCGGTCCAGCGCCGCAGAATCTGGGGCCTTTGCAACACGTGATCTCGCTGCCGCATTGGTCAGGTAAATTCGGCGCCGCAGACGGCAGCGTGTATCCATTCATTATGGCGGGAAGCGACCCTTCGGGCGACAGATCAGTGACCATCAAGACGGCACTAGTCCCGGTATCGTTGGCGTTCGATGAGTACATTGACCCGGACGGAAATCCGCTGGTGATCGACGCGGGACCTATCGTGAAGGCTGCGATGACGTCGCCTAACTTTGAGAGCTACAACTATGGGACCGGCTTCACACAATATGCTGACGCGGTCGAGCTTGCGCAGTTCCACAAATTCAACAAAGGCGGCTGGCACACACTCCTTGCTAAACCGCGCGTGCTCACACCCGTGACCGTTGAAGTCCCAGTCGGAATGGGCGAAGTATTCATCACCGACAGCGGCAAGATCTTCGCGAAGGTGAATTCGGATTTCTTCACTTCGCAGATCAGCACCATCGCACAACTTGAGGGCCTACAAATAGACGAATTGCCGATCCTGATCGCGCCCAACATTTTGCTATATAACGGCGGCGACGAGAAGAATTGTTGTCTGCTTGGCTTCCATACGGCGTATGAGACGAAGCATTCTTCGACAACTCACTACATACAAACGCTGATCTACACCTCATGGCTGGAACAGGGTATATACCAAGATGCGGACATTGCGGACGCGATCACTCTGAGTCACGAGATATCAGAGACGTTGAATGATCCATTTCTGACGAACACTGCGCCACCGTGGCAATATCCTGACGGTTCAACCTGCGCAGCGGCATTGGAAACCGCCGATCCGATCGAAGACTTGCCGCATCCTGCGTTCCCGGTCATGCTGCACGGCTTCACTTACCACCCGCAGACGCAGGCGTTGCTGCAGTGGTTCACGCAACGTTCGCACTCAGACGCTTTTGAGAATGCGTTCAGTTATCCGGATACGCGCGAGCTGGAGCACGCTGCAAAGCCTTGTCCGAACTAGGATCGGCCTCGGCGAGACGCACCTACATGGGTTGCGGCGCTTCGTATACCCACTCGCCGGCTTTCATCAGCTTCTTGATCTTGCGCTTCATAAGATCCCGCTTGAGGGCGCTCAAGTGGCTGATATAAAGCTTGCCGTTGAGATGGTCTGTTTCGTGAAGGAAGGCGCGGGCGAGTAGGCCTTCGCCCGTCATCTCAAATTCTTTACCCTTGGCGTCTTGCGCGCGAACGGTAACGACGTTTGCACGCGTGAGGTTTTCGCGGAATTCCGGCACGCTCAGGCAGCCTTCGCCGCCAGTCTGTTTGCCTTCTTTTTTGATGATCTCGGGGTTGATGATAACGATCTTTTCTTCGGGACGCTCTTTGAAGCTGCAATCGATGACGGCTATGCGCTTGCT
>JAICLA010000146.1 GCA_025927695.1 Terriglobales bacterium | reverse complement strand
TGAAGTCAGAAATGTCCTTATGATTGACGCCGATCTCCTCGCGCCAATCGTTGAACAAGCCTACCCAATCGCTGAAGTTATTGATCTTTGCTGCAGTTGCCATTGGACTCCCTTAGATTTTCGTCCCTTACAAAATCAATTACATGCGGAGACTATTTCGCCGTGAACGTCGCCGGCCTCTTGTCCACATAAGACGAGATGCCTTCTTTCGCGTCGTCGCTCTGGAAGAGGATCTGCTGGTTCTCGCGCTCCACTGCCAGCGCCGACTCCAACGGAATCTCCCATCCTGTCTGCACCGCGCGCTTGATGCGTCCCACAGCCTTCGCCGCCTTGTTCGGCGGACAGAACTGCCGCGCATACTCCATGATGTTTTCCATGAAGTTCTCGCGTTCAAAGATGTCATTCACGATTCCCATCTCCTTCGCTTCTTCAAAGGAGTAGGTGTTGCCGGTGACCATCAGCTCAATAGCCTTGCTCTTCCCCACAATGCGCGAGAGACGCTGCGTTCCGCCAGTGCCGGGCAACACGCCTAGGTTAACTTCCGGCAATCCCATCTTGCCGGCATCTTTACGCGCGATGCGCAAGTCAGCCGCCATGGCAATCTCAAGTCCGCCACCCACGCAGTGTCCGTTGATGGCTGCGATTACCAGCTTCGGCGTGTGCTCCAAGCGCAGCAGCATCTCATTGGCCTGCAGGCAGAAGTAATATTTGAAAGTCGGGTCCACACTGTTGAGCATGCGAATGTTCGCACCCGCGGAAAAGAACTTGTCGCCCGCACCCGTGATCACGATCACGTAAGCGTCGTTATCCATGCGAGCCTTCAGGATGGCGGCGTCCATCTGCAGGTTCATCTCATAGGTATAGGTGTTCGCCGGCGGGTCACACATCTCGATCACGGCAACGCCGGAGTCCACGCGATAGTTCACTAAAGTCTTGGTCGCTTCTGCGGTAGTGGTGGCCATAAGGCTCCTTAAAGTCTTTTGTGCGTAACACTCCATTTTATAGCAGTGCGCGTCTCTGCGGAAATCTGTGAGGCATCTAGCGGCGGCTCCGCACATCTAAATAGACGTACCAGACCGAACCCCAGGAGTTTCCGCATGACCGGCCCCAGGCCTTATAGCAACCCTAGTTTCAAAAGCCGACCCAACGAGAATGATTCCATTGACGCTGATTTCGCCGGCAACCGCAGTTTTGAATCCGAAGAAGCCGCGCGGAAACGCGATCTAGCTGAGCATAAAGATGTATACGAACCGCCCAACCCGCGCGGAAGCGGAGTCGAGCGCGAGTATCCGGCGGACGACGCTGACGAAGGCGACAACGAGAACATTGAAGGCGACCGCGGCGCCGCGTAACAGCCGTCTCCCTTCTCATTAAAGCAAGAGCTTTCAACACAGAGGACACTAAGGGCACGAAGTACACAAAGCTTTTATTGTTTTGTGTCCTTTGTGTTCTCAGTGTCCTTTGTGCTGAAAGGCTTTTGATTTTTCGGGAAACGGGAAACCGAAAACGGGAAACAATCTCAAGTTACTTCTGCGCGTTCAACGACTCCACCACAGGCGCCATCCCGCTGATATTGCGCAGCACCAGCATCTTTGATTTACCTTCACGACCGCCGGCTAGGAACACCAGATGGTTCGCCGGGTCATACGCCAGCGCGTGTCCGCGGACATCACCTTTATATTCGCCACGCAACTCCAGCTTATTGCCGGCGACACTCATCACCGTCACGGTGCCGTCGCCAGATGCGGCAAACAGATTGTTGTTCGACTGGTCGAGCCACAGAGCATCGGTTCCACCCGCGGCGGCAACGCGCGCCGTCTCGGCGCCATTGTCAGCATTGAGCTGCAGTACGGCGAAGCGCACCGCAACAAACAATCGGCGCGAAGCAGGATCAAACAAGATTGCCGTGGGCTGGCTCGCGGTCAGACGCATCCGCCGAGAGACCGGGCTCTCAGGGTTCGAAGGATTCAGCGCGATGACTTCATTCGTATCTTCAAGCGTCACATAAGCGATCTTGTTTTGGCTGTCCCACGCAATATCACGCGGACGCCCCTGCACATCAAAGCTCGCCAGCTCTGATACTGCATTCGGCGCAATCTTCATCGCCCCTTCGGTCGAAACAACCGACACCGTGCGTCCCATCGGGCTTGCGATCAGCAGCGACTTCATCTGCGGTACATACAGAATCTTTCCGGGCGTATTACGCAGGCCGATCACGCCTACAACTTTCCAATCCGCCGTGCTCACCACATTGATAGTGCTACTACCCGCGGCGGCGATATAGAGCAAACCACCCTGCGCGTCCACGGCCATGCCCTTGGGAGAATCAATATTCTTGATCTGTGCCACCATCCTTCGCTTCACGGGATCAACGATGTCCACCGTGTTCGCCCGGCTGTGAGCGAGCACCAAATCTCCGTTGGCAAAGACCACTTCATCGAATCCCGGAACACCCGGGAGGTCTACCAGCGCGATGGGCCGCAGCGGATCGGTTGTACCCGCCATCGCGTAAAGTGAAGCAAATAAAAATGTTGTAAGAATCAGGCGTGTGATAAGCCGCATTAATATCCGTCCCAGGGGTTTCAAAAAGGCGAGTTCCTGCTACGGATAATGGGATGCTGCGGAAAGGTGAGTTGCTGCCTGAGATTTAGAAGTAAAAGACTAAATAACCGCCATCTCAGTCAAAGGATCGCAATGGTCCTTCTTCTTGCCCAGCCGGTTCAACACGGTGAAAAGAATGCCATTGGTCAGCAGGTTCGCGGCCACCAGTACCAGGCCACGGGTCTCGTCTTGCATCTCAAACAGGAAGTAGAAGAGAAAGAACAGCCACATGCTGAAGGCAGCGGCAAAGGTGCAGGCCGCCCAACGGACCATAAAACGCCTGCGCTCACGCCATGCCCAGGCGAAACACACGCCGCTCAGCGGCAACGATGCGCAAAGAATGATGTATCGGTCAACAGCCGTCTGTGACATCCAGAACATGGGGCCGAATGAGAGTGTGGTGATCGCCGCCGCGGACAAAAACAACGAGATCAACTTCGCAATCGATGAAGGGCCAGTCTGCATCATTGCCGTTCCGGGATGAACTGCTACTGCCATAACTAACCCGCCCTTCAAGGATTGTTGTGCTTCACACTCACAATCTTCGATGCAAAAATAGCCCGCTATCTTGGTCGTTGCCAGTTACTGGAGGACGATAGGTCCGAGCGCAACCGGACATTGTCCGTTTCCGAATGGCACAAGTATATCGCCAAACGATACCGGTCAGATTGTCACAATAAATTTCCTGGGACTCACACATTAAAGCTAAGACACGAATTGTCGCGGCTTCGCCTTACCTTTCTCCAAAAGATTTTCTTTGCGCCTTTCTGGTGGGTTTTCACTCGCGGAGCATTTGACCCTCTGCACCCCGCCGAGTTAATTTCAGACTATGAAACATGCACCCGCATTCCTCAACATAGTTGACGAGGCCAAGAAACACGTGAAAGAGACTAACGTTGACGAAGTGAAGAAACGCTTGGACCACGGTGAGAAACTCACCCTCATCGATGTGCGCGAAGATTCCGAATGGGCCAAAGGACACCTGCCCAACGCCATTCATCTTTCCAAAGGTGTGATCGAGCGTGACATCGAGAACGCCGTTCCCGACAAGGACACCGAACTCATCCTCTATTGTGGCGGCGGCTTCCGATCCGCACTAGCAGGCGAGAATCTGCAGAAGATGGGCTATAAGAACGTTATCTCAATGGATGGCGGCTGGCGTGGCTGGAACGAACGCAAATATCCCACCAGTAGCGAATAGCTCGCGCTTCGGAAGCGTAAGAACTACTTTTTAGTGAACAGTGACATTACGCCACTGATGGCCTTCTTGCTGGAGGAAAAGCTTCCCTTGTTCGCCATGGCTGCGCGTTCCGGATGGGCCGTCTCGCGTACCCGGCCAGCGCCCATACCGCACGGCTTACCGAGAGGCGCGCCACACGCCGGGCACGGAACCTTGTTACATATCTCTGTATAAGTCACCTTCTGATTGTTGCACAGAATGTAACGGTCTGCAGGTTACCGCAGTCACAGAAGGACACAGCGTTTTTTCCATCGATGATTTCGCCGGGGTATAGCCTTCAATCCCCGATTCACGCTGAATGCCGATGGCTGACGGCCGGCGGCTTCCTGCTAAACTAGCCTGTTATGGCCGACTCCAAAAAACCAACTAGCGTCGAATCGCCTATCGCAGACGTCTTCACTGATCGTCGCCCCTCCGAAGCTGAAAAGCAGTGGGCCGAGAAGACCCTCGCGCCAGCCCTGGAAAAATCTCCGGAGCAGCCAATCGGCGACTTTACCGGCATCAACGTAGATGAGAACGGCCACGCGCGCTTCACAACTATCTCGGGCGTGCCCATCCGCCGCCTCTATACAAAGGCTGATCTCCCCGAAGACTGGGATGTAGAAAACGAAAAATACCTGAACCATCCCGGCCAGGCGCCCTATACGCGCGGCATTCACGCCACCGGATACCGCGGCCGGCTCTGGACGATGCGCCAGTTCGCCGGCTTCTCCTCGCCGGAAGACACCAACCAGCGCTACAAATATCTGCTCGCCCACGGCGGCGGCGGCCTAAGCGTCGCCTTCGATCTCCCTACGCTGATGGGCTATGACTCTGATCACATGCAGAGCGAAGGCGAAGTGGGCAAGTGCGGCGTCGCCATTGATTCGCTTGAAGACATGGAGATTCTCTTTGACGGCATAGACCTTGAGAAGACCACTGTCTCCATGACCATCAACTCGCCCGCGTCAGTGCTGTGGGCCATGTATCTGGTAGTCGCGGAAAAGCAAGGAGCGGACTGGAAGAAGCTCGGCGGCACCATCCAGAATGACATCTTGAAGGAGTACATCGCGCAGAAGGAGTACATCTACCCACCCGCGCCTTCGATGCGCCTGGTCATTGACACTTTCGAATTCGGCACGCACTTCACGCCACGCTTCAACACCATCTCTATCAGCGGATACCACATCCGCGAAGCCGGTTCCACCTCCCTGCAAGAGCTGGCGTTCACCATCTATGACGGCGTCGAATATGTCGAATGGGCCATCAAGCGCGGCCTTAATGTTGACGACTTCGGCCCGCGACTCAGCTTCTTCTTCAACTCACACAATGATTTCTTTGAAGAGATAGCCAAATTCCGCGCCAGCCGCAAGATCTGGTATCGGCTGATGAAAGACCGCTTCAAGGCGAAGAATGAACGCACCCGCCTCATGCGCTTCCATACGCAAACAGCCGGCGTCTCACTCACCGCGCAGCAGCCGATGAACAACATCGCGCGTGTGGCGATTCAAGCGCTTGCTGCCGTGCTAGGCGGAACACAATCACTGCATACCGATTCCTACGACGAAGCCCTGGCGCTTCCCACCGAAGAAGCAGCGCGCATTGCGTTGCGCACACAGCAAGTCATCGCTTACGAGAGTGGCGTTGCCCAAACCGTTGATCCGCTAGGCGGTTCGTACTTCCTGGAAAAGCTAACGCTTGACATGGAAAAAGGCGCATTCGATTACTTCGACAAGATGGACGCCATGGGCGGCATGGTCAAAGCCATCGAGCGCGGCTATCCGCAGAAAGAGATCGCCGAAGCGTCGTATCAATACCAGCGCGCAGTAGAGGCGCACGAGAAGGTGATAGTAGGCGCCAACGATTTCCTGATCGAAGAGAAGCCGACCGAGATCCTCTACATCGGCGAAGAAGTAGCCATTCACCAGACCGCAAAGCTGAAGAAGCTGCGCGCCCGCCGTTCACAGGAAGCAGTGACCAAGGCCCTCGACGCTCTCAAGAAAGCCGCTGCCCAAGAACCGGTAGTCAAAGCCGACGGCAAGATGTCCGATGCCAACACGATGCCGTACATCATCGACGCAGTCCGCGCCTACGCCACAGTTGGCGAGATCTGCGAAGCGTTGCGTGAGGTCTATGGAACGTACGAGGAAGTGAGCATCACGTAAGAGTTTGTAGGTTTGGCTTTGCGTCCGCAGGACGCCATGAAAATAGCCCGGCATGAAATGCCCGGTTGAAAACCTCACCCCGGCTCAGTCCCTCAACGGACGGCCAAGAACTACTCCACCGCGGCCCAAACAAATTCCCGCTCCCTCTTGACGCAAACCTCATCCATTCTATATAGCTGTAGACGGGCTCCAAAATCAGGCACCGCGCAACTCCTTTGCTTTGACGAATTTGCGCTAAGTCGTTGATTTTGGCGACTTTAGCGGCTCGACGTAAGTTGTTGAATTTGACGAATTTAACTTTCAGGGGGGAGGGGGTACGGAAATTACGCCATGAAAAAAGCCCTCGACCACCTTTCCAAATCCGACCCCGTGATGGCCGCCATCATCAAACGCGTGGGCCCGTTCAAGATGGCGTACCGCAATCCGGTCTTTCAGATGCTGGTGCGCGCCATCGTCTTTCAGCAGCTGAGCACCAAAGCCGCCGGCACAATTTATGCCCGGTTCGAGGAAGCCGCCGGTGGTGAACTCACTCCCGAATCTATCCTCAACCTCAGCGTCGGCGAGATGCGCAAGGTCGGTCTTTCCAAACAAAAGATCGCATACATCCGCGATCTGGCCGATCACACGATTGAAGGCCGTCTCGATTTCTCGCAATTGCCGGCACTCTCTGACGAAGAAGTCATCGAACGCCTCACCGCCGTAAAAGGCATCGGCGTTTGGACGGCACACATGTTCCTAATGTTCTCCCTCAAGCGCCCCAACGTTCTG
>JAICLA010000113.1 GCA_025927695.1 Terriglobales bacterium | reverse complement strand
CTTGCCGAAGTCGGTAGAGATCGTCGCGCCCCCATCGTTACCATTGATTAACCGGTTCGGATTCGTCGGGTCGATCCACAATCCATGATTGTCGCCATGCGGCGCGCGCAATTGCGTATAAGTCTTTCCACCATCGTTCGAGCGATACACACCCGTGTTCAAGATGTAGACCGTATCCGCCTGCTTCGGGTCAGCAAAGATGTGTGAGTAATACCACGCACGTTGCCGGAAGCGATGGTCATCGGTCAGCAGTGTCCACGTTTCGCCGTCATCATCAGAGCGATAGATGCCGCCCTTTTCCGATTCCACCACCGCCCAAACGCGATCCGGATTCGCACCGGACACTGTTACGCCGATGCGACCTTTGATTCCCTCAGGAGATCCGTGCCCCTTGATCTCTTTCCAGGTATTGCCGCCGTCCGCCGAGCGATACAGCCCGCTCCCCGGACCGCCGCTATCCATGTTCCACGGCGTGCGCTTCGCCTGCCACAAGGCCGCATACAAGATGTTCGTGTTGTGCGGATCGAACGTGATGTCTATCGCGCCGGTTTTTTCATCCTTATATAAGACTTTGTCCCACGTTTTGCCGCCGTCACGCGAGCGATAAACGCCGCGCTCCGCATTGTCCGCAAACGGATGCCCCAACGCCGCCACAAACACCACATCCGGATTCTTCGGATCGACGATGACCCGCCCGATCGCATGCGTGTCCGGCAGCCCGATAAACTTCCAGGTCTTTCCCGCGTCCACGGATTTGTACACGCCGTTGCCGCCCACAATATTTCCGCGGATGCAAGCCTCGCCGGTCCCCACGTAGATCACATTCGGATCAGACTCCGAGACTGCGATGGCTCCGATCGAAGGCGACGCCTCTTTCACCTTGTCGAATATCGGCGTCCAGTTCAGCCCGCCGTCAGTCGTCTTCCAAACGCCGCCCGCCACCGCGCCAAAATAAGAAGTGTCGTTCTGTCCCACCACGCCCGTCACTGCTAACACCCGCCCGCCACGGAACGGACCAACCAAACGATAGTTCAGCGCCTTCCACGGATTCTTATCTTCATCGCCTTCACCATTCTTGGAGGCATCGGCCATTCCGACCGTACTGCTCTTGGCCTCGCCCGCCGAATTCGGTGCGCTCTTCGTGCTCGCTGCCTTGTCCGTGGCAGATTTATCCGGCTGCTGCGCCGCGGGTTTCTTTTTCTGTGCAAATGATGTGAGAGTGAAGAGAATGAAAACGATGAGAAGGAACAAAGATTTACGCACGCCGCCTACCTCCTAGTGTTATGCGTGCGAAATGCTAAATGCTACCGCTTATCTAGGCAAATCACGGAGCCCACTAATGATTCCTTCTATCGTACTTGTTGCACAGTGACGCGCTCTGCGCTCAGCCCAAGCTGCAGAAGATATTTCTCAACGTCTGACGCATCTTTGAGCGTGCGCACGCGGCACCGGCCGCCCTTCTCGTCATATTCAAAGACAGTCGCCGGCAATTTCGCTAGGCGATCATGATCGTAAGCTGCGCCATGTTGCGCCGCGTAATCGGCTAGCGCTTCGCGGTTCAGTTGGTCGATGCGCGCGCGCACAGAATCCGACGCATTTCCCAACCTGCCCTCTGTTACTGGCCCTTGGTCCCCCTCACAACGCATGAGGAAAATGTCATAGTCCGCGGTAATGTACTTGCCTGCATCAGCCAATGCCATCTCGCCGTCAACGTCAACGCATTTGCAGGTCGGGCAATCTTCTTTCTTTAAACGCTCTCGGACTCCCGATTCTGCTGTTAATAAGATCGCGCCATCTTGGTCTGTGTCGCAGGGTATTAAGCCCGCGATTTTTCCGCTTCGCGCTGTCTTGGCTTTGATTGACATCGGTTTCGGTATCGCCATGCCTGACTCGATCCACTTCGCGGCCTCCGGAGTCACGTTCTGCATGACGATGGACCCATGACATGAGTTCTGCGCGTAGTCGCAAAGTTTTTTCGCATGCCGATCTAAGATTCCGGAATTGTTCAGCGCCTCCTGTTCATCGTTCGCCCAGTAAGGTTCCGTCGAAGCAGGCGTAGAAGACGTCCGCGTACCGCTCATCGCCACAACTCTATGTCCGGTGGCGGGCGCCGGAGCTACTGTCGCTTCTGTATCTACTCGGTCTGCGCCCAGACTCGCCGGCGGCGGTTGAATTGCGCTTACTCCGCGGCCGCCGCTCACCCGCGCCGGATCGACGGTCATCGTCTTCGCATCATGTAGGTCGACCGCGCTGGTCCGCGTGCCGTTGTCAAAAGGTTGTGACGCGGTGGCCGCTGCGTCCTCTGCCGTGGCAGCCTTTGCCGCCCGTTGTGAATCATTTGCCGTCTGTTGCAACTGCTGCATCGCAATGCCCGGCTGTTGTGCGGTCGTCCGCGATGTTTGATCCACGGCCGGGGCCGTCAGCCGATTCGTCCCGGTATCCGCCGCGGTGTCATGAGTCGCATTCGTCGCCGCGGCGGGGCTTGGAGATCCTGCTTCTCCTTCTCTCGCGCCGCCGGTGTAAGTGCCCGGCAGTCCGGGTATTCCGTAACCGCCACCGACATCCGCACCGCGAGCGCCGCCATCAAGTGTAAGTGGCTGCGCGTTTGGCCTCTGTTCGGTATTTAAATAGATTCCCGGTAGTCCATCCACTGAACTGGCGAATCGGTCACGGTTGATGACCGATTTTGGTTCGGTGGACGCATTCTTCGGTCCGCCGGTGTACACACCAGGCAGACCATCGATCCCATATCCGCCACAGTCGCTGGTAGAGCCGTCGACAGAGCCATGCGTGTAAATGCCCGGCAGGCCATTGATCCCATAACCTGGCTCGTTCGAGGCTGATTCTGTCGTTCGTTTCACACCGAGGGCGGCGTCATCGAACACCAGCTTTAAATCTCCGTGCTTGCCTTCAGGCTCTCCGGCCTTCCGGTTCACTCCCAACGCGGAATCGTCGAAGACCAACTGAAGATTGTTGCCCCCGCCGGTATCGTTTCCCAGCAGGTGCTGCATAATGAGCTGTCTCTTCTGCTGCTCACGCTGTCGTTGTAGTTCGGCCTGCTGCGCGCGTTCGGCTTTCAATTGCTGCGCGCGTTCTGCATCAGATCTGATCTTGTTTGCCAGCCCCGTAGCAAATGCCTGTCCCTCTAATCCCAAAAGTTGGATCGTGAATTCCTGCGGGTTGCGCGGAAGTGGCATGGATATGTTGTTGCTTTGTGATTTCTTGCACCAATCGGCCGGGAAATCATGACAACCGCCGCGGATTCCGCCATCCCACCGCCCGCCATATTTCTGGCAAGCGGCGATGATCTCGTTGAGGTCATTGGTATCGGGGAAGGGAGGTTCTTTCGGGCAAGCTTGTGCCCAGCAACATGCCAACGGCATTAGCAGTCCCAGGATCGTGAAGATGGCGCCACGGTTCTTCATATCTAGTCCTTCCCGAGTTTGTCTTTCCAGATGATCAATTTATCCCGCAGCACATCCGCCTGCGGGCCGTTCGGCAACATCTCCAAATATCTCTCTCCATGCGCTACCGCGCACTCCCAGCGTTGCAATTCTCCGCAGATGGTCGCCGCGCCCAGTTGTCCCGCTGGCCACAAAGGCTCTATCGACAGGCCTTTTTCGAAATGCTGCAAAGCGACCTCGGGATTTTTGTCTTCTGTGATCGCATACTTCGCTAGCACCTCTTCGCGATGCACTCCCTCCGGCAGCGGCGGCTTTTCCGTCAATGCTCGCCACTTCTCTGCAGCCTCTTTGAACCCACTCGATTCCTGGTCGATCGCATCGGTCGGCGCTTTCGCATTGGCTTTCAATACTTCCAACGCGTCCATGAACCGTTTTACATAAGGCGAGTTAAGCGACCACTCCAATCGAGGACGGTCGAACAGCACATTGGTACTTTGCTTGTCGTATTTCCGTGGCTCCGGATCAAACGATGTATACATCTGTTCCGGATTCAATATCCGCCACGTTTCCCGCGGCATTGGTTTCAGACCGGGAATGGCCGTCAAGTCGATATATAGCTGCTTAGGGCCACCCCACTGCTTGTTGACCGGGCCGTCGAATTCGATCCGCTTCTGTGTGACCTTCACCTCGCCAGGCTCGCTGGCGAATGAACACGCGGGAACGAAGGGAAGCGCCGGACAAAATCTCACATGCTGTATGGCGTCGATCAGCTGGGCCTGCGCTGCTCGCACCTGTTTAGCGTCTGGCGCGCCGAATACCTTCGCCGCTTCCACCGGCGCACGACGGTTCTCAGCCTTGGCGAGCGCTTTGGGTTTCTCGAAATCCGCGCTGGCTAACTCAATGTTCGTTTCCATGTTTTGAGTCGTCGCGACCGTCGTTCCCTCTTTTGAGCTCGTGTCGAAACGGAAGGCGAACATTATTCCGTTTACTGCTCGAAAATCGCTGGCGATCATCGTTGCTGTCGCAGTGCGTCTTTCCACGTCCAGGAACGTTGTCTTGTCGATGCACCGGTACATCACTGATTTATCTGGCCTGGTCGTCAAGATCCCATAGCAAGGCTTGCCTTGCGATTGCGCATCGCGCATGGATACGGTGTAACCTTTCTCGCGATAGTGCACTAACTCGCTTTCCAATGCGTCAGAGAAAGACGGCTGCGCACCCAATGCCTTCGCATCCAGTTCAGCCACCTCCGGACTGGTTGCGACCGTTTTCCATCCCCGCTCGCCGGCATAGACCGCGATCTGGTAGGTGCCTTGCGTCATCTTCATCTCTGAGCGCGCAAAGTTCGGGCGCTTCCACTCATAGACTTCGTCGTATTCTTGGGTCGGTTCGCCAGGATTCGACGGCTTATAAACCACATGCCGTATCGCGCGCGCAGATTGCAGCGCGTCTAGCTTTGCCTGCCCTCCACGCGCCTCTACATAGCGTGCGATCACGTCGTCCACACTCAGCACGGCATTCTGATTTGTATTGTCTTGTATCAGCGCAGCGCAGGTTGTCGCGCTACCAAACAGCATCAAACCACCCAACAGGATTCTTGTAAGGCGGCCTTTCCCAGATTCAGTCAGAAACATCGCCATTTTTCCCGGCCGAAATTATTTTCTCAATCGTTTCCCGAGTCAATCACAAATCCCGCAACGTACCTCCGATTGGACTTTACTTCAGTAACTCATGAAGTCCACTTCTAGGGAGGGCCCCTGCAATCACCAATCCTGGCAATCACAAACGTATAACTCCCGCATTTTCATCTATTTCCGCGTCCCGCTCTTTCCCTTTACAATACCCATGCAGCCACAACTTTTTCCTTCCCAGAGGGTTTCAAATGGTGTGGGCACAGTTGCACTCAAATCCGGCACTTGGTCCAACTTGTGGACCTCTCAATGGACGGTGGAAATGACGCCTCGCTCCGGCGCGGATCAGATCCCGCCAGCGGTCTCCACATTCGACTCGCTTACTGATGCAGAGATCATGCTGCGGGTCGGCGCAGGCGATGACGCGGCTTTTGATTTTCTCGTCGAGAAATTCCGACGGCCGATGATCAGTTTTATGTACCGCATGGTGCACAACCGGGCGGTAGCGGAAGAACTAGCGCAAGAAGTTTTCCTGCGCGTCTATCGATCCCGCACTACGTACGCGGCGGAAGCAAAGTTCACTACCTGGCTCTATCGCATCGCCACCAATCTCGCCGTGAATCACGCACGCGACACGCGCCAGGAGCGCATGGCGGATGCGGTCAGCCTCGATGAGCCGGATGAAGAATCTGGCACCACGATGGACGTGGCCAGCAAAGACATCAACGCCGAACAGAATATCGTTCGTAATGAACGTCTCGCCGCCATCCGTCAGCACGTGATGGAATTGCCCGAGCGTCAACGCATGGCTGTGCTCATGCACAAGTATCAAGATATGGATTACCGCCAGATCGCAGATGTATTGAAACTCAGCGAATCGGCTACGAAATCATTGTTGTTCCGCGCGTACGAATCATTACGCGACAAATTGAAAGGCTTCGTCTAATCAGTAGGGAGTAGTTATGGATTGCGCCAAAATACAAGAACAGATGCTCGACCAAATGGGCCACGGCGAAGGAACGCTCTCCGCATCGCCGGATCTCTCTGCCCATATGGCCACTTGCGCCGAATGCACAAAACTCTGGCAGGCGATGCAGGTTTCGTCCGCGGCACTCGATGAGTGGACTGCGCCCGAGCCCTCGCCATATTTCAATACCCGTTTCCAGGCACGCCTCGCGGAGGTAAAACGCGAACAAGCCCAGCCCGCAGGCGTGATGGCCCGATTCACTCAAAGCTTCCGCCACAGCTTCTGGCGCCCCGCAGTTGCGGGTGCAATGGCATTGGCCATCGCCGTTGGTGTGGGCATCTACGAACGCCCAACCGCGAATCTAGATAATGGCAATCAGCAGGCTCAACAGATCAGCCCCGCGGTGAATGATCTGCAAAAGCTCGACAAGAACGAGGACATGTACGCCGACTTCGAGATGCTCGACGATCTCCAGACCAGCAACTCGCAGCCGGCAAACGCGACAACAACAAATCCCTCGAAGACGGAGATGTAATCAGTTACTATTAGCCCCCTTCAGAAACAGACGCCATGAAGCTGAGTAAACACATTTCGGGATTCGCGCTCGCCGCCGCTCTTATATTGAGCGTGGGAATGCCCTCTTCCGCATTCGCCTTCGGGCCTCAGCAAAACAACAAGCGCGAACAGCGCCGCGATCAAAAGGCCAACAAGCCGCGCGCCGGCGAGTGGTTGCAGAGATATCGCAACGTTCCGCAGGACCAGCAGGAAAAAGCCCTGCAGAACGATCCGCAATTCCAGAAGCTGCCTCCCAAGCAGCAGGAAAAACTCGAGCAGCGTTTGCAGAACTTCAACGCCATGCCTCCGCAACAGCAAGAGCGCGTGATCCAGCGCATGCAGAAGTTTGACAGCCTGAATGACCAGCAGAAGCGGCGCCTCGAGCAACTGCACCAGCAGATGCATGACATCCCCGAGAACCGCCGGCAGCCCGTCCGCACCGCCTTCCAGCATCTACAACAGATGTCGCCGCAAGACCGCGAACGCATCATGAATTCTGATCGCTTCCACCAGACGTTCTCTCCACAAGAGCAGAACATCATCCGTGGCATGGTAGAAGTCCAGAGCGAAGGCAATCAGCAACAGCCACAAGCCCCACCCCATAGCCACTGACGTTTTTTCCTCAGCGCCTCCGCGCCTCTGCGTTCAAATCACGTCTTTGTTAGAATCGAATCCTCATGAACAAGGTCGTCGCCAACGCCGACGAAGCGCTCCGCGGCATCTCCGACGGCGCCACCGTGATGCTAGGCGGCTTCGGCCTCTGCGGCATCCCTGAAAATCTCATCGACGCGCTGGTCCGCTCCGGCGTAAAAAATCTCACCACCATCAGCAACAACGTCGGCATAGACGACGTCGGCCTGGGCAAATGCCTCGCCGCCGGGCAGATCATCAAACACATCGGCAGTTACGTAGGCGAGAACAAACTGCTAGAGCAGCTGGTCCTCACCAACAAGCTCGACCTCCAACTAGTTCCCCAAGGCACATTCGCCGAACGACTCCGCGCAGGCGGCGCCGGCATCCCAGCATTCTTCACGCCCACCGGCGTAGGCACTATAGTCGCCGAAGGCAAAGAGACCCGCGACTTCGACGGCCGCCCCTACGTGATGGAGCGCGCTCTCAAAGCCGACTTCGCCCTGATCAAAGCATATAAAGGTGACCGCTGGGGCAATCTCATCTATCGCAAGACCGCGCGCAACTTCAATCCCATGATGGCCGCCGCCGCAAAAGTCACAGTGGTCGAAGTAGAAGAACTGGTAGAAGTAGGTACGCTCGATCCTGACAAGATCATGACGCCCAGCATCTACGTCAACCGCATCTTCCAAGGCACGAATTACGAAAAGCGCATCGAACGCCGCACGCTTACCCCGAGGAAATCATGACGTTCAAGCATTCCAACTCTGTCATTCCGACCGGAGGACGAAGCCCGGAGTGGAGGGACCTCGCCTCGGACTTTGACTCTGCGCGCTGGAAGCGCGCCACGTTTTTGCGGACACCTGATAGCCGACAGCCGACAGCCCTTACCGATAACCGATGACCGACAACCGACAACCCGCAAAACAGAAAGACACTTCCAAGCGCGACCTCATCGTGCGCCGTATCGCCCGCGAACTGCGCGACGGCTACTACGTGAACCTCGGCATCGGCATGCCCACGCTCGTCGCCAACCACGTTCCCGCAGGCATGCACGTAGTGCTGCAGAGCGAGAACGGCATGCTCGGCATCGGCCCGTATCCTTTTGAAGGTGACGAAGACGCCGACCTCATTAATGCGGGAAAAGAAACGGTTAGCGAAATCCGCGGCACCGCGTATTTTTCCAGCGCCGACTCATTTGCCATGATTCGTGGCGGCCACATCGATCTCAGCGTGCTCGGCGCCATGGAGGTCGACGAGCAAGGCAATCTCGCCAACTGGATGATCCCCGGCAAAATGGTGAAGGGCATGG
>JAICLA010000129.1 GCA_025927695.1 Terriglobales bacterium | reverse complement strand
TCCGCGTGGTCATAGAACTGGGCGATGCGCGTCATGCGTCCCAGCACCAGCGGCAGCACGCCGGTTGCCATGGGATCAAGCGTGCCCAGGTGACCTACATCGCGCTGCTTGGCCAGATGGCGCACGCGCCGCACTACATCGTGTGACGTCATGCCCTTCGGTTTATTCACAACCAATACGCCGTTCATGGGTTTGCTTCTGATATCTTCAGATTCGCGGGATCACCGCGAGAAACCTCTTGCGACTTTCATTCGTACATCTGCATCTGACCAGCGAACACTTCTAGCCGACCATGATCCCTCTTCGTGACGATGCTCCGCGCCTCACCACTCCCGTCGTCACCTATTTTCTGGTCGCGGTGAATGTTCTGGTATTCCTCTTCGAGTGGCTGCTCACGCCGCGCTCCCTTGATGCGCTGCTGTATCAATTCGGTCTTGTGCCTGAACTTGTGGAGCGCGCGCTTCACGGGGCCGGAGTGCCGCTAGCCGCCGCCATCGTGCCCATGTTCACCTCAATGTTTCTGCACGCTTCGTGGTGGCACATCATTGCCAACATGTGGGCGCTGCTCATCTTTGGCGACAACGTTGAAGACCACGTCGGACACTTCCGCTACATCTTGCTTTATCTCGTGAGCGGGATCGCCGCCGCCGTGCTGCACGTTCTATTCAATCACGGATCGCAGATTCCCACCGTGGGCGCCAGCGGAGCCATTGCCGGAGTGATGGGTGCTTATTTTCTTCTCTTCCCTTCTGCGCGCGTGCTTACGTTCGTATTTATTCTGGTCTGGCTGCCGGCCTGGGTGATGCTGGGCTATTGGTTCCTGGCGCAGTTCCTGGCGGGGGCAGCAACTTCGATAAGCGGCGGGGCGCCGGTGGGCGGCGTCGCAGTCTGGGCGCACGTGGGTGGATTCGTCGCCGGGATCACGCTGGTCAAACTCTTTCCTGTGCGCGAACCGCACTATTCGTTTCAGCGGTAGTTACAGATCCCCCGACGCCGGCCCGATCTGCAACTGCTCAATGGTCGCACCTGCCGGCATGGTAAGCACGTGAAGCACCGCACTCGCGACTTCTGCCGGGCTCAACATCTTGTCGCGCGGAGCGTCTGCCCAAAACTGTTCCCAGATATCCGTCTCGATCGCACCCGGCATCAGCGCAGTCACGCGGATTCCCTGCTTGCGCACTTCCATGCGCAAACTGTTGGTGAACATTAGCGCGCCCGCTTTGGTCGAGTTATAGGCGCTCATGCCGAGAAATGGCTGTACCGCCGCGCGCGAAAGATTGTTCACGATCACGCCACCGCGGTCCATCAAAGGTAACGCATGGTGCGTGACCAGGAAGAGCCCGTCGAGGTTCGTCGCAACCACCGAACGCCACACATCAAACGGCATCTTCTCAACAGTAAGATTGGCATGCGCGATGCCTGCGTTGTTGATCAGAAAGTCGAGATGACCGAATCGCTTCTTCACATCGCGGAAAAGAGTCTTCACCTCTTGCGCATCGCGAATATCCACACTGAACGCGGCCCCTCGTGTGCTTAGCCGTTTGCCTGCCGCGCGTAGCTTGGCCGCATCGCGTCCGGTGATGATGACCTGCGCACCGGCATCAACCAATGCATTCGCTATGGCCAGCCCTATCCCGCGCGTGGCGCCGGTGACTAGCGCAGTCTTGCCTTTGAGCGAGTTGTTCGCGGTCTTCTTCATCAGAAGCCATTCCCATTCTTGCTGCGGATGAGTGACAGGAATTCTTCACGCGTCTCTTGTTCTTCACGGAACGCACCCAGCATGGCAGACGTGATAGCCGAGGAATGCTGCTTCTCCACCCCGCGCATCATCATGCAGAGATGCCGCGCTTCCACGACTACGCCGACTCCCAATGGGTTGATCGCGCGCTGAATAGTCTCCGCGATCTGCGTGGTCAGTCGTTCCTGAACTTGAAGCCGCCGCGCAAACACATCCACTAGGCGCGCCATCTTACTAAGGCCGATCACTTTGCCCTTGGGCAGATACGCCACATGCACTTTGCCTATGAACGGCAGCATGTGGTGCTCGCACAGCGAGAACATCTCAATGTCTTTCACTATGACCATCTGGTCATAACTCACGTCAAAAAGCGCGTCCTGCAATATCTTTTCCGGCTTTTCGCTGTAACCGCGAGTCAAGAATTCAAGGGCCTTCTCAGTACGCTCCGGCGTGCGTATCAAACCATCGCGCGTGGGATCTTCCCCCAGTCGCAGCAACACCTCGCGCATCAACTCTGACAAGCTTGCGCTTTGTAGATCGTTAGATTTCTTACTGGTCTTCATCCTTATCCTGTGTATTCAAAAGAGTTCTTGGCTGTCTCTTCAATGCGCACCTTTTCAAGGTGCGCGTGTTTGAAACCCTTGTTGTAGATGTCATAGATCTCTACGCAAAGGCGCTCGGTCGTCGGCACTTTGCCTTCGAATAGCGGCATCATGCTCAGGTTAGTGTGGTCAAAGCGTTCAATGATCTCCTTGTTGGAAAATCCATCAAGGTCTGCCAGATTGCACACCATGCCCGTTGCCGCGTCCACCGGCCCGCTGACTGTCACTTCCACCGAGTAATTGTGCCCGTGCCCGTGAGGATTGTTGCACTTGCCGTAAATGGCACGGTTCTCATCGTCAGAACAATCAGTCAGGTGCAGGCGGTGTGACGCCGCGAAATGGTATCTGCGGGTGAGGTGCACTTTCATGCGTTATTCCTCACCGTAGTAATCAGCGAACAGGTCGGCGTTCTCATACACGCGCACGCGATGCAGCTTCGCCACCTTCATGTGTGGTGCGAGCCGCTTCCAAGCAACGATCGCAATGTTCTCCGTAGTGGGTATCGCCTTGGCGAACTCCGGCACTTCTTTATTAAGGTGGCGATGGTCCATCGCGTCCACCACCTCGCGGTTCATGATGTCTTTTAATTCTTTCAGGTCCACCACGAAGCCAGTGCGGTCATTTACCTCACCCTTCACCGTCACTTCCAGAACGTAATTGTGGCCATGCCCATTCATGTTGGCGCATTTGCCAAAAACACGCTGGTTCTCTTCCGGCGTGAATGCGGGATTGTGGTAATAATGCGACGCGGCGAACTCGGCTTTGCGTGTGAGATAGATCATTTGCTCATGGGGCCTAAAACTCATTGGATATGGTTGCGAGCCAATCGGTTACAACCTTTGTGAAGCGAGTGGTTATTATAGAGAGGTGCCCAGATTCATGCTTCGACTCATGCCCAGGATACTGCTCTCGGCGGCCATGGCGGTCGTGCTCGTCAGCGGTTGTGACCGGGGCGACAAGCCGAACCTCGTCGGCAAGCAAGCGCCGGATTTCCGCGTGCAGGACGAAGACCGCACCGTCGCTCTGAGCGACTTCCGCGGCCAAGTGGTAATGCTGAACTTCTGGGCGAGTTGGTGTCCGCCCTGCATTGAAGAAACGCCCTCGATGATCGCTCTACAAGACCAGATGAAGGGTCGCATCACCATCCTAGCCGTCAGCACCGACGCTGATCGCAACGCGTACCTCCGCTTCCTGCGCGAAGAAAAGACCAACTTCCTCACCGTGCGTGACGCTGAGCAACGTAGCAGTCAGCTCTACGGTACTGTCATGTATCCGGAGACATACATCATCGACCGCCAGGGCGTGGTGAGGCGAAAATTCATCGGCGCGGTGGACTGGACCAAGCCGGACATTATTCAGTATCTCTCCAGCCTCTAGTTGCGATCACAACTCCACGTTCCGCAACCGCAACGCATTCACGATCACTGACACAGAACTCAGGCTCATCGCTGCCGCCGCAATCATCGGACTCAACACAATGCCGAAGAACGGGTAAAGCACGCCTGCCGCTATCGGAACACCGATGACGTTGTAGATAAAAGCAAAGAACAGGTTTTGCTTGATGTTGCGCATGGTTGCCACGCTCAGTTTGCGTGCGCGGGCGATACCTCGCAAGTCGCCGCGCAGCAGGGTCACGTCTGCGCTTTCGATGGCAACATCTGTGCCGCCACCCATAGCGATGCCGACGTCCGCTTGTGCGAGTGCAGGTGCATCGTTGATACCGTCACCGGCCATGGCGACGGATCCGTTCGCCTGAAGACGCTTGACCGCTTCCAGCTTCCGCGCTGGCATGACGTTGGATTCCACATCATCAATGCGTAGCGCTTCCGCGACTCGTTTGGCCGCTGCGGCGCTGTCGCCGGTCAGCATAACCAGCTTCAATCCTTCTCTGTGCAGTAGCTCGACGGCGTGTGGCGTGGAGTCCTTGACTTTGTCTGCCACGGCGATAAGACCCAGCAGGCGATTGCCAGAACTCAGGTACACGATGGTCGCGCCTTGCGTCTGCAGTTGCGCTTCTTGCGCGGACACCGAACTTTCGACTACTCTGCCTTCGCCTGCCATCGACGCCGAACCAATGGTGACCGTGCGTCCATTGACTTCTCCCGTAATGCCACGCCCGGGAACTGCTTGAAAGTTTGTTACTGGGAGGTGCTTGACTCCGCGCTTGTCCGCGGCGTGCACAATAGCAGACGCAATGGGATGTTCACTCTGTTTCTCAAGGCTTGCCGCCATGCCCAGTAACTCCTCTGGGGTGATACCTTCAGATGGCACCACAGAAACGACCGCAGGCTTCCCTTCCGTCAGTGTGCCGGTCTTGTCCAAGACCAAGGTGCGCACATGAGACAGCTTCTCCAGCGCTTCAGCATTCTTGATCAGTACCCCCGCCTTCGCGCCGCGACCCGTGCCAACCATAATCGCCATAGGCGTAGCCAGTCCCAGAGCGCATGGACACGCGATGATCAGCACCGCAACCGCGTTTACCACGGCATTTGAAAGATGCGGCTCCGGCCCCCAGAGCATCCATGCGGTGAAGGTAAGCACTGCAACCGCGACCACGGCGGGTACAAAATAACTCGCAACCTTATCCGCCAGTTTTTGGATCGGCGCGCGGCTGCGTTGCGCCTCGCTCACCATCTTCACGATCTGCGCCAGTGTTGTCTCGCTGCCGACACGCTTAGCGGCCATCAGAAACGATCCCGTTTCGTTGCGCGTGCCCGCGGAAACTTTGTCGCCTGATTTCTTTTCTACCGGCAATGGCTCACCTGTCAGCATGGATTCGTTCACCGCGCTGGCACCTTCGGTGACCACGCCATCTACTGGTATGTTCTCGCCCGGCTTTACGCGAAGCACCTCGCCGATGCGAACCTCTGCGATAGGAAGCGACTTTTCGGCGCCATCTTGGCCTACAAGATGTGCAATCTTTGGCGCAAGATCGAGTAGAGAGCGGATGGCGTCACCCGTCTTGCGCCGTGCGCGCAGCTCCAACACTTGCCCCAACAACACCAATGTCACGATCACCGCGGCAGGCTCGAAGTAAGAAGCTGACGAGGTTCCCAAAACCCCGGGCGCGACTACGTTGATCAGGCTGAACAGATATGCCGTTCCTGTACCCATTGAAATGAGCGTGAACATGTTGAAATGCAGCGTGCGCAGTGAGATCCAACCGCGTTCAAAAAATGGTCGCCCGCCCCACAAGACAACAGGGGTCGCCAAGAGCAACTGAATGAATTCAGATCTCAGAGGAAGCCGGTGCGCCATACCCACCATGGACAAAGCAAAGAGTGGAAGTGTCAGCGCCGCACAGACCCACAACCGAGTCGACATCAGCCGAAGCTCAGCATTGCCGTCATCCGAGTCGATGGTCGGCACCTCCGGCTCCAGCGCCATCCCGCAGATCGGGCAAGCGCCAGGATGATCCTGCCGCACCTCCGGATCCATAGGGCAGATGTACACAGTTCTCTTCGGAACAGAGTCGGGATTGGCAGTACGCTTTGACGGCGCGATGCCGATCGAGACTAGCGGAGCAGCCATGTTCGTCATCGAAGGCTTGGCCGCGAGATACTTTGCCGGATCAGCCTCAAATTTCTGCACGCACCCTTTGCTGCAGAAAAAATACTCATTGCCCTCGAACTGCGCATTGCCGGCGGCTTTATCCGGTGAAACTGTCATTCCGCAGACCGGATCGATATGCTTTTGCGTCGTTTCGACTTTGTTCATTTGATATGCCTGTACATGAGATCTATGATCTCGTCATAGACCTTCGATGCTTTTTCTGGCGGACCTTTGCGCGCAGCATGGGCGGCGCAATGCTTTAAATGGTTTCTCATAAGCTCACGGCTTACTCCGAGCAGCGCGTTCTGCACAGACGACACCTGCATGAGGATGTCCGCACAGTAGCGGTCTTGCTCCACCATCTTCTGAATGCCCCGCACCTGTCCTTCGATGCGGCGTAGCCGTTTGAGATTCGAGTTCTTGATGGCAGGATCTGTGCCCACGGCCTTACGTTCGTTTGTCATCAATATAGTATACCCCCGTACCCTATACTCCTTTCCCGATTAGAGATGCGGTGCGCGGCATTAAGGATTCATTCCTGACGCGCTACTTTTTGCAGTTTTCACGAGAGCTGACCCTGCTTTATAGTTAATGGTCACTCTAATCATGGGGAAACGTTGAATGACCGCAGTCGATGTCTGCTTTAAGTATGGAACGCCGCCGGGCGAACTCGAGGCTCAAGCCCTGAACAGCACCCGTGAGGTCTACGGGATACGCAAGATCACCTTTGATGAGAAGGAGCGGACAGTGCGGGTGGAATTCGACGCTACCCGCTTCACTGAAAAGACGGTCGAGAATTTGCTGCGTCGCGCCGGGTTAGATCTGAAGGAAAAAGTGCAGTTGGTTTAAGCTCGCTCTCTCCGGGCGTCCAGAGCGGCTGGCCGCCGCTTGCGCTCTTCGCTAAAAAGGCAAAAGGGCAATCAGGAAAGACCTCTGGCCGAAATCCTTTCCCGACTGCCCTGATGCTGCGCCACTTCGTCTGCCCTTTCCTAATGCATCCCCAGTGCCATCCGCACACCTGCTGATAACAATAGAGTTAATCTCTCCAGCACGCTTTCCACAGCGCACTTTTTTCCTGCTGCGAGTAAGAATTTCCGGGTGCCTCCGCGTACAAATTTCTCCGCTCTGATCGCCACCGCGCCCCGGCCTCCGCGTCTTGTGAATCATGCGACTGTCCTGTATATTTTTCAAGTAGTTCCTTTCGTGCGGATTCCCACACAAGTGCGCCCGTAGCTCAATGGATAGAGCATCAGACTACGAATCTGAGGGTTGTAGGTTCGACTCCTGCCGGGCGCGCCATTTCTTGCATCATTTCGGAATCACTCCGTGAACCCGCCATGGATCACCATCTGGCGTTTTCCTGACATCTCTGAAGCGCTTCTTGCCAAGGGGAAGTTGGAACTCGCTGGCATCGAATGCGTTCTCTGCAACGAGAACATGGCCCGAATGGGATATATCAATGCCGTCGGCGGGATCTCACTGCAGGTGTCGCACAACCAAGCCGACGCCGCGATAACTGTCCTTCAAGAACCGATTCCGCACTCTCTTAAAACCGACTCTCGCTCGCCCCATTATTTGCAACCAAGTTGCGCTCAATGCGGCTCACTGGAC
>JAICLA010000006.1 GCA_025927695.1 Terriglobales bacterium | reverse complement strand
TGAGGTCTTCCGTCGGCTTTACGTGAGCCATGGTCTCAACAAACATTTAATGTGCATTGATAGCCCAGTTGCATTTTGTTGCAACGTTCTTGCTTTGATACCGCTAGGTTCGGAGAAGCAGGCTATCTCCGAACCTTATGATGCAGATTTCACCGGGAATTCTGGCGTGAGTTGCTGAATCTGCCGATTTTTTTACCGAAGCAATCCTAGCAATGATTGGTAAGCCTTGTCGCCCGATATTCGCCTTAGAGCGGACCGAAAGTAACCGACGGGAGTCACCGCCGCTGCTGCAACTTTTGTGCAACAAATATCGTAGTAACATCAAGATACTCGTGGAATCTTACAATCCCGCCATCATAGCAACTGACGTGCGCCGGCACTACCGCATGGGAAACAATGTCATCCCCGCGGTGGACGGCGTTTCTTTGTCTGTCCAGCAAGGCGAGTTCGCGGCGCTGCTGGGTAGCTCTGGTTCGGGGAAATCTACCCTGATGAACCTTATCGCAGGGCTGGATCGTCCGACCTCGGGAACCATTGATGTGGCTGGCCGCAGGCTTTCTGAGATGAATTCAGAGGATCTTGCCAAGTATCGGCGATTCACCGTGGGCATGGTTTTCCAGTCGTTCAACCTCGTTCCAACGATGAACTTGGTTGAAAACGTGGAACTGCCCATGAGGTTCGCTGAGGTGGAACGCCATGAGCGCGATGATCGCGTGAGAGAGGCGTTGAGTCGGGTACGGCTGTCCGGCCGATTGACGCATCGCCCCAGTGAGATGAGTGGTGGCGAACAACAGCGCGCGGCCTTGGCTCGTGCGATCGTGAACCGTCCGAAGCTGTTGCTCGCGGATGAACCCACGGGAAACCTCGACAGCAAAACTGGCGAAGAGATCATGAATTTGATCCAAGAGCTGAACACGACTCTTGGAACGACGGTAGTGATGGTCACGCACGAGCGCGCGCTTGCAGAGCGATATGCGAATCGGCTGATATTTCTTGGCGACGGCAAGTTGCTGAGTTCGACTGAGAACAAACCGCAGGAGGTCCGCCGATGAAGGCACATGACCTCATCGAACTCGCAGGACGCAACCTGCGCGAAGCCGTTTTGCGCAATTCGCTGACCACCATCGGCATTGCAGTCGGCGTTGCGTCACTGGTGGCAATGTTGTCACTCGGCGCGGGACTGCAGCAGATGTTCGGTAATCGGCTGGGTAAGTCTGGATTGTTCGACAACATCATCGTCGGCTCAAAGCAGGACTTCAGTACCCTTGAAGACCGCCGTGCGAATCCGAACGCAAAGCCGACGGAGGCGCGCGTCCTCGACGATGCCGCACGACAAGAACTAACGAAGTTACCGGGAGTGAAAGAAGTCTATCCAGAGATCCGATTAAACGCGGAATTGCGCTACGCGCTGCCGGGCAAAGAGGAGAAGCCTCACTTCACCACGGTCGCTTCCCTCCCCGTTTCATCCAACGCGAGCGAAGCATTCGAAGATCTGCAAGGCAGGTTCTTCTCCGGGCCTGATGCGCATGAAGCCATCATCCTGGGTGAGTTCGCCCGGGAGTTGCTTGATCTGCCCGAGGACCCGCGCTCTCCGCGCAACCAGAAGATCGATCCCGCGGATGCGAAGAAGTTGATCGGCACGGATCTAGTCTTGCGTTATGGCGAGAAAGTGCCTAACGCAACTGCAGGAGAAAAGTCATCGGACTCGACGGCGCCAGCGGAGATGGGCTTCAGCGTCGTGCGAAAAGAGATGAAGCTGCACATCATCGGCGTGGTGAATCAGGAGCCGTACGGCGGGGTTCGCGCAGCATCACGCGGACGTGTTTACATCCCGGTTGCGCTGGCCGAAACACTGAACGTGGTGCAGCCGACTGATTTGCGCACCATGATGCGTCCGGCACAAGGCAAGACTTACTTAACGCTGATCGTGCGCGCAGAAAAAGCTAGTCTCGTGCCGCAATTGCAAGACGCCATCCGCAAGATCGGGTTCTCGACCTATTCTCTGCAAGACGCATCGGCTGCTTTGACGCGCGCCTTCGCCATCGTGGACATCTTTCTGGGCATCTTCGGAAGCCTCGCGCTTGCGGTAGCTTCACTGGGCATCATGAACACTCTCGTCATGGCCATCATGGAACGCCGCCGCGAGATCGGCATCATGAAAGCGCTCGGAGCAAGCGACGTCGATGTGAAGACGCTATTCTTTGTTGAAGCCGGCGCGATGGGCCTGCTCGGTGGCACGCTGGGCATTCTGCTGGGATGGATCATCGGAAAGGTAATAAACTTCGGAACGAACATTTACCTGCAGCGGCAAGGCCTGCCAACTGAGAACCTCTGGTATTTGCCATTGTGGCTTATGGCCGGAGCACTGACCTTTTCCCTGTTTATGAGCCTGGTCTCGGGACTCTACCCCGCATCGCGGGCAGCTAAGCTTGATCCGGTCAAGGCCCTGCGGCATGACTAGAGCTCGATGGGCGATCGGCCTATCTCTTCTTTTGTCCACAGTTTGCTTCGCATCGAGCCGCGTGGAATGCGACAAAGTTCCCAGTAAGTTTGTGCCGCCGTCTGTGCACTATTGCGCTCTTCTCCCAGACGGTTTTCCTGCTTCAAGCGGTACTGCACATTCCGCTGCTAAACCATATGCCGCTCTATACCTCCTCCACGGCTTAGGGCAGGACGATGAATCAATCTTCAAGCAAGGTATCTGGAACCTGGTAGATGATCTGCGCGAGGAAAAACAGATAGGCGACTTCGTGATCATCACACCTTTCGCGGGGCGCAGCTTCTACGTGAACTCTAAGGACGGCAAGATTCGATATGAGGATTTCTTCCTGCAAGAATTCATCCCCGCAATGGAGAAAAAGTATCACCTGGAGCGCTCGCGAAAAGGCCGCGTGATCTCTGGCATCTCGATGGGCGGATACGGCGCGTTGCGGTTGGCGTTCAAGCATCCGGAGATGTTTGCGGCGGTAAGTGCGCACAGCGCGGCGCTGATCGAAGAACTGCCCAAAGGGGCGGGAGACTCGAGCGTGAGCACGATGATCGGAACCGCTTTTGGACGGCCGCTCGACAACGACTACTGGAAACGGCAGAGCCCGTTCGCCTATGCAAAGACGGCTGATCTCAAGGGGCTGAAGATATACTTCGACTGCGGCGACCGTGACTACTTCGGATTTGACGCGGGCGCCCGGGCACTGGACAAATTGCTGACTGCTCGCAAAGTGCCGCACGAGTTTCACATCTATCCCGGCGGGCATGACGTGCAATATTTTTCAGAGCACCTACCGCAGTCGCTCGAGTTCGACTCCAAAGCGCTCGGCAAATAAAAAGAGACGCGGCGAACCGCGTCTCTTCAAAGTGATGCAACTCAGCTTCAGTCGCCAGATTTTGCCTCAGCAGCCGGCAGCTTGATCGCCGGCAGCTTCTTCTTCTGCAACATCTGGTTGACCGCAGGCAATTCCTTCTTCATCAGCGCGTCATAGTCATTTACTACGGCGGTGAGTTCAGTATCGAGCGCAGCCGCGCGATTGATCTGCGTCTGCGTGGGGCGCCCTTCATAGAACGCCACATTGCCATAGAGTTCAGCAGTAAGTTCGCGGATACGCTCTTCGCCGGTAACTGCGCCGCCTTCTTTGGTAGCAACGATCTTGGAACGAAGGGTGTCGATAGAGTCCGCGAGAGCTTCCAGCCGTTTGCGCGTTGCATCAGTAGGCGGCAGCTTGCTTGCCATCTCCTGCGCTTGCGCGTGCGCTGAGAGCATGGAATCGACCAGATCACTCATCCGCTCGAGCGTCGCGTAGATCTTCATCGACGTATCGAACTGCAGTTGCCGATCTTCAGTTGTAGCCTTCGACAAAGGATCGGCAGCCACCTTGACCTGAGAGGTGTAGGTCTTGCCGTTGTCTAGCAGCTTTACCGTGTAAGTACCGGGCATCAAGAGCGGCCCTTGCGATGCCGCGAACGCGGCAGTGGCGGCGGGCGGAACGCGCGGAGCGGGAATGCGCTCCGACCACTCAACACGATTGATGCCTTTGCGCGTACTGGCCGGAAGTTTCGAGACGAGTTTGCCGGAGGAATCGTAAACCTCGAGCTTGAGGTCCCCAAAGATGTGACGGCGCTTCTGATAGTACGTAATGAACGAGCCATCCGTGGTTGCACGCCCGACATAGTTCATCTCGCCATCCGGCCAACCATAACCTTGCAAGATGCTTTGTACTGCCGGTCGCGAATCCAGGAATGCGACATCTTTTTGCAGCGTATCCGGCGTAAGTTCGCGCAAGGGTGTCAGGTCATCGAGCACCCACATGCCGCGACCGTGCGTGGCCAGTAGAAGGTCGCCTTCGCGCGGCTGGACGGCAATGTCATTCACGGCAACATTCTCAGGGAAATCTTTTCCCTTGAACTTTGCCCACTGCTTACCGCCGTCGATTGAGATGTACAATCCCCACTCTGTACCCATAAAGAGCAGATTCTTGTTGACGGTGTCTTCTTTGATCACGTGTGTCCAGCCGGTCACGCCTGAGTCGTCATCCACCAGCGGTTGCCATGTCTGACCGTAGTCGGTGGTCTTGTACGCGTAAGTCTTGATGTCACCAACGTAGTGATTGTCGAAAGTGGCATAAGCCGTCCCTGCATCGTAACGGCTGGCTTCTACCGTCGTGACCCAGGTGTTAGGGGGAAGACCGGGAACATTTTTGATCACGTTCGTCCAATTCTTGCCGCCATCGCGAGTGATCTGCACATTGCCGTCGTCCGTGCCAACCCAGATGAGCTGCCCATCTTTGGGTGACTCGCTGATGGTGTAGATGGTGGTGTTTTCTTCTGCCGCGGAGTTGTCCACGGTGATACCGCCGGACTCCTCCTGCTTCTGCTTCTCGGGATCGTTGGTGCTGAGATCTGGAGAGATCTTCTCCCACGAATTGCCATGATCGCGCGAGCGGAAGAGGTATTGCGCACCTATATATATGGTGCCCTTTTCGTTCGGGCTCATGTGAATAGGCGTGTTCCAGTTGAAGCGAAACTTCTTTTCATTTGCGGCGGGGGTGGGTTGAATGTCGCGCGTTTCATGCGTGTAACGATTCACGCGCCCGATGTATCCGCCTTGCGCTTCAGCGTAGATGTAGTTCGGATCGGAGGGATCTTCAAAAACCCAAAACCCGTCACCACCGAACACATTCACCCACATGCTATTTGTTGTGCCGCCCGGCCAAGTATTCGGTCCGAACCATGAACTGTTGTCTTGCAGGCCGCCGTACACGTTGTACGGGCGCGCCATGTCATAACTCACGTGGTAGAACTGGCCGACAGGAAGATTGGCAAAGAACTGCCAGTGCGCGCCGCGATCTTGAGTAGAGCCCAGGCCACCATCGTCCCCCACGATGAACCGCTCGGGATCATTTGGGTTGATCCACATAGTATGAAAGTCGCCATGGATGCTTCCGGCGATGCTGTTGAAGGTCTTGCCGCCGTCTTCACTCTCGATAAGACTGCCACCTACCTTGTAGACGCGATTCTCGTTCTTAGGATCGACGTACAGATTGGCGAAATAGAACGGACGCCACACCATGAACAACGTGGAACTGAGACGGTTCCATGTGTCACCACCATCATCTGAACGGAAGAGCGCGCCATCTTTGGCTTCGACCGCGGCGTAAACAACATTCGGCTTTGAAGGCGCTACTGCGACTGCGATGCGTCCGAGTTCGCCTTCGGGCAGGCCCTTTGTTAGCTTCTTCCAAGTTGAGCCGCCATCAGTCGTTTTGAAGAGTGCGCTGCCGGGTCCGCCGGAATTGAATGTCCACGCTTTACGGCGGAATTGCCACATGGCTGCGTAAAGCGTTCCGGAGTTTTGCGGATCCATGGCGAGCATCGCGCAGCCGGTGTCGTCATTCACGGTGAGGATCTTGTTCCACGACTTACCGCCATCAAGCGTTTTGTAGACGCCGCGCTGCTCGCTGCGATCCCAAAGATGGCCCATGGCGCACGCATACACGGTGTTGCCGTTCTTGGGATCAACGAGGATACGGGCGATGTGTTCTGACTTGGGAAGCCCGACAAATTGCCATGTATCGCCACCGTCAGTGGTCTTGTAAATGCCAGTGCCGACGGAGACGCTGTTGCGCGCCCATGACTCGCCCGTCCCCACCCAGACGGTCTTCGGATTGCTGGGATCGATAGTTACCGCGCCGATCGATTGCGTGTATTTGTCAAAGACAGGTTTGAAGGTCGTGCCACCGTTCTCAGATTTCCAAACGCCGCCCCCCGCCGAACCTACGTAAAGAGTGAGGCGGTCTTTCACGAAGACAGCGTCGATCGCGGCAACACGCCCGCTCATACTGCCGGGACCGATGTTCCGGGCGGTAAGTCCAGAAAAAAGATTGGAATCAACGCGGACTGAATCGTTTGCCGGCGCGGCCTGGCCGAAAGCGAACGACGAAGCGAGCAATAGGGATGCGACGAAAAACTTATTCATGTGTGCCGCCTTTCGTGTCAGCAGATTTTTGCGGAGCAGCCGGCTTTTTCTCCGGCATCGCGAAATAAGCGTCGTTCATGCCTGGTGGATTGATCTCGATCTTGTCCACGCTGAATTTTTGCGTGTTGGGATTGCCCTTTGTACCGGTCTCGTAATAAAACGGGAATTCCACGCCATTCACTTCTTTGTAATTGCCAATGCTGGTATCGATCTCGCGCTCTGCACCGCGCACCCTCCGCTTCACCTCTTCGCGGATCTCAAGGAAGTAGTCAGCGTCAAGAAAGTACGTGACGTCGTCGCCGTTTGGAAGCGTGATCTTGACTTTGTACGCATCGCTTCCCTCCACCGGCTCCATGCCGAGGTATTCCATCTTGTAGCCCTGATCTTTGTACGCGACCAACGGGAACCCGAACTCGGCCTGCTCTTGAATGTCTTTTAGATCATCTTCGCCGAGAGGTTCTGGGTCACGCTTGCCATCGAAGGGATCATTGCCCCATCCCGTTTTTCCGTCATACCCCTGGCTCTGCGTCATGCCCTGCAGGGTGAATCCGTAGTGGACCTTGTCTGGTCTTACGACTTCGATCAGGAATTGAGCATCGGCACCCGGAGCGTACTCAACAGTAGTGGAAATGCGGACGGATTTGATGGCATTCACCTTGTCTGCGCCGCCATGGGCTTTCAAGTTCTTGGCGAGTAGTTCATCAAGTGTGATGGATGGCTGGGTAGTCTGCGCAACGGCTGCCATCGTGAAACAGGCTGCCAATGCCGCGAAAACAACGATTCTTCGTAACATGGGGATCTCCTGACTGATCAAAACGGTTAAGAGACGAGTAGCAGTAGACTGCCGAGAATACGACTTCTGCATCTTTGCGGTCAAACGGCGCACGGGCACCGGGGTGCCCGTGCATTTGACGATGCTTCTTGAGGTTCGTTACCGCGTCAGTGGGATTTTGGCCTCCAGCCTTCGCCGCCAATGGTGAACTTCATCCCCGCACGAACCGTAAATGGAAGCGACGGAAAACCGTAGGCTGCGTCATATCGCTGGTTCAGGAGGTTCTCGGCCGTACCGAAGATCTGAACCGCACGACTGATGTTGTACGCGGCGTGCAGATCGAGCTTCTGGTAGGCAGGATCGAGGTTGCGATTCGGCAGAAGCAGGGATGTGCCGAAGAAGCTGTCGGTAAGGAAGGTGCTGTCGTCGCGTCGGCCGGAGAGATAGCCGGTCAAACTGGCGAAAAGTTTCTGGTGCACATATACGATTCCAAACGACCCCACATGCGGCGCGATGCGGAATGGCCGGTTGCCGACGAGCGGTGAGAATCCTCCGATGGGAATATTTGGGAAAGCCGGGTTGAATGAAGGAAACTGGTTATCGCTGCTGAATGATTTGGTGACGACCGCGGCCGTGTACGTGTAGGTAGCAGTGGCGGACAAGCCGTGACTAAGGTCAAGTCGCAATCCAATCTCTGCGCCGCGAGCATGATAGTCCAGTGAATTCACGGCGGCGCCGAATGGCAGTGCCGCCGCAGCTGCCGCAGGTACGCCGAGACCGGGAAGAAGGGTCTTGTCGACAAATTCGAGCTGGTCGTAGAAGACGTTGTGGAAGAAGGTCTGTGACAGCAATACGTGCCGGCCAAAGAAGCCTTGCTCAAATCCAAAATCAAAGCTACGGCTGCGCTCCGGCCCCGTTGGACTCAAATGAAACTGCGAGATAAGTTGGGGTGCGCTTTGCGTGAGGATATTAAAGAGCGAGGACGTCTCGTTGAAGATGCTCGGCTCTTTGATTCCCTTGCCAAAATTGAACCGCAGTTTCGTCCCAGAGAATGTTCCGTCTGAAGGCCGCGCCAGGTAATAGGCCAGTGAAACTTTCGGCGTGCCCGCGAAACCGAATATAGCGTTCTTCTCTAGCCCTACGCCGGCAGTCGCGTAAATACGTCGGAATAGGTCGCCTTGCGCCTGAAGCGTGTAACTGAAGTTGTCTCGTGAAGTGCTGCTTGAGGAGAACGCGGAGTTTGTGATTCCTCGTTCATTCTCATAACGGAAGCCGAACAATGCTGTGAGATGCGAGCTGAAGTGATAGTCAGACTGCGTCTGCAGGAAATCGCGGCTGGTGAGCGAATCGAAGTAGCTGGGATACGTGCCTGCAAAGTCGAGGATAGCTTGTCCGGATGCGCAGCCGGCAAGAGCGCAAAGCGTTACCGGTTGGCCAATACCATTCGCACCGAAACCGAAGGGGTCAAACGGAATTCCGCTCAGTGTAGGGTTGACCGATTGCAACGAGATGCGCGCCGCACCGTAACGAATAAGATTGTGCCAACGTGCAGCGGTTTGGTTCTGAAGCGTCGCACTGATGAACGTGTTCTGCTCTTTCAGGTACGAATCGTCTGCGATCTTGAACGCGTCGAACTCATTCGGCTGACCCACGTTCGACACATTCCGTCTTACGTTCACACGAAGTTCAGTCGAGGCCAGGGGACTCCATCCGTAGTTTCCTGCAAATGTGACGTTGTGGTATGCGTCATTAGGGATGTTGTTCCGCGAATCCACGCGTGCTAATTCTGACAAGTAGTCGAACGCGCGATACGCCCCGCTAAGATTAGCCGAGTAGTCGTAAGTTCCGAACGTCCCACCTTCGGCAGTAAGTTCCAATTGCGGCGTCGCCGTGATGCCGCGACGAGTGGTCACGTTGACAAGGCTTGCGATCGCATCCGACCCGAATAGCACGCTGTTGGGACCACGGAAGATCTCGACGGAACCAAGCGAACTTGCGCCAAGATTCGCGAACTCGTATGTTCCGCCAATATCGTCCGCAGGAACGCCGTCGATGATGACTTTATTTGACGTTGAATTGGCGCCCCGCACGAAGAGTGAAGCTTTGCCGCCGAGCCCGCCCGTCTGTACGCCCTGAATGCCGGAGGCAATGCGCAATGAATCGAACGCGGCAAGCCGGCCGGCCAAATCTTTTTCGCCGATCACATTCACTGACGCGCCCACCTGCGATTCCGGAACATCAGTGCCTGTAGCGGTAACCACGATCTGTTGCGCAATGGCGCCAAGTGGGAGAGTGAGATCGACAGACGCTTCTCCATCGGCATGGACCATCACAGGCGAACTCTCAGCAGATGCAAATCCGGCCGCAGAAGCCCGGATCGTGTATCGCGAGCTGGCTATGTTTGTAAACGAGAACCCGCCATCCGAATCAGAAGCCGTACTGCTGACTTCCTTACCACCTGAGATAAGAACCACTCTCGCATTCGCCACATGAGCGCCGAGTGGATCAAGGATGTGACCGGAAATGCCGTTGGCCGCAAAAGCTACTGAAGCGAGTGTGAAGGTAAACGTGAAGGCGAGCCTACGAAGCAGGCGTAGAGAGCGAGATGACATTGTGATGTTCCCCTCGGAAATTACTTGCTGGGGAACGGCAAGAAGAGACGCGCGTCTTAGTCTGCACGTCAGCTCTCCCAAGAAGCCGATCGCCCAAAGGCAAGCTCATGGCCGGTCTCCTGACTTACGCGAGTCTTGCTTGTTCGAACCCGAACGCCTTCCCAGGAAAGCCCAGTGGCATATGTTCCGGCTCTTCGCGCTTACAGTTGCGGGGCAGTGGCGGATTTACACCGCCTTCCCGTACACCTTGAGTGGACTCTTTATACGCAAGAGGGATGAATCGGTCAACCGCACGGCTCGCGTCCGACCATCATTAGCAAAGTATTTTAAGCATAAACTATCGATTTGGAGTATGCTGTGGGCGTGAAAGTCGCCATCATCGGCGGAGGCCCGGCGGGCCTGTATCTCGCGCTTTTGCTCAAAGGCGCAAACGCCCACCACCAAGTCACCGTAGTCGAGCGAAATGCCGCAGGCAGCACCTTCGGGTGGGGTGTGGTCTTCTCTGACCAGACGCTAGAGAACTTTCGTGCAGCCGACCTGCCTACTTACGACTCGATCACGTCAAACTTCGCGCATTGGGACGACATTGATGTCTTCATCAAAGGGGAGAAGGTCACGTCCGGAGGACATGGATTTAGCGGCATAGCACGCAAGAAACTGCTGAACATCTTGCAGGAACGCGCGCGAGCGCTGGGCGTCGAGATGCGCTTTGAGACGCCCGTCCGCGACATCGAAGATCTAACGGCGCTGGGGTTGCAAGATGCGGATTTGATCGTCGCCGCGGATGGCATCAATAGCGTGATCCGAAAGAAGTTTGCCGCGCACTTCAAGCCTCAGCTCGATGTTCGAAAAGCCAAATACATTTGGTTAGGCACAGACTACAGATTCGATGCATTCACCTTCTATTTTGTCCAGAATGAACATGGAGTGTTCCAGGCACATTGCTATCGGTTTGATGAGAACACTTCCACGTTCATCGTTGAATGCGATGAAGCATCGTGGCGCGCGGCCGGTTTCGATCGCATGGATACCAGCGCAACTATTGCAGCATGCGAGAAGATGTTCGCGCACTGGCTGAAAAGCCACCGGTTGATCGGCAATGACACTCGCCAAGCGTCGCCTTGGACAAACTTCACCCTCGTCCGTAACGAGAAATGGTTTTACAAAAACATCGTGCTGATCGGTGATTCGGCACACAGCGCGCACTTCTCTATTGGCTCGGGAACCAAGCTAGCGATGGAAGATGCCATTGCACTGGCGAAGTACCTGACGCAAGAGCGGGAGCTATCCACGGCGCTGCAGAAATATCAGGACGAACGCATGACCGAGGCCTTACGCCTGCAGAATGCCGCGCGCAACTCGATGGAGTGGTTTGAGAATGTGAAGCGGTACATCCATCTTGACCCGCAACAATTCACTTATAGTCTTTTGACTCGGAGCCAGCGCGTAAGCCATGAGAACTTACGCTTGCGTGACGGCAAATATCTATCCAACGTGGAGCGGTGGTTCGCAAGTAAAGCCAGTGTCGCCACGGAGCGCGCAGAAAACACGCCGCCCATGTTCACGCCATTCACTTTGCGCGACATGAAGCTGGAGAATCGCATTGTGGTGTCCCCGATGGATATGTACTGCGCTGTGGACGGCGCGCCGAATGATTTTCACCTTGTGCATCTTGGCAGCCGCGCCATGGGTGGCGCGGGCTTGGTCATGACAGAGATGACATGCGTCTCACCCGAAGGGCGCATCACGCCAGGGTGCACCGGAATGTATTCGAAAGAGCACGTCACGGCGTGGCAGCGCATCGTGGACTTTGTTCATGCCAACAGCCAAACAAAGATCTGTCTGCAGCTGGGCCACTCCGGTCGCAAGGGATCGACCAAACTCGCATGGGAGGGAATGGACGAGCCACTGCATTCCGGAAACTGGCAGGTGATCGGCCCATCGGCAATTCCCTATCGTCAAGGCATGCAAGTGCCGCGAGTCATGACGCGCTCAGACATGGACAAAGTGAAAGCTGATTTTATTCGCTCTACTCGAATGGCCGTCGAGGCCGGCTTTGACATGATCGAACTGCACTGCGCTCATGGATACCTGCTTTCCAGTTTCATCACACCTATAAGCAACAAACGCGATGATGAATATGCCGGTTCGCTTGAGAACCGGCTGCGATTCCCTCTTGAAGTTTTTGCCGCCATGCGTGAAGTGTGGCCCGCGAATAAGCCGGTGTCGGTAAGGATATCTGCCACTGACTGGGTGGACGATGGCATCTCAGTCGCCGACGCTGTAGAAATAGCCAAGGCATTCACCGCTGCCGGAGCAGACATCATCCACGTTTCTGCAGGTCAAACTTCGAGCGACGCGCGACCGGTGTATGGACGGATGTTCCAAACACCATTCAGTGATCGCATTCGTAATGAAGCGGGAGTTAAGACTATCGCCGTCGGCAACATTGTCAATGCGGACCAGGTGAACGGTATCATCGCTTCAGGACGAGCAGATTTGTGCGCGTTAGCGCGGCCACATCTTAGCGATCCGCATTGGACTTTGCATGCCGCAGCTGAACTCGGCTACGACGCACAATACTGGCCGCCACAGTATTTGACCGGAAAGCAGCAGCTCGAACGTAACATCAAGCGAGGCACACAATGAGCGACACAGTGGCCTACCTGAAGGGCAAGCATGCGATCGTGACCGGCGGCAGCCGCGGCATTGGTGCGGCGATAAGCGAAGACCTGGCCCGGCTCGGCGCTGATATTACGTTAATGGGGCGCGATCTGGCTCGTCTGGAAAAACAGTCGGAGAGGTTGGCATCCGAGTTTGCCGTTCGAGCGGCCGCAGTCGTCTGTGATGTCAGCGATGAAAGTTCCGTGCGGTCTGCGTTCGAGAAAGCTCAACTAGCATTCGGCGAAGCTGATATTTTGATCAATAACGCTGGACAAGCTGAAGCCGCACGATTTGTCGAGATGAAGCGCGAGTTGTGGGACCGAATGATCGCCGTGAATCTGACGGGGACTTATCTCTGCACGCAGCAAGTGATTCCGAGCATGTTGAAGACGGGCGAAGGGCGCATCATTAATATAGCGTCCACTGCCGGACTGAAAGGATATTCGACGATTGCAGCTTATTGCGCCTCAAAGCATGGCATCATCGGCTTGACGCGTGCGCTTGCTGCCGAGACGGTGAAGACGAAGATCACTGTGAATGCGGTTTGCCCGGGATACACCGATACCGAGATGTCGCACGCTGGAATCAAGAAATTGATGGATGCCGGCAAGACTGAAGACGAAGCGAGGAATCTGATCGTCCGCACGATCCCGCGAGGTTCGTTCATCGAGCCGGCTGAAGTTGCCAATGCGGTTGCGTGGCTGTGTTCGCCGGGAGCTTCCGCGATCACCGGCCAGGCGATCGTTGTGGCGGGCGGCGAGGTGATGAAATGAAACGCGCCTCCGCATCCCGGCAGCGATCGGACTCATACCTGCGCCTCTGGTTGCGCTTGCTGAAATGCTCCAACCTGATCGAATCGCGCGTGCGAAGCGGACTCCGTGAAGAATTCGAGACCACGCTCCCACGTTTTGACATGCTGGCGCAATTAGACGCGGTGGGCGACGCGGGACTCACGATGGGTGAACTCTCACGACGGCTGATGGTGACGAATGGCAATCTCACCGGATTAACGGAACGACTCGTCAAAGAGAAGCTTGTGAGCCGCAATGCTCTTCCCCACGATCGACGTAGCCAGCGCGTACGCCTGACGAGCAGTGGCCGCAAAGCTTGGGAAAAGATGGCTCTCAGTCACCGTCAATGGATCGAGCAGATGTTTGCCGGCATGAAAGATGCTGAAATCGAGCAACTGCACAAACTCATCGGACGCTTGCGTGACACGGTGCAGAGCACTGCCGAGAAGGAGATGTCATGAACGCTTCTGAGATCGCTCCGAAACATTTCCTGTGGCAGATAGAAGGCAACGTGGCGGTGATCACTCTGTCGCGTCCGAAAAAGAAGAATCCGCTCACCTTTGACTCCTACGGTGAATTGGTAGATACATTCCGGCGGCTGCAGCATATTCCGGAAGTGAAGTGCGTCGTGATCACAGGTGCGGGAGACAATTTCTGTTCCGGCGGCGATGTGCATGAGATCATCGGCCCATTGGTGGAGATGCGCGCCAAGAAAAATACAGACAAGCTTTTAGCATTTACCCGTATGACCGGCAGCCTTGTGAAAGCCATGCGCGCGTGTCCGCAGCCGATCATTGCGGCGGTGGATGGAATTTGCGCCGGTGCGGGCGCGATTCTGGCGATGGCCAGCGATCTGCGTATCGGAACCGCGCGCAGCAAAGTCGGTTTTTTGTTTGTTCGCGTCGGGCTTTCAGGTGCAGACATGGGGGCGTGCGCTATTTTGCCACGGATCATCGGACACGGCCGTGCGTCAGAACTGCTTTATACGGGTCGCTTTATGCCCGGCGAAGAGGCTGAACGGTGGGCATTCTTCAACAGAGTCGTGAACCCTGATGTATTGCGAGCAGAAGCGCTCGCCACGGCGCATTCCCTTGCGAGTGGTCCCACCATCGCCCATTCCATCACCAAGAATTGTCTCAATGAAGAATGGAACATGAGCATCGAGGAAGCCATCGACGCCGAGGCCGAAGCTCAAGCGCGATGCATGAATACTGCGGACTTCGAGCGCGCATATGTGGCATTCGCAAAAAAACAGACACCGGTGTTTGAGGGCAACTGACCGTGGCAGACAAGACCTATCTCGCGTGGCCGTTCTTTGACGATTCGCATCGCAAGCTCGCCGCGGATATTGAAGCGTGGTGCGACGCGAATGAAACATTGTTCGAAGATTCGCACCGTCTGCCGGTTGATGAGGCATGCCGGAAGGTCGTATCGATTCTGGGCAGCGCAGGCTGGCTCAAGTATGTGGTACCGAAAGCCTTCGGAGGTGTTCATGAAGCACTGGACGTGCGGTCCCTCTGCCTGATCCGTGAAGCGCTTGCGCAGCATTCCGGATTAGTAGAGTTCTGCTTCGCTTTGCAGGGATTGGGCATTGGTCCAATCACTCTCTTCGCCTCAGATGAACTAAAGAAAAAGATTCTTCCGAATATCGCCGCAGGTAAAACCATCGGAGCATTTGCCATCTCAGAGAAAGAGGCTGGCTCTGATCTGAACGCAATGACCACCACCGCCCGCCGTGACGGCGATCACTTTGTCATCAACGGCGAAAAGACGTGGATATCCAACGCGGGTATCGCTGACCACTATGTGGTCTTCTGTCGCATGGCAGAAGAGAAAGAGCGACGATTCATCGCACTCGTGGTGAACTCCAACAATCCCGGACTAAACATACCCGAACGGATCGAAGTAATGGCGCCACACCCGCTAGGAACAGTTCGACTCAAAGATTGCAGGGTGAACGTTGACGCGATCGTGGGAGAAGTTGGCAAGGGCATGAATGCAGCTTTGGGTACGCTGGACATCTTTCGCACGACGGTAGGGGCGGCAGCACTCGGGTTTTCGCGCCGCGCGCTCGATGAAGCGATCACACACACTACCGAACGCACTGCATTTGGCCAACCGCTCTCAGCCTTCCAGATCACGCAAACAAAGATCGCGGATATGGCGACAGGCATCGATGCGAGTGCGCTTCTGGTCTATCGAGCAGCTTGGTTGCGCGACACTGGCACACAACGCATCAACCGCGAATCCGGAATGGCGAAACTCCATGCCACTGAATCAGCGCAATGGATCGTGGACAACGCCGTGCAATTGCTGGGCGCCAAAGGAGTGATAGCCGGCGCGACCGTGGAGCGGTTGTATCGCGAAGTGCGCGCACTGCGCATTTATGAAGGCACCAGCGAGATCCAGAAACTGATAATCGCCGGCCAGGTGTTAGGCGCGGCCAAGCAAAGTCAGAGCTGACATTGGTGAAGACCACAGCTAATTCCGTGCGCTCGGCCCACGTAGATACTTTCTGCGCCGAGTCACTGCCTCCGCGCGATATGTGGCCGGTGATCGATGTGACCGGAATCCCTGATTGCCAGACCGAGCACCTCAATTGCGCCAGCACCCTGCTGGACGATGCTATAGGCAAAGGATGGGGCGAGCGCGTCGCGTACCTGCACGCCGAGGGTACCTGGAGTTATCGCAGGCTTTATGAGACGGCAAATCGTATCGCGAATGTTTTGGTGCATCATTTTGGCCTAGTACCTGGCAATCGCGTGCTTCTGCGCGGATTCAACCACCCCATGCTGGTGGCATGTTGGTTCGGAGTGATCAAAGCCGGCGGAGTTGTGGTGAATACGAATCCGTTGCTGCGTTCGCGCGAGCTGACACATATTGCCAGCACGGCAAAGATCGATCTTGCCCTTTGCGATCATCGTGTGGCCGAGGAATGCAAACAAGCTTTCGGGAATTGGACGGGTTCAAAAGTTGTGTTGTTTGGGAATGGCGGCCGCGAATCTCTCGAGATACAAGCCGCCGATGAGGCCACAACATTCGACAACTGCAATACCGCTGCCGATGACGTTGCCATCATCGCCTTCACTTCCGGGACAACTGGACGCAGCAAAGGCACGATGCACTTCCATCGTGACCTGATCGCAGCGACGGAGTGTTTCCCGAAGCACATCGTGAAGCCGATCAGTGATGACATTTTTTGCGGTACACCGCCACTGGCATTCACATACGCGCTCGGCGGACTTATCCTTTTCCCTATGCGCATAGGTGCCGCTACTCTTTTGTTAGAGCAGACCACGCCCGCTCATCTGCTGCAAGGCATTCAAGACAATCGCGCAAGCGTCTGCTTCACCGCTCCTACCGCCTATCGAGGAATGCTGAAGTCCGTAAAAAACTATGACGTCTCTTCTCTGCGGAAATGCGTATCCGCAGGCGAGCCTTTACCCCCGGCAACTTTCGAAGCGTGGCTTAAGGAAACTGGACTTCGCATCATCGACGGCATCGGCTCCACGGAGATGTTGCATATATTCATCGGTGCGTCAGAAGAAGATATGCGTCCTGGTGCGACCGGCAAAGTGTGTCCGGGATATCGCGCCCGCGTGGTGGGAAAAGACGGAAAAGATGTTCCCATCGGCACGGTGGGAAAGCTAACAGTCCAAGGTCCCACGGGCTGCCGATATCTCAACAATCTTGAGAGCCAACAACTATATGTGCAGAACGGCTGGAACCTGACCGGCGACGCCTATCGCATGGATGCCGACGGATACTTCTGGTTCCAGGGACGGACGGATGACATGATCATTTCGTCAGGCTACAACATCTCCGGCGTCGAAGTAGAATCTGTGCTCCTCACTCATCCCAAGGTGGCCGAATGTGCGGTCATCGGCGTCCCCGACGAAGAGCGCGGACAGATCGTAAAAGCGTGCATCGTCCCACAACTGGGTATCGCAACGTCAGCAGAACTGGCACATGAGCTTCAAGATTTTGTGAAGTCACAGATCGCGCCCTATAAATATCCGCGCGCAGTAGAGTTCATGGACGCACTACCGAAAACAAACACAGGCAAGATCCAGCGTTATGTCTTACGGCAGAGTACCGGGAAGAACAGGAGCGAAACGCGATGAGCGATGAAAGATTCCTCACTCCAGAAGGTTGGCCGCGCGGCAGAGGCTACGCGCACGGCATGACTTCGCGAGGTAGGGTTGTATTCATTGCAGGGCAAGTCGGGTGGGATCCGCTGACGGCAAGATTTGAAAGCGATGATCTGGCCGAACAAGTCGAACAGGCTCTGAAAAACGTGTTAACGGTATTGCGAGCCGGGCGAGGTGAGCCCGGACACATCACGCGCATGACCTGGTACATCACTGACAAACACGAATACCTAGCCTCGCAGACAAAAATTGGAGAGGCGTATCGCAATGCCATGGGAACACACTTTCCCGCGATGTCGGTCATTGAAGTCAAAGGGTTGATCGAGCCGCGGGCAAAAGTGGAGATCGAAGCCACAGCCGTCGTACCCGATTGACAACAAACAGTAAAGAGCGCGTATGACCCGCCACGAAGCCGAAAATGCAGCGTTTCAGCGGAGATTCGGCCGACCCCCATTAAGTAAATCGTCCCGATTTGACTTATCGGTTAGAATAGCCGCAGGTAAACGTGTACCCGCAAAGCCAATCTGCGAAAACGTACCGGCCTAACAGGGCCGCGCTTCTGCTGTGTCTTTTCGCGTTGGCTAGCCTGCTGCTGATACAAACCTTTCACACGCACGCGGCGCAAGAATCGGCTTATGCACAAAGCCACTGTCCTGTCTGCACGGTCGTACATTCGACCCGGTCCATCGCAATAACGCAGGCTTCCCTCTTTGTTCCTCCGGCCCAGGTGGCCGCTTGGGCGCACACGCTGAATGTATTTCCGCGGGCTCAATCTGCTGAACTTTCCCTCTTCATCCGACCTCCTCCGCTGAGTTAGCACTTCTCACAGGCTCGCTTTAAATTCTCAACAGTTCGGAGGTGCCCGGCATGCGTGCATGTCGATTGCATCGCGTTTTGCGCGGTTCATTCATAAGAATGGGAGCGGGGAATTCGTCCCGGCTTCCCTCAGTTGTTATGCTGTGCCTACTCTGCGTGGCTCTCCCGTCCGCCGCGCAGCAGAAGGTCACGCTTGATATGGACCAGGCCATTGACCTGGCCCTGGCGCACAACCATGCATTGAAGGCCGCGAAGAGCACCATCGATCAAAGTAAAGCGCAAGAGATCACCGCCGCATTGAGGCCCAATCCCGTTCTTTCTTGGGATTCCCAGTTCCTGCCACTGTTTACACCCAATGCCTTCTCCGCAGAAAACTTGGACGAGCTTCAGCAGTTCGACATCGGTGTTGGGTACACCTTCGAGCGCGGAGGCAAACGCAAGCGCCGCATAGAAGCTGCCAAAGACCAGACCGCGGTGACTGAATACCAGGTAGCCGACAGCGAGCGCGGCATCGTATTCAACGTAGCTCAGCAGTACGTTGCGGCGTTGCTGGCTAAAGCGAACGTCGAACTGGCGACCGAAGATTTGAACAGCTTCAAACAGACCGTCGATATCGCTAATTACCAGTTGAAGGTCGGTGCTATCAGCGAAGGTGACGCATTAAAGATCCGCCTTCAGATGCTGCAATTTCAAAATGATTATTCCGCTGCCCAGCTTGCCCAAGTTCAGGCAATGAACGCCTTGCGGCAACTTGTGGGATATGACGCGGTCCCGGCTGATTTCGCCTTGGCCGGCGATCTCAAATACCAGCCTTTAAACCTGAGCCTTGAGGACCTGCAAGCCAAGGCTTTGGGAATACGTCCGGATGCGTTGGCGGCAAAGCAAGGCGTGACAGCCGCGAAAAGCCAAAGCCTCCTGGCGATCGCCAATGGAAAGCGCGACCTCGGCAGCTCATTCAATTATTCCCACGTGGCGGGCTCCAGTTCCGGATCGCTGTTTTTCAACATCGAGCTGCCGATCTTTGACCGCAACCAAGGCGAAAAGGCTCGCACAAAATTTGCTATCACTCAGGCGGAAGAGACCTTCACCGAAGCTAACGAAACGGTAATGACGGATGTTCGCAACGCTTATGAGGCGCTGAATGTGAACAAGCAGATCGTGGAGTTGTATGACTCCGGCTATCTGAAGAACGCGCAGGAGTCCAAGGACATCAGCGAATATGCCTACAAGAAAGGTGCAGCCAGCTTGCTTGATTTTCTTGATGCTGAACGCAGCTACCGCGCCACTGAACTTGCTTACCGGCAAGCGGTAGCCGCCTACATGCTCGCGCTGGAGCAGCTGAAACAAGCCACGGGCGTCAGGAAATTGCCATGAGGAAAATGAACGTGAACCTTTTTAACATTGTGAGAATTCGCACGAGCTTGGCGCTTTGTTGCGCCACATTTTCGCTCGCCCTCTTACTTGCGGGCTGCGGGGAAAAGAATCAGCCAACGGAAACGTCCCCCACACATGCTGACAGCGGCCTGTTCACCATTCCTGCTGACCAGTTGCAGCATTTGCAGATCGTAACAGTCAAACCGACCAGTATGGATCGCGTGCAGAACATGACCGGCACAGTGGCCTACAACGCTTTCCACACTACGCCGGTGATAAGCCAAGTAAGCGGCCCTGTGGTTGAGTTGCTGGCTTTGCCGGGTCAACAAGTAAAGCGCGGCCAACCCATGCTCTACGCCAGTAGTCCTGAATTTTCGCAGCTTCGCTCGGCATACATTAAAGCGCGCGACGCCTCCAGCGTGGCTGACAAAAATTATGCCCGTGCCAAAGACCTCTATGACCACCACGCGATCTCAGAGAAGGATCTGCTAGACGCGGAATCGGCAAAGAATCAGGCAAGTGCAGATCTGCAAGCCAGCACGCAAGGGTTAGAGATCGTTGGTATACCAAAAGCCGAATCGGTCGAAAAGGAAACCTCCCCGAAGATCCCCGTGCTAGCACCCATCTCCGGTGAAGTTGTGGAGCGGCTGGTATCACCAGGACAGCTGTTGCAAGCGGGTACCACGCAATGTTTCACAATCTCAGACTTGAGCACGGTCTGGGTGATGGTCAATGTTTACGAACACGATCTCGCATACATCCATGTTGGCGACGAAGTCGAGATCAAGACCGAGGCTTATCCCACGGTCTTCAAAGGAAAGATCTCGTTCCTCGGCGCATCGGTTGACGCGACATCGCGAACGTTGCAAGCGCGCATCGTGACTGAGAATCCTCACGACTTGCTCAAGAAAGACATGTACGTAGTGGCCACTGTCCATGCGGGCAAAGCGCAAGACGTGATAGCCGTGCCTGACAGTGCGATCCTGCGCGACGCCGAGAACCAACCGTATGTCTACGTTCAACAAGGCAACGCGCAATTTGCGCGCCGGCAGGTAACAACCGGACCGAGTGCATCCGGCAACACAGAAGTGCAGAGCGGTCTTAAAACCGGAGATCAGGTTGTTGCGAATGGCGCGTTGTTCTTGCAATTCGCAAATTCTTTGCAGCAGTGAGAAAGGTTTCGCTCCAGGTGACGATTTAAATGATCCATAAAATCATCCGGCTGGCCTTGCAAAACAGGTTCCTGGTGTTGATCCTCACCGCAGCGGTGACGATCGCCGGCATCATCTCGTTCCGCAGAATGCCGGTCGATGCCTATCCCGACCTCTCTCCTCCGATGGTCGAGATCGTCACTCAATGGGACGGGCACGACGCTGAAGAAGTAGAACGCCTCGTCACCTTGCCGCTCGAAGTAGAGATGAATGGCACCCCGAATCTGGTGGTCGAGCGCTCCATCTCGCTGTATGGGCTGTCATCCGTGCGCATGACATTCCAGGACAACACCGATCCGTATTTTGCGCGCCAGGTTGTGTTTGAACGGCTCGCCGGGATAACACTGCCCTCCGGTGTCACTCCGGACGTCTCTCCTTTGTTCAGTCCAAGCGGGCTTATCTATCGCTATGTGCTGGAAAGCCCCGATCGTTCGCCCCAAGATTTGAAAACCATCGATGACTGGGTCGTGTCGCGCGGATATCGCGCGGTCCCGGGCGTGGCTGACGATTCCGGATTCGGCGGCACTACGATGCAGTACCAAGTGGAACTTGATCCTGGTCGCTTGTATGGATACCACCTGACGGTTCCCCAGGTCATCGCGGCTCTGACCGCTAACAACTCAAACGCCGGTGGCGGCTTTTACTCGCAAGGCGGACAATTCTTTTATGTTCGCGGCATCGGTCTCGTAAAAGACACAAAAGATATTGAGAACATCGTCGTAGGCAGCAACGCCGGAGTGCCTCTCACGATCGGTGACGTCGGAAGAGTCGTCATTGGGCACGCTCCTCGCCTAGGTCAATTCGGCTTCAACAAGAACGACGAGGCCGTTGAAGGCGTGATCCTGATGCGCCGCGGAGAACAGGCGCAGACCGTCCTCAAAGATGTAGAGAAGAAGACAGAGCAGCTGAACAATACCGTTCTTCCCAAAGATGTAAAGATCCATCCCTATTACGACCGCAGCAGCCTGATCCACCTCACCACTGATACCGTTGAACGAAACCTGGTTCACGGCATGTTGCTCGTGCTGCTAGTGCTGATATTTTTCTTGTTCAATGTGCGAGCGGCGGTGATCGTAGCCATCACGGTTCCGCTGAGCCTACTGTTTGCATTCGTATTTCTGCACTTGCATGACATCTCCGCCAACCTGCTCTCCATCGGCGCCATAGACTTCGGCATCATCATCGACGGCACCGTCGTCATGATCGAGAACATCTATCGCGAACTGTCTGAGCGCTCAGGCACAGAATACGAATTGAAGCAGGTGATATTAGCTGCGGCGAAAGATGTCGATCGGCCGATCTTTTACTCCGTCGCCGTGATCATCGCCGGCTTTCTCCCGATCTATGCGCTGACCGGCGCCGCCGAGAAGCTGTTTGACCCAATGGCGGACACTATGACGTTCGCCTTGGCGGGCTCACTGGTCCTCACACTGACGATCGTCCCTGTGCTCGCCTCATACTGGTTCAAGAAGGGTGTTCACGAGCGCGAGAATAAGGTCTACAACTGGCTGAAGAATCTCTACGCCAGGCAGCTCGACTGGTGCCTAAAGCATGGCCGCACCACACTCGTTGTATCGATCATCATCTTTGGGCTTTCGCTAGCGCTTGTCCCCTTTATCGGCGGCGAATTCATGCCGCACCTCGACGAAGGCGCGCTATGGGTACGCGCCACCATGCCTTCGACCATTTCATTTGAAGAGTCCAGTAAGATCGCGCCGCAGATCCGCGACATTCTGATGTCTTATCCGCAAGTCACGGTGGTTGGCTCTGAACTCGGGCGCCCTGACGACGGCACCGATCCCACCGGCTTCTTCAACTGCGAATTCTACGTTGGCCTCAAGCCATACGACGACAAAGCGTGGGACGGCAGGATCAGTAACAAACAGGAATTGATCGAAGATATCAACCGCAAGCTCGTGACATTCCCCGGCATCATCTTCAACTACACGCAGCCCGCGGAGGACGCCGTTGACGAAGCGCTCACCGGCTTAAAAAGCGCCCTTGCAGTAAAGATCTACGGAAGCGATCTGAACGTGTTACAGGACAAAGCACTGCAGATTAAGAAGGTGTTGCAGAAAGTCCCGGGCTTCACGGAGTTGACCGCAGTTCAAGAGATCGGCCAGCCCACACTTCTGATCCAAGTGGACCGCGCCAAGATCGCCCGGTACGGCGTCAACGTCGCTGATGTGGAAGCGGTGATCCAGGCTGCAGTGGGCGGGCAAGCAGTCACACAAGTCGTGCAAGGCGAAAAACTATTCGACCTTGTAGTCAGAATGCGGCCGCAGTATCGCAGCAACGCACAAGAGATCGGCAATCTATTCATCGGCACACCGGCTGGTCAGCAGATTCCACTCAACCAATTGGCGGACATCCAGCAAGGTGTGGGCGCTTCATTCATCTATCGCGAGAACAATTCACGGTACATCGGAGTGCAATACAGCGTCGAAGGGCGGGACTTGGCGCGAGCGGTTCAAGATGGCCAAGAGGCGGTGAAGAAGAACGTTAAGCTGCCGCAAGGTTACTGGCTGGATTGGACAGGAGAATACAGCCAGTTGCTTGAGGCCAAATCGCAACTATCAGTTGTGGGCCCGCTTGCCGTGCTGTTGATCTTCTTCATTCTCTTCGCGCTGTATGGCAACATCCGCTTCCCTATCGCAATCGCTGCGGGCGTGCTTCTGACCTGGCCCGTCGGAGCGCTGGTAGCATTGAAACTTACCAACACTCCCTTCAGCGTCTCGTCCGGATTGGGACTGCTGGCTCTGTTAGGTGTCTCAGTGCAGACCGGCGTCATCCTGGTTTCGTATATCAACAAGTTGCGCGCTCAAGGTATGGACATCGCCGCGGCGACGCGAGAAGCATCTATCCTTCGCTTGCGCCCCATCATGATGACGGCGCTAGTCGCAAGCTTGGGTCTTTTGCCCGCAGCGCTTTCCACTGGCATCGGCTCTGATACGCAGAAGCCGTTCGCACTAGTGATCGTGACGGGACTTATATCGCGGCTTCTGCTGGGCTCATTCGTCAATCCGGTCATCTACAAGATGTTGGCCACGAAGGATGATGTACTGAAGGCCTAGCCGGACACGACTACTGCCTGATTTTGCGCGCCCATTGCAATAACTCATCCCGGCTCATGCAGTTGATGATCCGCTCAGGTGGGATTCCCGCTTTCAGCGCAATTGCCGCCGAGTACTCGATGAAACGCAGCTGTGAAGGTCCATGTGAATCCGTACTGAGCGAGATCCTGCAACCGCTCTTCTTTGCCAGGCGCACAAGGTCGATGCTTAGGTCCTGGCGGTCCGGATAACCATCAATCTCTACAGCCTTATCTAACTCTGCGGCAAGATCAAACACTTTCTGCCACTCTGCGATCAATCCCAAGCGGAAATTGTAGATGCGCCCCCGAGGATGCCCAAGAATGTTGATACTGCGATTTCGCAAACCCGCCAGATACCGCTCCGTCTGATCTTGCTTTCCACGCAAGGAAGAGTGAAAGCAGCCGACGACAATATCTAATTCAGACAAACAGTTCTCATCCATATCGCCTTCCCCGCGCGGATTCAGGTTCAATTCGATCGAGCGCAACACTCGCAATCGCTTGCCATCGCGCATGAGAGAATCATTGACCGCAGCGATCTCTTGCGCTTGTTCCCGTACTTGCTCTTCCGTGATTCCTCCGGCGATCTTCAATCCTTTCGAGTGGTCGGTGATGGCGATGTATTCATAGCCGCGCTCCACACCTGCATCTGCCATCTCCGCGATCGTTCCTTCACCATCACTCCACGTAGTGTGCATTTGCAGATCTCCCTTAATGCCCATCAACCATGTCGGTTTCTTGGCAAGGATTACTTGTGTGTCCGCGTAGGTAAGAAAATTGCGCCGTACGGGCGGAGGTGTCGGCAAAGTCGATGGCTTTTCGATCCAATCCTTAATCACTCGCTCTATGTAAGGACCAACGCCGGTAAGCTCGGTCAGCGAACGCCCTGACCCGACGATGTCTCCCGCTTCTTCGGGCCACATCAGAGCCCGCCTTGACGCACGTCGAAGCGCTTTTTGCGCTGGCATCTTCGCGGTCTCAGCCTTGAGAGCCAAAAGCTCGGCGATGTCTGAATTCTTTAGCGCACCGTGGTCTCGTTTGACACGCTTGTTCGACTTGGCAGCATGCAACATCCCAGAAAGTAGGATGACAATGGAGAATAAGTGTTTGGCTCTTGCCGACCAGCAGACGGATCGAACGTAAGGTTGTTTGCGGGTTCGCAAGGTTCTGTGAGGAGAATCAGCGTCCGCGCGCCGTGGAGTAAATGAACGATTTAAGTTTACAAACAACGCCTGTGGCCTTAGTGCTTGCCCGGCGCGACGCTGGCAAGCATATCTACCAAGCGTTCAACATTTCCATCCGTTTGTGACCAGGGACTGGGCTGTCGAACTACATAGAGTGTGCCGCGCTTGTCCAACACTTCATAGCTGCTGTTGCCGTCTTCTCTGCGATAGAAGCGAATGTCCACAGAAGCCTTACCAACATGGAGATTGCTGATCGTGATCTCGGGCAACCAGTCTGGCAAATTAGGATCTACGATCAAGATATCGAGTGGCGCGTACGGGTAGATGCCGAGCATCGCTTGTACCAACGTGAATACTGAAGACGCTGACCAAGCTTGCGGCCAGCAAGTTTTGGCGTACAACGCCGGGAATGGATGCTGCTCATCGCGTTGGTGTCCGGAAAAGACTTCAGGCAACCGGCGGAAATCAAACATAGCCGCAGCATCAAAGATGCCGCGCGAAATGGCGTTCACTGCATCATGGAAGCCATAGCGCATGAAACCCATGGCGAAGCTTCCATGCTCCACCGGCCAGACTGAGCCGCGATGATAGCTGAAAGGATCGTAAGCGGGGTGGTCTGCCGACAGCGTTCTTAGCCCCCATCCGGTGAACAGATCAGGCCGCATCATGCGACGCATGACACATTCCGCGCGCGAGCTGTCGATGATGCCGGTAGTGAGGCAATGGCCGGCATCGCAAGTGATCGAGCGGATCTTCTTGCGGTCCGGCCCCAAACCCATGGCGAAGTACTGCTCGTCGTCCATCCAGAACACATCGTTGAACCGTTTCTTCAACTCCGAAGCTTCATGGAACAGCCGCTTAGAATCGTCCTTACGGTCGCACCACCACAGAACTTCCGACAGGTGAAGTTTGGCAGCGTAAGCAAACCCTTGCTCTTCCACGGTCGAGATGGGAGCTTTCACTTGCGAACCGTCAGCGTGCACAATGGCATCGCCTGAATCCTTCCAGCCCTGGTTCTTGTTGCCTTGCTCAGAATGCGTCATGTAGGAATAAAAGCCGTCATGCATGAAGGCTCCGTACTCATCGCACCATTCAACAGCGCGCAGGGCGGGCTCGATCAGAGACGCGACCATTTCTTTATCGCCGGTCCAGTGCCAGAGTTCACCAAGAACGGTGGGGTAAAACTTGCTCGTGGTGGCTGAGCCGTAATAGCGCGTTCGAGGATTGGAGCGCAGCGCGGACAACGGCCCCGTGTGCGCCTCATGCAGCATCCTTCCCGGCTGCTCGTCACGCCAATCATCGATGACGCTTCCCTGCCAGCGCGGCAATTCCTGTAACACGCCCCGCATCATCTGTGGACTGGAGATAGCCGCCTGCCATGCAGCTGTAAGAGTGTCCCTGCCGAAAAGCGCGAGATACTTGGGCAGGCCGGCAGCCATGATCCACGCGTCTGGGCCGTGATCGAGATCAAATAGGCGGAGTGCCGCCAGATCGCTTTTGGCCTGTTCCAGTGTTTCAACCACCGCATGGGAGAGATCTTCAGAGTGCGGCGCGGAGAAAATGGCGGCATTGCTCAGGTAAATGTCACTCCGGTGATCGAGCGAGTTTGCCCGCGATGTGAGTGCGGCGCAGTCATAGAGTGGCCGCAGTTCTTGTTCCTCAATGAACGGAACAAACTCAACACAAGCGTGCCACTGCTGGTGAGGAGCGAGGGAGACTTGCATGCGAATCACGCCATTGGTGTACGTCGGCTCGGCGGGCGCATTCACGATGCGATAGGCCAATCCGCGATGAATTCGGGCAGTGCCTGAATGGCCTTGATGAGAAAAATGATTCTCAGCCACGTAATCAAAGTAAAGTTCGTGAATCCCATTGATCTCACGCCACTCTCGCGTTATGCGTCCGTTTTGTTTACGCCCTGCATATGCCTCTTTGGGATCGATGAAGTCACCGTCTATCTCGATCTGCAATTCTAATGCTGACGGTTTTTGCGTGTGATTCGTTAGGTAAAGATCTTCGTGAACTCCTTGGCCAATGGATCGCGTGACGCGCAATTCAATAGTGTGTTCTGACATGTCAGAGATGTAGCCGCTGGCATGCTCATCCCCGCGTTGCTCTGGCGGAGTCTGAATGTAATAGCCCATCCACGAATGCTGCTCGATGTTGGAAAGTGCGACTGAGAAGAACGGTTCACCGCTCAAACGATAGTTGTACTGATTGACCATTCGGGTCTCGTAGACAAATAATCCCTGGTCAGGGTGAGGAGAGACACACCCATCTAATCCCGTAGCGAGCACGGTGCGATCCTGGCTTACATATTCAATGGTGTTGTGCGGTTGGAGGCGAATGATCCGCCCTTGCTTAGAGTCCTTCATCGGCCAATCGAGCTCAATCTGAACAGCACCCTTTGCTAGATGAGGGAGAGCCCACTGCTGGTTGTGAGAGTGGCCGGCTTGGGGGTGCCAGCCCGCCCACTGCCGTCCCGCGTAGCATCCGTGGGCCAAACTCTAGTACAAATCAACTAAACTCAGCTCTCTAAGTAACTTGAGTGCTCACCTTTCACAAAGAAAGCGAGATATACTGCGCAGATACGCTATGACTGACGGACCCAAAAAGCGGTTGGACGAGCAGGAAACGTTCGTTCCTAGCAGCTCGGGTACGTCCGCTGCCGTTGGCACGGCTAGTAGCTCCGGTGTTCCCAATGAATTTCCCCGATTGCAGGCAGGGCGCGTTATTGCAAACCGGTATGAGGTTCTTGAGCTTCTTGGCCAGGGCGGCATGGGCGCGGTGTACAAAGCGCAAGATCGTGAACTCGGACGCGCGGTTGCCATTAAGACGATCCGAACCGATCTGGCAGATAACCCGCTCGTGCTGCAGCGGTTCAAGCAGGAGATCATCGTAGCGCGGCAGGTCACACACAAAAATGTCATCCGCATTTATGACTTCTGTGAGGATGCGGGACTTCGGTTCATCACCATGGAGTACATCCAGGGTGAGGACTTAAACAAATACGTTACGCGCTGTGGCAAGCTTCCCATTCATGAGGCCGTAGAGATCATGCTACAAGTGAGCCGCGCCCTCGAAGCCGCACATGGCGAAGGCGTGGTCCATCGCGATCTCAAGCCACAAAACATCATCCGGCAAACCAATGGTCGGATCCTCGTTATGGACTTTGGTCTCGCGCACTCGGCGGAGACGGAAAGTCTCACAGTCGCGGGTACGCTGCTGGGCACCATGCGGTACATGTCACCCGAACAAGCTCAAGGGCGAGAACTTGATTCGCGTTCCGACCTCTTCACCTTGGGCATCATCTTTTACGAGCTGCTCACAAACAAGGGCCCTTACGAAGCCGACAGCGCAATCGCCAGCCTGGTAAAGCGCAGCCAGCAACGCGCCGTCCCCCCGATGGAAGTCGATCCCAGCATTCCCCCTGTGCTAAGTGACATGGTGAGAAGGTGTCTCGAGCCACTGCCTGCGGATCGTTATCAGAGTGCCGCGGAGATCGTCCGGGACCTCGAGGCTTGGCGGGGTGGGGCTTCAACATTTGTGCAATTGCCCTCAAGTGCTGCCGTGCGGCTTGAACCTACTTCGCCTAGAGCAGTGTCACGCGGCACGATAGGGATTGTTGCCGCGTGTGTTGTTATTGCGATCCTGCTGGCGGTGGGACGGATGTGGCACGTGCATCCTACATCGGTTGCGCCAAACAAACCCATAACTGTCTTGATCGCGGACTTCTCCAATAAAACATCGGACTCGGTCTTCGAAGAGACTTTGGAACCTGCATTAGGCGTGGCCATGGAAGGCGCCTCATTCATCTCTTCTTATAGCCGCAATCAAGCGCACAAGATCGGTGCACAGATCCGGCCGGGCAGCACCGCCATCGACGACTCATTGGCTCAACTGATCGCGGCTCGTGAAGGCATCAATCTGGTGCTTAGCGGTTCCATCGAATCATCGGGCAGTCAGTACCTTCTAAAGGTCAAAGCAGTCGACGCCACTGATGGGCATCAGGTCGCGATTGAGACTGCGCAGGTGTCGGATAAAGGCGGAGTCTTGCCCGCAGTGACCAGTATTGCCGACAAGTTGCGCAAAGACCTTGGCGACCAGCACATTAACACGTCGTTGGAGAACGAAACTTACACTGCCTCTTCGCTGGAGGCAGCGCATGAGTACGCGCAAGGGCAGCTCGCAGCGCAACAATCCGGCAAATACGATGAGGCTATAGGACATTACGAGAAGGCCATCAAACTGGACCCCAGCATGGGGCGGGCCTACGCAGGCCTTGCGGTGGTGTACCAGAACGAAGGAAAGCGCGACCTCGCCGAAGAGAATTACAAGCTTGCTTTGCAGCGGATGGATCGGATGACCGACCGCGAAAAATATCGCACTCGCGGTGGTTACTATCTCACGGCGCGCAAACCTCAGCGGGCGTTCGAGGAGATGACGGCGCTGGTCAAGGAGTATCCGTCAGATTCAGTCGGCATTGCTAATCTCGCGCTTGCCTATTTTTATCGGCGCGACATGAATGCGGCGCTCGAGTATGGCCGCAAGTCGATCGAGATCTTCCCTAAGAACGTGCCCCAGAGAAACAACGTGGGGCTGTATGCAATGTACGCGGGCCAGTTCGAGGATGCTATCAAAGAACAGCAGGCGGTCCTTGACCTGAATCCTACCTACCCCACTGCATTTGTAGGAATGGGGCTTTCTCAGCTTGCACTGGACCAACCTGACGCGGCGACTGACACATTCAAAAAAATGGCAGCGCTCGATGCCAGGAGCGCTTCGATCGCACACCTCGCACTGGCGGATGTTGCTCTCTACCAAGGCCGGGCGACGCAAGCGATCGCTATTCTCACCCCCGCGATAGCCACAGATCTTTCAGCAGGGGACAAAGGGGCGGCGGCGTTGAAACACATCGCCATGGGCGACGCACTTCTGTCGCTTGGAAAATCGCCGCAAGCTTCCACCGAGGCACAGGCGGCGGTGTCATTAAGCAATGACGATGCTGTGGTGATCTCCGCGGCACGGATTTTTTTGGCTGCGGGAAAAATCGAGGATGCGGGCAAGATCGCGAAAACACTTTCTGCACGGCTGGAAGCTGATCCGCAAGCATACGCCAAGGTGATACAGGGTGAGATTTTTCTCAAAACCGGCAAAGCCGGCGATGCGGTCCGCAGCTTTCAGGAAGCGCAAAAGATCAGCGACACTTGGCTCGGACACTTCGATCTTGGTCGAGCGTATGTCGAGGCGAAAGCCTACCCTGAAGCGGACGCTCAATTTGAGATCTGTACCAAGCGCCGCGGCGAAGTCACAGCGCTGTTCCTGGACGAGTCGCCGACATTCCATCTATATCCCCCAGTGCTCTACTATCGGGGACGTGCGCAAGAAGGGCTGGGTAGCCCAAACGCGTCGCAGTCTTATAAAGCTTTTCTGGCGATAAAAGAAAAGGGGGACCCCGATCAAATGATCCAGGATGCGCGCAAACGCGCCACCCCTTAAATGAGCGGGTCCCCTTGCTTAAGTCCCAACATGCGCCTTCGTTAGTGGCAGATCACGGGATTACTACATTGTTGTAGGACACTGTTCCACTGAATGACGCGCCGCCTGCCACAACCACATTGAAGCTATCACCCGCATTCAAGGCGTACTGGCCGCTTGGATAGTAAGAGAGTGAATAGTCCGACCCTAACTGATAAGTGATCGAAGTGTCCGTGTAGCTGACTATCACGAGACCAATAAAGTCCCGCTGCTGTGCATTATTCGGCAGACCGCGTCCCGCGCTGAACGCTTGCGGATTATTGGAGAAATCCTCGATGTAAAGCGCATCGCCATAATCGAAACCAGTAAAGTCCGGAAAACCGACAGTCGTTGCGGTCGGGGCGGTCCCGAATCCTGTGCCGGAGATGGTGATGGTCGGGTTCGCAGCGTTGCCGCTGAACACGACTCCGGTTATCACGGCGGAGGTCGTGGAATCGACAAACCCGACATCGGGCATTACATCCTGCAAGCCTGAAAATGCTCCATTCCCTATGCTGCTATCAGTCGTTACCTTGAAATTCCAAGGGCCGCTGCTAGCCGGCCCAGAAGTGGTGGCAGAGGCAGTGTTGGTGAGCATTGAGAGTGGGAACGTGACGTCCATCCCATCCCTTGCCAAAGTCACCGACGCTGTTCCCAGTTCCTGATATTGATTGCAACCGCCCGTCGCCTTGTATATGTGCGCGGTGTTATTGCCGAAATTGGATTGCATAATGACCAGGTAATCTGTGCCCAATACAGTGGCATCGTTTTGGCAAGCGGCGTCTGAACCGGGACTTCCCGTTACAGTCTTTTGGTCAGTATCCAGCAAGAAGTCGGCTTCCGTAGTAGCTCCGCTGAACGTGCCGGGAGCGTAGCGAACAGACAATGTGACGTTTCCGTCCGCACTGGTATTGACGGTTGCGGATGTTAAATCCGCACCAGAGCTATCGCCCGTTGGGTCAGTGGCGCGGCCTACAAATGGAGTGACGGCAACACTCTCATCAAACGGAGCAGATGTCGCAGGCGTAAGGTTTTGACCGGTCGCAATGAGGTTATAGCCAGTTCCCGGTTGATCGATCGACAGGTTCGGGAACGTCGCGATGCCAGTTGCATCCGTGAGTACAGAAGTTGTGCCTGATAAGACACCGCCTCCAGGATTGGAACCGGCGTTGCCTAGGGCGAGATTCACCGGAAACGTCGCTATTGGCGCGCCGGTGTTATCAAGCAGACGCACCTGCACGGCGGGCGAGATAGCCTGGCCAACAGTGGATGCCGCAGGTTGACTGACGAAAGACAAGTTGCCCAGATTATTCATCACCACGGTGAACTGCTTGGTGGTGGTCGCAGCGGACGCATCCGTCACCTGTACGGTGAAGTTGTAGGTACCCGGTCCGTTTGAGCCAGGAGCGGCATTCGCGATGAACTCCGTCGCGGAACTTCGGCCGGGCGTGAGCACGAATCCTTTCGGCATGAATCCAGAGACGACCGCCCAGCTATAAGGCGCAGTGCCGCCGACCACAGACAATGGTGTTGAGTACTGTTGTCCAGCAGTAGCGGTGGGCAGTTGCGAAGAAGTAGTGATGAAGAAAGGAGTGGCGACCGGCGGCGTATTCGTAGGATCGTTGGTATTCGGCGCCTGTGCCACGACTACCGGAGCAATCTGCCCGACGATCTGAGACATCTGCTCCAACGTCACGTTGATGCCGCGAATGGTGATGAGTGCGCTCTCCCCTGGTGCAAGCGCGACCGTGGGATTGCTGATATTGGGGTTTGTGATCAACGGGTCACTGAGATTCGTCGGAGGCAGCACAACCGCGCTGTTCACATTGTCTAGCAAGATGTTGTTCTGCTGATCAGCGAGTTGGCAGTTCACCGAAGTTGGATTGCTGTAGGGCTTGCTGATAATGATTTGCAATGGAGCGCTGGGCGCGTCGCCTACCAGCTTCACGGTATAAGAGCTGCTAGTGTTGCCGTGATTGGTGATGGTGTATGTGGCGTCAGAGACCGGAGCGTTCGAGACATTTGGATTCGACACGTTCGGA